>VBLP01000332.1:3997-14105 GCA_005887925.1 Deltaproteobacteria bacterium | reverse complement strand
CGACATCTTCCGGCTGTCGAAGCTCATGGGCCACGCGGACGTCAAGATCACGCAGAAGACGTACGCGCACCTAGCTCCGGAGGCGTGGCATCAGGACTACCACCGGCTCGCGTTCCACGTTCCGAGCGAGCCAGCGCGGGTGTTCGAGATCGTGCGCGATGAGCGCGGCAAGCTCGCCGGCCGCCGGTCGATCACGGTAGACGCGCGGGAGACAGCGGGTCCGGGTGTTCGTAAGTCAGCGTAATCAGACCTATCCTTCGATGTCGTAGTCCTTGAGCTTCTTGTAGAGAGTCGAGCGGTCGATCTCGAGGATGGCGGCGGCCTGGGCCTTGTTGCCGCCGGTGGCGGCGAGGGCGGCGAGGATGCCCTGCTTCTCGAGCGCGCGCAGCGAGCGGGCGGGTGCGGGGCGAGGTGTGGCAGCGGGTGCGGCGGTGGCGGACGGAGCGGCGGCGGGCGGGGCGGGAGGCGGAGGCGCGGGAGGCGGTGGGGGAGCATCGATGGTGATGGCGGGCAGGGCGATGCTGTTGGAGCCGAGCGGCGGGGTCGGGGGCGAGATGCGGATGCGGCGTGGGGCGGCGGCGAGGACCTGGGGCGGGAGGTCGGCGGCGATGATGTGCTCACGGTCGCCGAGGACGACGGCGCGCTCGACGGCGTTGCGCAGCTCGCGGACGTTGCCGGGCCAGGCGTAGCGGGTCATGGCGGCGAGGGCGTCGGCGGCGAAGCCGGAGATCCGGCGGGGGGCCTGGCTGCGGAACCGGGCGAGGAAGAACTCGGCGAGCAGGGGGACGTCGTCGAGCCGGTCGCGCAGCGGCGGGACCTCGATGTGGATGACGCTGACGCGGTAGTAGAGGTCCTCGCGGAAGGTGCCGCGCCGGACCATCTCGGCGAGATCGCGGTTGGTGGCGGCGACGACGCGGACGTCGACCTCGAGGGCCTTCTGGCCGCCGACGCGCTCGAACCGGCGCTCCTCGAGGACGCGCAGGAACTTGGTCTGCAGGCCGAGGGGGAGCTCGCCGATCTCGTCGAGGAACAGGGTGCCGCGGTCGGCCATCTCGAACCGGCCGGCCTTCTTGTCGGTGGCGCCGGTGAACGCGCCCTTCTCGTGGCCGAACAGCTCGCTCTCGATCAGGCTCTCGGTGAGGGCGGCGCAGTTGACGGCGACGCACGGGCCCTTGGCGCGGCGCGAGGCGCGGTGGATGGCGCGCGCGACCATCTCCTTGCCGGAGCCGGACTCGCCGCCGAGGAGGACCGTGGCGTCGCTCGGCGCGACGCGGGCGACGAACGCGACGACGCGCTGGGCGGCGGCGGACCGGCCGATGAAGTCGGCGTCGGCGAGCGGGCCGTTGAGCTGCTCTTCGAGGGCGTCGGCGCGCCGGACGAGCTGGTCGCGGGCGTCGGCGCCGACCCACGCGGCGCCGGCGAGGTGGGCGAGGCAGCCGGCGGCGAGGGTATCGATCTGGTCCCACGGGGCGCCGCGGCGATCGACCCAGAACAGGCCGAGGACGTCGTCGCCGGCGCCGTGGATCGGTGCGGCGATCAGGGCGCGCCCGCCGGTCTCGGCGGTGACGACCTGGCGCGCGGTGACGACCTTGTCGACGAGATCGGCCGGGGCCTGGAGCTGTGTGGTCTCGGCGTTGCCGACGGCGGCGGCGATGGGAGTGACGCGGCCGCGCGCGGTCGAGGCGGACAGCACGAAGGCGCGGTGGGCGCCGAGCGCGGTCAGCGCAGCGTCGCAGGTGGCGCGCGCGACGGCGTCGCGCCCGGCGGCGGCCTCGGCGCGCAGGCGGTCGCCGAGCTGGGCGAGGGCGGCGAGGTAGCGGCGCGCGCGGTGGTCGCCGGGATCGCCGGTCAGCGCGGCGAGCTGGCGGCTGCCGACCTCCATGGTGACGTGGCTCGACGCGCGGGTGACGGCGACACCGTCGACGGGCAGGTAGACCAGCCGGGTCGAGCCGATGGCGATCTCGTCGCCGGGCTCGAGGGGGTGCAGCGCGATCGGCGTGCCGTTGATCAGGGTGCGCGGCTTGCCGCTGTCGTCGACCCAGCACAGGGCGCCATCGCGCAGCTCGATCATGCCGTGCTGCCGCGACACGGTGGGGTCGGTGAGCTGGACCAGGCTGCCGTCGCCGCGCCCGACGGCGCCGCCGCGCATCGGCAGCTCGAACTCCCGGCCGGCGTCGGGACCTTCGATCACGACCAGGCGGGCGAGCGACATGCCGGCATCTTACCTGCTGTAGTAGCCTGCGAGGTATGACGCGCATCGTGATCGCCCTCGCACTGATCGCCGCGTGCAGCGGCGCACGCACCGGATCGACGTCGTCGGGGACCGGCGAGCCGCTGATCATCAAGCGGGTCGCGGTGTCGTGGGGGATCGAGAAGCAGAGCCAGGGCGGCGAGGCGATGGCCGACGTGTTCCTGGCGACGACCGACGAGACCGGCAAGCAGGTGAGCCACCCGCTCGGCCGCTACAAGGGCACCTGCACGGTGATCACGCCGGCCAGGGAGATGAACGCGCTGACCGGGGTGGCGTGCCGGACCGGCCCGACGGGGACCGAGCTGCACGCCGTGGTCCAGCACGGCGAGGACATCGTCGTGCTCAAGCTCGGGATCGACGAGGGCGTGAGGCAGGACCCGATGGCGCGCGAGGAGGTGACGCGGGTCAAGGTGCCGACGGGCGCGAAGATCGAAGTCAGCGGCGGATGAGGCGATCGGTGCAGGCGCGGCACGACGCGGTGTGCGGTGCGGCCCAGCGCGACGGCGGGCGGCCGGGCTGCCGCGCACGCCTGCGCGTGCGCCGCGAGGTCGCTCTGGCCGGGTGGCTCGGGCTCTGGCTGCTTGCGTGCGGCCCGGCCCCGCGCGCGCCGGCGCCGCCGCCGGGAGGACCGCCGGGGACATCGATCGATCGCCCGGCGATGGTCGAGCGCGTGCGGGCGGAGCTGCGGAGCTCGTGGCGCGCGTACACCCGGTATGCGTGGGGCCACGACGAGCTGCGGCCGGTGACGCGCACGGCGCGCGACTGGTACGGCGAGTCGATCCTGATCACGCCGGTCGATGCGCTCGACGCGCTGGTGATGATGGGGCTGACCGAGGAGGCGGCGGCGGCGCGGGCGCTGATCGACGAGCGGCTGTCGTTCGACAAGGACATCACCGTCAAGAACTTCGAGATCACGATCCGCGTCCGACCGGCATGCCGTACATGTACGTCAACTTGCGGACCGGCCAGGTGTCGGGGGCGAAGACCAACCCGGCCGAGATCGGCACGCTGCTGCTCGAGCTCGGCGCGCTGTCGAAGCTGACCGGCAAGCCGATCTATCACGACAAGGCCAGGCGGGCGCTGGTCGCGCTCTACGCGCGGCGCTCGCCGCTGGGGCTGGTCGGGGAGGAGATCGACGTCGAGTCGGGGCAGTGGGTGAGCCCGAACAGCCACGTCGGCGGCGGCATCGACTCGTACTACGAGTACCTGCTGAAGGCGTCGATCCTGTTCGGCGATGCCGAGCTGGGCGCGATGTGGCGGGCGAGCGTCGCCGCGCTCGATCGCTACCTCGCCGACGAGTCGACCGGCGCGCTGTGGTACGGCCAGGTCGACATGACGACGGGGCGGCGCACCGCGACCGAGTTCGGCGCGCTGCACGCGTTCCTGCCCGGCGTGCTGGTGCTCGGCGGCGACGTGGCGCGGGCGCGGCGGCTGGAGGCGTCGTGCTTCCAGATGTGGCAGCTGCGCGGGATCGAGCCCGAGGTGATCGACTACCGCACGATGGCGATCCGCGCGCCCGGCTACCCGCTGCGGCCCGAGATCATCGAGTCGGCGTGGTACCTGCGGCGCGCGACGGGCGATCCCGCGTACCTGGCGATGGGCCAGGTGTTCCTCGACGCGCTGGTGGCGCACGCCCGGACCGACGACGGCTTCACGGTGCTGACCAGCGTCGAGACCATGGCGCGGGGCGACCTGATGCCGAGCTACTTCCTCGCCGAGACGCTCAAGTACCTCTACCTGATCTTCGCGCCCGACGACGCGATCGACCTCGACCGCGTGGTGCTCACGACCGAGGCGCACCCGCTGCGCCGGACCTGGTAGCTCGCGACGTCACGGCCCGGTGCGGAACCGCCAGTGCCCGACCATGATGCGCTTGATACGCATGTCCTCCGTCGGGCATGCCCGGCTGACGTTGACCGTGAACGCGGTGCTCGGCGGCAGCATCCTGAACGGCACGGCGAACACGCCGCTTGCGTCGTGCGTGCCGGCTGCGCTGGGAAAGTACGCTCGAAACGAGTCGTCGCTGAGATCGACCTCGATGGTGGAGTACGCCGACACCATCATCGCGATGTCGACCGACGGCGGCGGCACGGTGGCGTCGAGCGCCGGCGCGACGAAGTCGACGGTGCCGACCGGGCACGGGTCGGGATCGATCGTGGAGTCCGCGGCGCAGCTCGCCAGCATCACGCCGAGAAGCCATCGCAGCGAGCCGCGACCGAGGGGCGGGAGGATCGCGGTGGCCGTCATGGGTTCGGCCAGCACCACGAGAAGTCGCATCGCCGATCTGCTTTTCAAGTCACGTGCCCGCGCGAAGTGCCGAAAATCACGAGGACGGTGTGCGATCCCGGGAGCAGATCGCGACACGGCTGCCCGGTTTTCGCCGGAAGGCGATCAACACTGGCGGGGCTCCGGGGCCACGCGTCATGCCGCAGATCGTCGTCGAGCAGCTGGTGAAGACCTACCAGGTCGCCGAGCGCGCCCCGGGACTCTGGGGTGCCCTGCGCGGGCTGGTGCGGCGCAAGCATCGCACGGTGCGGGCACTCGACGGCATCTCGTTCGCGATCGAGCGCGGCGAGCTGGTCGGCTACATCGGTCCCAACGGCGCGGGCAAGAGCACCACCGTCAAGGCGCTCTCGGGGATTCTCGTGCCCGACAGCGGGCGCTGCGAGGTCGCCGGGCGCGTGCCGTGGCAGCAGCGGATCGCGCACGTCGCCCAGATCGGCGTGGTGTTCGGCCAGCGCACGCAGCTGTGGTGGGACCTGCCGGTGATCGAGTCGTTCGAGCTGCTGCGCGACATCTACCGTGTGCCGCCGGACCGCTACGCGCGGGCGCGCGACCAGATGATCGGCCTGCTCGATCTCGCGCCGCTGCTCGACGTGCCGGTCCGCCAGCTGTCGCTCGGCCAGCGCATGCGGTGCGACCTGGCGGCGGCGCTGCTCCACGAACCGGCGATCCTGTTCCTCGACGAGCCGACGATCGGGCTCGACGCGCCGTCCAAGCTCGCCGTGCGCGACTTCATCCAGCGCCTCAACCGCGACCGCGGGGTCACGGTGATCCTGACCACCCACGACATGGACGATATCGAGGCGCTGTGCACGCGGGTGATGGTGATCGCCGGCGGCAAGATCCTGTCGGACGGCACGCTCGCGGCGCTGCGCGGCCAGGTCACCCGCGAGCGCTGGCTGACGGTCGATCTGGCGAGCGCCGACGCGGCGATCGACGAGCCCGACGCCACGGTGATCCGGCGCGACGGCGGCCGGGTGTGCCTGGCGTTCGATCCGCAGGCGGTGGCGCCCGCCGAGCTGATCCGGCGGGTCACCAGCCGGCACGCGGTGCGCGACCTGTTCGTCGAGAACCCGCCGATCGAGACGATCGTGGCGCGGCTGTACGCGGCGCATGGCGGCGGCGAGGCGGGGAGCGAGCCGTGACCGGCCTCCGGCCGTATCGCGCGATCGCCAGCGCGCGGTTCCGCATGCTGCTGCAGTACCGCGGGGCGGCGCTCGCGGGGCTGTGGACCCAGGTGTTCTTCGGCCTGGTCCTGATCATGGTGTACGAGGCGTTCTATCGCTCGGCGCCGGCGGTGCGGCCGATGGCGTTCGCGCAGATCACGACCTACGTCTGGCTCGGCCAGGCGCTGCTCGCGATGCTGCCGTGGAACGTCGACACCGAGATCCGCGAGACCGTGCGATCCGGCGCGATCGCCTACGAGCTGGCGCGGCCGGTGGATCTGTACGGCGCGTGGTACGCCCGCGCGGTCGCTCAGCGCACGGCGCCGACGCTGCTGCGCGCCGCGCCGATGGCGGTGTTCGCGTGCGCGGTGCTGCCGGTGATCGGCCTGGGCGAGTGGCGGCTCGCACCGCCGCCGTCGTGGGCCGCGGCCGCCGGATTCGTCGCCACGGTGGCCTGCGCGCTGGTGCTCAGCTGCGCGCTCTCGGTGCTGGTCAACATCAGCCTGATGTGGACGGTCGCCGGGGACGGCGCGGTGATGCTGTTCACCACCGCGGCGTCGCTGCTGTCGGGCCTGGTCATCCCGCTGCCGCTGATGCCGGAGTGGGCCCAGGTCGGGCTGTCGTGGCTGCCGTTCGCCGGGCTGTTCGATCTGCCGTTCCGGATCTACAACGGCCACATCGCCGCGGGTGACGTCGCGATGGTGGTGGTGCGCCAGCTCGGCTGGACGGTCGCGCTGATCGGGTCGGGGCGCTGGCTGCTCGGCCGCGGGATGCGCCGCGTGGTGGTGCTGGGGGGGTGATGGCGGGCGCCTTCGGTCTGTATCGCGCGTATGCGGCGGCGTCGATCCGCAGCCAGCTGTCGTATCGCGCGTCGCTGGTGATGACCACGATCGGGATCTTCCTGGTCACGGCGAGCGAGTTCGTCGCGGTGTGGGCGCTGTTCGATCGGTTCGGCCAGGTCCGCGGCTGGACGCTGCCCGAGGCGGCGCTGCTCTACGGCATGAGCTCGGTCAGCTGGGCGGTGTGCGACGCGATCGGCCGCGGCTTCGACGTCTTCGGTGACATGGTCAAGACCGGCGGCTTCGATCGCCTGCTGCTCCGGCCGCGCTCGACGGTGCTGCAGCTGCTCGGCCAGGACTTCACCTTGCGCCGGTTCGGCCGGCTGGCCCAGGGGCTGCTCGTGCTGGGCTACGCCGCGGTCGCCGGGACGATCGACTGGACGGTCGGGCGCGCGGTGCTGCTCGCCGGCGCGATCGCATGCGGCGTGTGCGCGTTCCTCGGCCTGCTCGTGCTGCAGGCGACCTCGGCGTTCTGGACGATCGACAAGCTCGAGGTCTGGAACGCCTTCACCTACGGCGGCCTGACGATGAGCCGGTATCCGCTGCCGCTGTACCGGCCGTGGTTTCGTGCGGTGTTCATCTTCGTGATCCCGCTGGCCTGCGTGACCTACTTCCCCGGCGTCGTGATCCTCGGCCGGGCCGAGCCGCTCGGCGCGCCTGCGATCGCCGGCTGGCTCGCACCGCTCGCCGGGCCGGCATTCCTCGCGCTCGGCCTGCAGGTCTGGCGGATCGGCATCCGCCACTACCGCTCGACCGGCAGCTGAGGGGCTCGGGCGACGGGGGCCGGCACACGACGAGGTCCCGTTCCTTCGCGGGCCACAGCGCGAGTCAACCACCCAGTGCGAGTGTGATCCGTAGCCCCGCATCGATGCGCGCCATGGTCGAGACAGGAAGCGTCGCGACCCGCGCGGTCAAGAACTCCTTGTCGATCGTCATCACCTGGCAAGCCAGCGCGACGCTCTCGACACGCAGACCAGAATGAGCGCGCGCGAGCGTGACATTGCCCGGGGCGGCGGCTCGCTTGAGATTGCTGGTGATCGGTGCCACCATCACCGTCCGCAGCCGGCTGCGGGTGAGCGAATCGTCCTGGACGATCAGGACCGGGCGCCGCTTCCCGGGCTCCGATCCGCGGGGCTCCGCAAGATCAGCCCACCATACTTCTCCTCGATTCACTCGTCGGACCATTCGATGCCGGAGAGCACGGCGCGCGCCGCTTCGCGGATGAATGGATCGGGCGCATCATCGCCGAACGCCGAGTCGTAGGCACGCGTCAGATCGTCCTTGGGCTCCGCTTCCAGCATCCGGACGAGCGCGGAGGTATAGAGCTGGCTGCGCGATACCTTGCGCTGCTTGGCCAGGCGCTCGGCACGGCGAAATACGTCATCCGGGATCGAGATCGCGGTCTTCACACCCCGAGTATGACACGGTTATACCGCGATACCAACGCGAGACCGGCGGTCGACTTCGTTCTCGGCGAGCTTGAAGACCCGCACTGCGTTGTCGTGCAGGAACGCCGATGACCGCGCGGCCGCCCGATGCCGAGCCGCGCGTCAGCCGCCGAAGCGCTGGCGCGCCAGTGCCGCGCCGGCGGTCAGCGCGGCGAGCTTGGCCTGCGCGATGTCGCGCCGCATCGGCGCCATGCCGCAGTTGGTGCACGCGTGGATCCGCTGCTTGGGCACGTACTGCATCGCGGCCTCGAGCGTCGCGGCGACCTGCTCGGGCGTCTCGACCTCGTCGCTGGGGACGTCGATCACACCGACCAGCACGTCCTTGCCATCGAGCAGCGCGAGCAGGCTGATCGGCACCTTGGCGTTGCGGCACTCGACCGACACCTGATGGAGCCGGCTGGCGGCGAGCGCCGGAAAGATCTTCTCGTACTGCCGCCATTCGGTGCCCAGCGACGCCTTCCACTCGATGTTGGCCTTGATGCCGTAGCCGTAGCAGATGTGGACCGCGGTCGTGCAGCGCAGGCCGTCGATCGCGCGATGCAGCGCCTCGATGCCCCACGCGACCACGTCGTCCATGTAGACGTTGAACGCCGGCTCGTCGAACTGGATCACGTCGACCCCGTCGCGCTCGAGCGCGCGCGCCTCGGCGTTGAGCGCGTCGGCGAACGCGAACGCGAGCTTGGCGCGGTCGCCGTAGTGCTGATCGGCGATCGTGTCGACGATCGTCATCGGCCCCGGCAGCGTGAACTTGAGCTTGCGCCGGGTGTGGGCGCGGGCGTGGCGCGCCTCGGCCTCGTGGACCCGGCCCTCGAGTCGAACCGGGCCGGTGACGATCGGCACCATCGCCTTGTAGCGGTTGTTGCGGATGCCGATCTCGATCTTGTGCGCGAAGTCGACGCCGGCGACGCGAACGAGAAAGCCGTGCACGAAGTGCTGGCGCGCCTGCTCGCCGTCGCTCACCAGATCGATCCCGGCGTCCTCTTGCAGCTTGATCGCCAGCAGCGTCGCGTCGAGCTTGGCCGCATCGAGCTCGTCGCCCGACAGCCGCCACGGCGCCCACAGCCGATCGGGCTCGGCGAGCCAGGAGGGTTTGGGCAGGCTGCCGGCGATGGTGGTGGGAAACATGCGATCACTCCCGGTGCGACGTGGGCGGCGAGCATAGCGCATCGCGCGCGGGCGTGTTGACAGTCTTCCAAGAATATCACTAGCATGCCGCGGTCAGACTGTCGGCAACCGTCTCAGAGGAGCTGCCCCATGAAGTGGCTATTGGCAATGGCGCTGTGCGCTCTCACAACACCTGCGCTTGCGCAGAACTCCATCAAGATCTCCATTACCGGCCCGTTCACCGGCGGTTCGGCCCCGATGGGGATCTCGGCCCGCGACGGCGCGAAGCTCGCCATCGCCGAGATCAACGCCGCCGGCGGCATCCAGGTCGGCGCGAAGAAGCTGAAGATCGAGGCGATCGAGCGCGACGACGAGGCCAAGAACGAGCGCGGCGCCCTGATCGGCCAGGAGCTGGCGGCGATGCCTGATCTGTCGGGCGTCATCGGCAGCGTGAACACCGGCGTGGTGCTCGCCGGCGACAAGTACCTCCAGGACAAGGGCATCGTGCGCATCATCACCCCCGCCGCCGGCTCGGCGTCGATGACGCAGTGGGCGAAGCCAGACGGGCCGAAGGACCTCTTCATCTTCCGCTTCGCCGCCCACGACGGCATCCAGGCGGCGATGGTCGTCGAGGAGGCGATCGCGCGGAAGTTCACCAAGGTGGCGATCTTCGCCGACGCGACCAACTACGGCGTGTCCGGCCGCGACGATCTCCTCGACCAGATCAAGAAGCAGGGCGGAAAGCTCGAGGTGGTCACGGTCGAGAAGTGGGCGATCGGCGACAAGGACATGAGCGCCCAGCTGCTCAAGGCCAAGGCGCTCGGCGCGCAGGCGATCCTGATCTGGGGCATCGGCCCCGAGCTCGCGGCGATCGCCAACGGGAAGGTCAAGCTCGGCGTCAAGGCCCCGCTGATCGGCGGCTGGCCGCTCTCGATGTCCAACTTCCTCGACAACGCCGGGGCCAACGGCGACGGCGCGATCACGCCGCAGACGTTCATCGAGGATCCGGTCACGCCG
>VBLP01000332.1:0-3979 GCA_005887925.1 Deltaproteobacteria bacterium | reverse complement strand
ATCCCGTCGCCGGTCTCGGCCGCGCAAGGCTACGACGCGGTGCTCCTGTTCGCCGCCGCCGTCAAGCAGGCAGGCACCACCGACTCGAAGGCGATCCGCAATGCGCTCGAGGACCTGAAGGATCCGGTGGAAGGCGTCATCGCCACCTGGAAGAAGCCGTACTCGAAGTGGAACCCGGCCGACGTGACCACGCACGAGGCATTCCGTCGCGAGCACGTGGTGATGGGGCTCGTCAAGGGCGGCCACGTGGTGTTCGCCAACGACGCGGACCGCCAGCGGCTCGCCAAGCGAGGCGCGAAGTAGTCGGGTTCGATGCCGCTCTCCGTCGTTGTACAGATCGCGGTCAGCGGCGCGCTGATGGGGCTGGTCTACGCGCTCATCGCGTACGGCTTCCAGCTGACCTACGCGACGAGCAAGAGCCTCAACTTCGGGCAGGGCGAGCTCGTGATGGTATCCGCGTTCGTCAGCCTGACGCTGCTCGGCACGGGTCTGCCGTATGCGGTGGTGGTGCCGCTCGGGATCCTGTTCGGCGCCGTGCTCGGGGCCATCGTGGAGCGCGTTGCGGTGCGGCTGGCGCTGCAGCAGAAGAACGACGGCTGGATCCTGCTCACCATCATCGTCGGCCTGTTCCTGGTGTCGTTCGCCGAGAACGTCTGGGGCCGCGACGACCGCCCGTTCCCGACGCCGATTCCCGACGACCCGATCCACATCCTCGGCGTCGACGTCACCTGGCTCGAGATCTCGGTGGCCGTCGGCGTCCTCGCGATCATGGCGCTGGTCGAGGTGCTCAAGCGGCGGACGCTGCTCGGCAAGGCATTCGAAGCTGTGTCGGCGGACCGCGACGCGGCCGAGCTCATGGGCATCTCGGCCACACGCACGGTGACCTTGTCCTATGCCCTGTCGGGGGCGGTGGCCGCGGTCGCCGGCATCCTGGTCTCGCCGATCACCACCGTGGGGCCGACGATGGCCGCGGCGCTCGTGCTCAAGGCGTTCTCGGTGGCGGTCGTGGCGGGCCTCGAATCCGGCTTCGGCGTCGTGCTGGTCGGCCTCATCCTCGGGGCGCTCGAGGGGCTCGCCAGCCTCTACATCGGCAGCGGCTGGCGCGAGACGCCCGGCCTCCTCCTCCTCATCCTCGCCCTGGCGGTGCGCCCCACCGGCCTGTTCGGCAAGGCGAAGATCCGGAAGGTCTAGGAGGCCCAGTGCTCAAACGGCTCATCCTCGTGCGCGGCGCCGAGATCGCCCTGTTCGTCGTGCTCGGCGCGCTGCCGCTCGTGGTGGACAGCCCCTTCGTGCTCGGCCTGCTCACGCTGCTGGCGATCTACGGCGTCGCGCTCATCGGTCTGGACGTCACGGTCGGCTATCTCGGGCAGATCAACCTCGCACAGGTGGCGATGCTGGGCCTCGGCGCCTACCTCGCCGGCATCGCCGCTACCCGGTACGGCGTCGGCATTCCACTGGCCGTCCTGCTCTCCGGCGTGTTCTGCACCGTGGTCGGGGCGCTCCTGGCGCTGCCGGCGCTGCGGCTCGAAGGCCCGCAGTTCGCCCTCGCGACGCTCAGCTTCACCGCGCTCTGCGCGACCGCGCTGAACGAGCTCGAGTGGCTGACCAACGGCGCGCAGGGCCTCTCGATCACGCGACCTCTGCTGCTCGGCCACGCGCTCGATGCGCGCGACTTCTTCTGGCTGTGTACGGCGATCCTGGCGCTGGTCTGGCTGGCGATGCGAAATCTGATGACGTCGCAGTGGGGGCGGGCGTTCGAGGCGCTGCGCGACAGCCCGATCGCCACCGACGCGATGGGCGTGGGTACCTACCGGCACAAGGTGGCGGCCTTCGCCTTCGGCTCCGGGCTCGGCGGCGCCGCCGGTGCGCTCTACGCGTTCAACTTCGTCTATCTCCAGCCGATGACGTTCGTCTACGAGCTGACCGTGATCCTGCTCCTCGGCGTCGTCCTCGGTGGTCGCAAGAGCCTGTGGGGCGCGGTGGTCGGCGCGGTGCTGGTGGCGGTGCTGGTGGCGCTGCTCCCCAATCTCTTGTCCAGTCCTCTGCTGTTTCGCGTGTTCTCCGGGATCGCCTTCGCGCTCGCGCTCGTGGCGGGCGTGCGCGGGCTCGTCCGGCGCAAGGCCGCCGCGTTCCGGGCGCTCGCGCCGATCGCCGCGACGCTCACGCTCGTGGTCGGCTCGTTCCTGGCGAGCAACACCGAGGACTGGCGCAAGGCGATCTTCGCGCTGCTCCTGTTCTCGGTGGTCGTCGGCTTGCCCGAGGGGCTCATGGGGTTCGCCTCGGCGGGCCTCGCGCGCCTGTTCCGCGTGGCGCCACCCGCGCTCCCACCGCCCGCGCCGCTCGATGCGGTGCTGCCCGCCCGCCCGGCCGACGGCTCGGTGCTGTTGAAGCTCGACGCGCTGTCGTGCCACTTCGGCGGCGTTCGCGCGGTCGACGGCGTCGACCTCACGGTGAAGGCGGGGACGATCCACGGCCTCATCGGTCCCAACGGGTCGGGCAAGAGCACCCTGGTCAACGTCGTCTCCGGCCTCTACGCTCCGAGCGGTGGTGAGCTGCGCCTGCGCGGCGCGGCGCTACCCCGCGGCAAGCCGGTGGCGGCCGCCAAGGCGGGCATCGCCCGCACGTTCCAGAATCTACAGCTGTTCGGCGGCATGACCGCGCTCGAGAACGTGATGGTCGCGCTGCGCGGCGCGTGGCGCGTCCCGCTCCCCCTCGTGCTGCTCGGCCTCGGCCGGCTCGAGGAGCTGCGCGGCCGGGCGGCGGCGCTTGCGTTGCTCGAGCTCGTGGGCTTGCGCGGCGAGGCGCGCACGCGGGCCACCGACCTGACCTATGGCGCCCAGCGGTTCCTCGAGATCGCGCGGGCGCTCGCCCGGCGCCCGGAGCTGCTGATCCTCGACGAGCCGGCCGCGGGCCTCGCCCAGCCGGATGTCCAGCGCCTCCTCGAGATCATCCGCCGGGTCCAGCAGCGCGGCATCACCACGGTGCTGATCGAGCACCACATGGACGTGGTCAGCGAGCTGTGCGAGACCGTCACCGTGCTCGATGGTGGCAAGGTGATCGCCGAGGGCTCGCCTGCGCAGGTCAAGCGCGACGCGAAGGTCATCACCGCCTACCTCGGCGCCGCCGAGCCCGACGCAGCGCCGCCCGGGGCCGCGCCCGCGCCTGCCGCCCCCGCGGGAGCCCCGTAGGCCTGCATGCTGACCGTGACCGACCTCCATGCCGGGTACGGCCTCTCCGAGGTGCTCGTCGGCACATCGCTCGAGGTGAAGTCCGGAACGATCGTGGCGCTGATCGGCGCCAACGGCGCCGGCAAGACCACCACGATGCGCGCCATCTCGGGCACGCTCTCGCCGACCCGCGGCGAGGTGCGGCTCGCTGGTTCGCGGGTCGACGGCCTCGGCGCTGCGCGGATCGCCCGCCTGGGCCTCGCCCACGCGCCCGAGGGCCGCAAGGTGTTCGGGCCGCTCTCCACCGAGGACAATCTCCTGCTCGGCGCGTTCCGCTGGCTGCCGCACTTCCTCGGCTTCCACAGGCAGGCCAGGCAGGCCCTCGAGCGGGTCTACGACCTGTTCCCCCGGCTCGCCGAGCGGCG
Organism: Deltaproteobacteria bacterium; assembly: GCA_005887925.1. GTDB lineage: Bacteria > Myxococcota_A > Polyangia > Haliangiales > Haliangiaceae > JABFXX01. The sequence continues at coordinate 387 of VBLP01000332.1, read as the reverse complement.
GGCGCAGCTCGCCGGCACGCTCTCGGGAGGCGAGCAGCAGATGCTGGCCATCGGCCGGGCGCTCATGGCGCGGCCGAAGATCATGCTGCTCGACGAGCCATCGATGGGCCTCGCGCCCGTGATCGTGCAGGACGTCTTTCGTACGATCCGCCGCCTCAAGGCCGAGGGCATGACGATGCTGCTCGTCGAGCAGTTCGCCAGCGCGGCGCTCGGCGTGGCCGACCACGTCTACGTGATGGAGCGCGGGCGCGTCGCCGTGTCCGGCACGCCCGACGATCTGCGCCGCGATCCGCGCGTGCTCGCAGCCTACCTGGGCTGAGACCCCGGCAAGGTCAGCCCACCACACTCGCCTCGATTCACTCGTCGGACCAGTCGATGCTGGAGAGC
>VBLP01000331.1 GCA_005887925.1 Deltaproteobacteria bacterium | reverse complement strand
GGGATGATCTCTCCGGCCTTCTCGAGCAGCACGCGGTCGCCCTTGCCCAGGTCGAGCCGGCCGACGATGTCCCAGTTGTGGACCGATGCGCGCGACACGGTCGTGCCCGACAGCGCGACCGCGTCGAGCCGCGCGACCGGGGTCACCGTGCCGGTCCGGCCGACGTAGCTCTCGATGCCGCGCAGGACCGTCGTGACCTGGCGCGCCGGGAACTTGTAGGCGATCGCCCAGCGCGGGAACTTCGCGGTGGTGCCGAGCGCCGCGCGCAGCGCGAAGTCGTCGACCTTGATCACGAGCCCGTCGAGCTCGTAGGCCAGCTCGTCGCGGCGATCGCGCCAGCCGTGGATGCACGCGATCAGCTCGTCCCAGCTCGCCGCGCGGCTGTTGTGCTGCGACACCGGCAGGCCGAGCCGGGCGAGCCGCTCGAGCGACGCCAGGTGACCGGCCGCGTAGCGCTCGCCATCGACGACCTCGTAGAGGATCGTCCGCATCGGCCGCTTGGCGACCTCGCGCGGATCCATCTGCTTGATCGAGCCGGCGGCCGTGTTGCGCGGGTTCTTGAACGGCTCCTCGCCGGCCTCGAGACGCGCGGCGTTGATCTGGGCGAACTCCTGCTTGGTCATGTAGATCTCGCCGCGCACGACGATGTCGATCGGCTCGCGCAGCCTGAGCGCGACGCCGCGCACCATCCGCACGTTGGCGGTGACGTCCTCGCCGATCCGGCCGTCGCCGCGGGTCGCGCCGAGCGCCAGCGTGCCCGCCTTGTAGGTCAGCTCGATGCCGAAGCCGTCGATCTTGGGCTCGACCGAGAACACCGGCACGTCGCCGTCGAGGCCCTTGACCACGCGGTCGAAGAACGCCTTGAGCTCGGCCTCGTCGTACGTGTTGTCGAGCGACAGCATCGCGACCTGCCGGTGCACCTTCGGGAAATCCGAGACCGGCGCGTGGCCGATCCGTCGGGTCGGCGACCACTCGACCACCCAGTCGGGGTGCTCGGCCTCGATCGCGCGGAGCCGCTGGTTCAGCTGATCGTACTCGACGTCGCTGATCGTCGGGTTGGCCTCGACGTAATAGCGCCGGTCGTGCTCGGTCAGCTCATCGACCAGCGCCAGGTACTCGGCGCGCGGATCTCCAGCCATGGCCGCCGGAGCATACCCGCGATCGCGCAGCGAACCGGCCTCGCCGCGCAGGCCAGCCGCGCCGGGATCGCATCGGCCGACGAAGGCTCCTGCTTCGTTACCAGACGTAAACCGCCGGGTTGACCAACCATCTGGTCAACGGTAGGCTTCTGCGATGGTTTCGTTCAACATCTACGAGGCGAAGACGCAGCTGTCGAAGCTCATCCGCCGGGTCCGCGCCGGTCAGGAGGTCATCATCGCCGATGCGGGGACGCCGGTCGCCAGGCTCGTTCCGATCGAGCAGCCCAAGACCCCTCGCGTGCTCGGAACCGATGCCGGGAAGATCTGGATCGCTCCAGACGCGTTCGATCCGCTCGACGGTGACGACCTCAAGCCATGGGAGGAGAGCGCGCTGTTTCCCGAACCATCGAAGCGCAGGAATCCATCGCCGGGCCGTCCTGTCCGCCGTCGCCGATCGCACCGCGGCACGCGTCGATGAAACTACTGCTCGATACTCACGTGTTCGTGTGGATGCATGGAGAGCCAGGCCAGCTGTCGGCTCGTGCCCAGAAACTACTGGTCGATGCCGACACTGAGTTGCATCTCTCGGTCGTAGTGGCGTGGGAGCTCGGCATCAAGATTGCGCGCGAGCGCTTGACTCTGCCCGAACCACTCGAGGAGTACGTGACGTCTCGCGCGCAACGCTCGCGAATGTCGTTATTACCTGATCGCATGCTCGTCGCGCAGGCCCGCGCGGAGAGCTTGATCCTCGTAACCGCTGACCCATGGATCGCGCGCTACGAAGTCGAGATCGTACGGGCCTGATCGAACGTTGGCAGCTTTGCTTGTAATCCCGGAGGAGTCATGACGAAGGCGGAGTCCAAAGTTCATACGGGGGGGTGTCAGTGCGGCGCCGTCCGATATCGGTTCGAAGGGGAGCTCGGAGACGCCTCGATCTGTCATTGCCGCATGTGCCAGAAGGCATTCGGGTCGTGGGGTGCACCGCTGGTGTCCCTTGCTGCCGGAAGGCTCACCTGGACGCGTGGACGCCCAGGCGAATTCCGATCCTCGGCGATCGTGGCACGTGGATTCTGCGGCGCGTGCGGGACGCCGCTCTATATGCGTGACGACGGCGACCCGAACTACGACATGGCGATCGGAACGCTCGACAGGCCGAACGACGCGCCTCCCACCACGCAAGTGGGCGTCGAGAGCGAGCTTTCCTGGTTCAGGGGCCTCAGCGGCCTACCCGCCTCGAAAACCAGCGACTACAATTCACCGGAGCACTTGAAACGATACATCTCCCGGCAGCATCCCGATCACGATACGGAAGTCTGGCCGCCGAACAGTCCCGATTGAGGCGAAGTCCAGCGCGACCACAGGCGCTCGACTCGAAACGGTGGAGCCACCTCCACCCATCATGACACAGCAGCATAACGAAACCTGGTCACGCTCTGAGCGTCCTCGAACTGCGAAACGAGGAGGACATCGAAGGTGAGAGTTAGCTGTGGCCGCGACTGCAGTACCTGCCGGCTCAGTCGATCAGGTGCTGCGGCCGCTTCTTGCCCTCGATGAAGGCGTCGAGCTCCTGCTCGGCGAGCGAGTCCTCGTCGAGTGCGTAGTCGCCGGAGGCGAGCTCGGCGATCGCGGGGTCGTCGCGGTCGTCGACGACCGAGCCGTCGGCGATGCCGGGCGGCGGCCAGGGCAGGCCGGTCTCGATGTCGTCGAACGGCGAGTCCTCGGTGTCGATGGTGAGCGGGACCGGCGTGGTGATGACGTCCGCGGCGAAGCCGTCGCCGCCGCCGGGGTCGTGGCTGCGGTCGATCGCCGCGTGTGCCGGCTTCGTTCCGATCACCAGGCCGGCCTTGACGGTGACGTGAAACGGCCGGCCGGCGAAGTAGGCGTCGATCGCTTCCTTGATGTACCAGAACACGTCCTGCATGTCCTGGCCGCTGCCGGCGATGGACTTCCAGTCGCCGAGCGGGCCGTACTCGATCACCGGTGCGAAGAAGAACTCGCGCGAGCTGCGGAATAGCAGCGAGAACTCGTCGATCTCGATCCGGCCGGCGAGGCCGGCGGCGGCGAGGCAGTGCTCGACGTGGTCGAACGTCGGGTAGCTGGCGAGGTGGAGATCGAGGCGATCGAGGGCGTCGTGCCGGTCGTGCTTGATCAGCACCTCGCGGTAGAGGTCGTGGAACTCCTCGAAGGTGCCGGCGAGCGGCAGCGTGCCGAGGTTGCACACGACGAGGTCGTAGACGTCGTCGGCGAACGACAGCCTGGGTACGGCGCTCTCGGTGCGGAAGAACACGGCCTTGCCGCCGAGCGGGCCGAGCGCGGCGACCTTGCGGCGCGCGACGTCGAGCATCGCGCTCGACTCGTCGATCGCGATCAGCCGCGAGCCGGCGCCCATCAGGCGCAGGATCTCGAGGGTCGGGATGCCGGTGCGGCACGCGACGTCGAGCACCTGGCTGACCTCGGGGACGACGAGGTCACGCAGCAGCAGCCGGCCGAAACGCGCGCCCCAGCACGGCGCGATCTCGTCATCGTAGATGCGCGCGAGCTTCTCGATCTTGCGGGTGCGCCGGAGCTGGATCGTCACGACGGCGTCAGCGCTCGAGATTACCAACCGCCGCGCGCGCGGGGGAATCGCTGTCGGCGCCAATGGCGAGGTCGCGGCGTGCGACCACCCGAGACGAGTCAAATCGCCGAGTTCGGCCGCGCGTGTCAGAAAACGTCGCCGTGACGAGGTGCGTCGCCGCTCCCGCAGTGCGGCTAGTGCTCGTCGCCGCCGGCGTAGATCCGCTGGCCGCCGTCGCGGAACTCCGCGGCCTTGGCGGCGAGGCCGGCCTCGATCTCCTCGGGGGTTCCGGCGGCCCGCGCAGCCTGGTCCATCTGGCGGATCTCCTCGGTGATCTTCATCGAGCAGAACTTGGGGCCGCACATGGAGCAGAAGTGGGCGCCCTTGGCCGCCGGGGCCGGCAGGGTCTCGTCGTGGAAGTCCTTGGCGGTGTCGGGATCGAGCGACAGGTGGAACTGATCCTGCCAGCGGAACTCGAAGCGCGCCTTGCTGAGCGCGTCGTCGCGCAGGTGCGCGCCGGGGTGACCCTTGGCGAGGTCGGCGGCGTGGGCGGCGATCTTGTAGGCGATCACGCCGGCCTTGACGTCGTCGCGATCGGGCAGGCCGAGGTGCTCCTTGGGCGTGACGTAGCACAGCATCGCGGTGCCGAACCATCCGATCATCGCCGCGCCGATCGCGCTGGTGATGTGGTCGTAGCCGGGCGCGATGTCGGTGACCAGCGGCCCGAGGGTATAGAACGGCGCCTCCTTGCAGATCTTGAGCTGGAGGTCGACGTTCTCCTTGATCTTGTGCATCGCGACGTGGCCCGGGCCCTCGATCATGACCTGGACGTCGTGCTTCCACGCGATGTCGGTCAGCTCACCGAGGGTCTCGAGCTCGGCGAGCTGCGCACGGTCGTTGGCGTCGGCGTACTTCTTCATGACCTCGCAGATCCGCTCGAACTCGGTGTAGAGGAAGCTCTCCTTGTGGTGCGACAGGCACCACTTGGCCATGATCGAGCCGCCGCGCGACACGATGCCGGTGACGCGGTTCGCGGTGTACGGGATGTACGCCAGCCGGACACCGGCGTGGATCGTGAAGTAGTCGACGCCCTGCTCGGCCTGCTCGATCAGCGTGTCGAGGAACATCTCGATGTCGAGCTTGGCGGGGTCGCCACCGGCCTTCTCGAGGCACTGGTAGATCGGCACGGTGCCGATCGGCACCGGCGAGTTGCGCAGGATCCACTCGCGGGTCTCGTGGATCTGCTTGCCGGTGGACAGGTCCATGACGGTGTCGGCGCCCCACTTGACCGCCCAGCGCAGCTTGTCGACCTCCTCGCCGATCGTCGAGCTGACGGCGGAGTTGCCGATGTTGGCGTTGATCTTCACCAGGAAGCTCCGGCCGATGATCATCGGCTCGGTCTCGGGGTGGTGGATGTTGGCGGGCAGGATGGCGCGGCCGCGCGCGATCTCGTCGCGGACGAGCTCGGGCGTCACGCTCTCGCGGATCGCGACGAACCGCATCTCGGGCGTGATGATGCCGCGGCGCGCGTAGTGCAGCTGGGTGTGGTTGCCGTGCGGATCGGCAGCGAGCCGCGCGTCGATCCAGGGCTTGCGCAGCCTGGGCAGCCCGGCGTGCGGATCGACGCCCTGCGGCCCGGAGGTGTCGTAGACGTCGAACGGCGGCTCGCCGCCCTCGAGGTGGATGCGGCGGACCGGCACGCGCAGCCCGTCGCACTCGACGTAGACCTTCTCCGACGCGGGGAAGCCCTCGATCACCGGGAGATCCGCCACGGGATCTGCGCCGGCCTGAGGCAGTGGACGATGTAGCGGTCGCTGGGCGCGAGCGCCGCTCTCGTCGTGGCCGTTGCCGCTCTGGCTGCCGTGGCCGCTGTCGTTGTGGCCGTCGCCGTTCTGGTTGCCGTGGCCGTTGCCGCTGGTCATCTGACCTCCCTACGCCGGCATTACCCGGATCAGGTTCTGGGGTCGCACGCTTGTGCCTCTCAGCCTGGGCGCCGCATGCGCCGAAGCTCCCCCGGATGGAAGTGGGTGATTGCTGGTCCTGGCGGACCGTACCCCAGCCGCCCCGGCGATGCCAGCGCCGCGGGGCAGACTGCCGCAGCCGCGTCACCGGCGCACGGATCACAGATGGTCGATCGAGTAGAACGCGTCGTCGAGCGCCTGCATCATGACCTCGGCGCTCGGGAAGCGGTGGGCGGGATCCTTGATCAGCGCGCCGTCGACCAGGATGCAGACCTCCGGAGTCGCCCACGCCGCGTGCTTGACGGTCTCGTCGATCTTCGGCGGGCGGGCCTTGGCATGGAGGGCCATCAGCTTGAGCGGATCGGGATCGTGGAACGGCAGCCGGCCTGTAGAGCGGCGTGCCCAGCATGCTTCCGGCGCGCGTCTTCATCGCGCGTCCCCCGCCCTGCTGCGCCTCGGGCGACAGCTTGGCGACGCCGAAGTCCAGCACCTTCACGCGGATCCCCGCCGGCGCCGCGCGATCCGGGACCAGCTGGATGTTGTCGGGCTTGAGGTCGCGGTGCACCAGGTGGTGCGCGTGGGCGTGGCCGATCCCGTCGAGCATCTGGCGCGCGAGGACCAGCGCGCGGCGCGCCGCGAGCGGCGTCCTGACCGCCTTGCCGGGCGCGGCGTCGCGACCGAGCGCGTGGGCGAGCGTCTTGCCCTCGACCTTCTCCATCACCAGGAACAGGTAGCCGGCCTCGACGAACACGTCGACCGCGGCGACCAGGTTGGGGTGGTCGAGCAGGCGCAGCGCGTTGGCCTCGCGCGCGAACCGCCGCGTGACGTCGCCGCTGGCGTTGACGTCGACCAGCGGCGACTTGAGCGCGAAGCGCTGGCCGGCGTCGTCCTCGACCTCGTAGACCCCGGCCATCCCGCCGCGGCCGAGCGACCGGATCACGCGGTAGCGGCCGATCCGGGTGTTGGGCTCGATCACGGGGCCGGCCACGACACCCGACGTTACCCCAGAGCCCGCGACGGCTGCAGCGTCTCGGCGGGCGTAACGCTTGCGCCCGCCGGCGCATCTCAGATGCAACCCGGCGGGCTCGGCGCTCCCGGTGCAACGCCGTCGACGCGGCGTGCTAGGACTTCCCCATGGACCGTCATCTCCCCACCGTCGGCAGCCGGCCGCCGGCCCCCGAGGCCGAGCCCGTCGACCTCGCCCCCGACGAGCTCGAGGCCGAGATCCGCCGGCTCAAGCGCGAGCGCAACGCGGTGATCCTCGCGCACTACTACCAGGAGGACGAGCTGCAGGACCTCGCCGACCATGTCGGCGATTCGCTCCAGCTGTCGCAGGCGGCGGCCCGCACCCAGGCCGACGTGATCGCGTTCTGCGGCGTCCACTTCATGGCCGAGACCGCGAAGATCTTGAACCCGGGCAAGATCGTCATCGTGCCCGACCTCGAGGCCGGGTGCTCGCTGGCCGATGGCTGCCCGGCGCCGGTGTTCGCGCGCTGGCTCGAGGGCTACCCCGGCCACACGGTGGTCAGCTACATCAACTGCAGCGCCCAGGTGAAGGCGCTGTCCGACGTGATCTGCACGTCGTCGAACGCGGTCAAGATCGTCAAGGCGCTCGGCGACCAGAAGATCGTGTTCGCCCCCGACCGCCACCTCGGCGCGTTCGTCGCCAAGCAGGCCGGACGGCCCGACCTGGTGTGCTGGCAGGGCACCTGCATCGTGCACGAGACGTTCAGCGAGCGCCGGCTGATCGAGCTGATGGCACAGCACCCCGACGCCGAGGTGATCGCGCACCCCGAGTGCCACGAGGGCATCCTGCGCCACGCCGCGCACGTCGCGTCGACCAGCGGGCTGATCGAGTACGCCAGGACCAGCCCGAAGCAGGCGTTCATCGTCGCGACCGAGGCCGGCATCCTGCACAAGATGCGCGCGGCCGCGCCGGGCAAGACGCTGATCCCGGCGCCGCCCGACGACGAGAGCTGCTCGTGCAACCTGTGCCCGTTCATGAAGCGCAACACGCTCGAGAAGCTGTACCTGGCGCTGCGCGACCTCCGGCCCCAGGTCGATGTCCCCGAGCCGGTCCGCGTCCGCGCGCTCCGGCCGATCCAGCGGATGCTCGAGATGTCGTGATGCGCCGCTACGGCCCTGCGGTGATCGCGCTCGCCGCCGTGGCCGCGGCCCGCGCTGCCTGCGTCATCCACCGCCATCCGGCCCCGCCGGACCGCGCCGCGGCGACCGCTGCACCGCCGGGGACGACGACCGCCCCGCCGAGCACGCCGAGCATCCCGGCACCGAGCCCGCCGAGCGCATCGAGCATGCCGAGCGCCGGCTCCGGCGACGCTGCAGCCCACCGGCCGAACGCAACGGGCGCCGAGGCGCCGGCCGGTGCACCGGCGAGCATCATCCCGGCGACGACGCGCGAGCTGATCACCGGGATCGTCCCGGACTGGAGCGCGACCGCCGTGACCTTGCAGCGCTGGCGGCGCGGCGACGGCACGGCCGGTGCGGCTCGCCGGTGGACCGCCGACGGCGAACCCTGGCAAGGCGTGATCGGCACGGCCGGCGCGGCGTGGGGCAGCGGCCTGCATGGCATCGGTGCTCCCGACGGCCACGCCGGCCCGGTCAAGCGCGAGGGCGATGGCAAGAGCCCCGCGGGAGCCTTCGCGCTGCGCGGCGTCTACGGCTACGCGCCCGCCCCGCCGCAGGGCACCGCGGTGCCGTACACCCAGGTCACCTCCGACTGGCAATGCGTCGACGATCCGGCCTCGCGGCGCTACACGCAGATCGTCGACCGCCGCGCCGTCACCGTCGACTGGACCAGCGCCGAGGCAATGCGCCGGCGCGACGCGCTCTACACCTGGGTGATCGACATCGCGCACAACCGCGCCGCGACTTCCGGCGCCGGCAGCTGCATCTTCTTCCACGTCTGGCACGGCCCCGACGCGGCGACCGTCGGCTGCACCGCGATGCCCGAACCGCGGCTCGCCCAGCTGATCGGTGGCCTCGACCCGACCGCCGTCTACGTGCTGTTGCCGCGCGGCGAATACGATGCATTGACCGCGCCCTGGGGCCTGCCAGCCGGCGAAAAATGATGCAAGCTCGCGCCATGGCCTGGCAGACGATCCTGGTGCCGCATGACTTCTCCACCTCGGCGAACCACGCAGCCGCGATCGCGCGCGACGAGGCCAAGCTGCACGGCAGCACGATCGTGCTGCTCCACGTGATCGAGCTGCCGTACCAGCTCGGTCCCGACGCCGTGATCGTCCCGACCGAGACCGGCGCGCCGATCAGCGTCAAGCAGTACGCGCTGGACAGCGCCGAGAACCACCTGCTGGACATCGCCGACCGCCTGGCCAAGGACGGCGTCACCGCCACCGGCGCGGTCGTGATCGGCTCGCCGGTCGAGGAGATCGTCCGCGCGATCGATCACCACAAGGCCGATCTCGTCGTCATGGGCACGCACGGCCGCACCGGGATCCGCCACCTGGTGGCCGGCAGCGTCGCCGAGCGGGTCGTGCGCGCGAGCAAGGTGCCGGTCCTGACGATCCGCCACCCCGAGTGAGGCCGCGGTAGCGGGCCCGCATAATTCACCACGACGTCTTGGTCGATCATTGTCCGCTCGCGGTGGCAAGCGGCGCGAGGCAGATCGGCGCGCACGCCCGAGAGGAGCGATCGAAGACCCGTTTGTCGTCGACGTACTGCAACCCTCTCGCGCACTTGCGCTCGGACGGATCCCGCTCGATGCCGCTGCTGCCCGCTGGATCCCGTGGCTTGTGGCAAAGATTTTGGCAAGAGATCTGAGCCCTGGGTCGACGCTGCGCGCGATTTTCTTCGAGCGGCATGCCGCAACGAGTCTAGGCCATCGACCGCATCGCTGGCCATCGATGATCCAGGCACCGAGGCTGCGCCCGATGGCGGTCGCCCGCACGCCTGGCCGCCCCCGCTCGCCCTGGCCGTCGCCGCGCGCCTGGCCGCCGCCGCTTGTCCTGGCCGCTCGGTCAGGTGCGGATGCAGGATCTTGACGGCGCACCGCTCGCCGCTGTGGCGGTCCTCGCCGAGGAACACGACCCCATGCCGCCGCGGCCCAGCTCGTGGAGCAGCCGGAGGCGCTCGTCGGGTTGGCCGGGTGGTTCAGTCGGCGTAGAGCTCGCGCACTGCATCAGAACTGCCCCGAGACCGCCAGGCCGTTGCCGGTGATGCCGAGGTTCCATCCGACACGCGCCGGGGCCGGCTCATCACCCGACCACAGAAGCAGGATCGCGGCACCCGACGCGAGGAGCACACCGCTTCCGATCCCGACCAGGACCGCGGATCGCCGGCGCGCGCTCGCGCGGTCGATCAGCTGCTGGCGCTCGGACCCCATGGGATGCGCCTGCGCGTCGGCGGCCTGGTTGTCCAGGCGCTGCGCGTCGATGACGAGCCAGCCGGTGACCCCGGCGCCGACGAGCCCGGCCCCCGCCAGCCCCGAACCTCCGATGCGCGTCCAGCGCACGGAGCTGTGTGTCGTCGTCGTGTCTATGGTCGCGAGCTCCGGCGGCGCATGCGGCGATTGCATGGCCGCGGAAGAGCTCGACGATCTCGGCGCAGGCTCCGTCGCTACGGGGGGAGCTGTCGGGTTCGGCATCGGGGCCGGCGGTGGACCCGGGCGCCTTGCCGCGGGGCGCTTCTCGGCCAGCTCGGCGCGGCGCTTACCCGTGCGGTCGAGCGCGGCGAGCTTCGTTTCGGCATCGGCGCGCGCCTCCGCGGTGATCGTGTCATCGGCGAGATCGAGGAACCGTTGCAGGTGCTCGATCGCCTCGTCGGTGCGGCCAAGTGCCTTGTAGGTGAGTGCGAGATTGAAGTCGAACACGGGCCGATCCTGCTTGGCTTGCCCGGCGGTGTACTCGGCGATCGCGCGCGCGAGGTCGCGCTCGCGATCGGCGCGAGGCCGGCGCTTGTCCGCACCGGCCTTGTAGGCGGTGTTCCCCGCCAGGAAGTGCGTGACCGCATCCGGGTCGGTGAGTTTGTACTTGTCGGCGAGCGTGGCCGGCGAGCTGGCTGGTGCCGCCGACACCGGCATCGCACATGTCACCAGCCACGCAATACCTAGCAGGAGTCCTATGTTACGCATGACCGAGGTCGTCCGAACCGAGACGTATCCTGGCGCCCGATGCGCCCACCGCTGCTTGCAGCCCCATTCTTTACGGACAAGCCGAGAAGCTTGCCTCGGTAGCGTTGTTCTCGCCTGGCCCATTGAATAAGTGGACCGCACTACCGTCGAGAGTCGTCACACCGAGCTGATATGTAGTCACAATGCTATTATTAGGCTGAACGGTCTCTATAATACGCGAGAACGCTATCAGATTTCCATCAGAAGAGGCAGCATTTGGTACGTCACCGCCAAACGCGATAGTGTTGTGGGTAACTTGAAGTGCTGTTCCACCATTGGAAGGTATCGACCAGATCTCTCCATGGCCGCCGCGTGTACTTGAAAACGCGATCATATTCCCTCCGCTTAGTTGTACTGGGCTCTCATTTTGGCTCGCAGCGGCCTTGGTGACGTTAAAGAGGCCCGTGCCATTCCCATTGACGGTGAAGACGTCGGAGAGGTTAGTGAAGGCAATCCTGGGAGAAGGAGCCCAGCCCGGTTGGGATTCGTGAGCATTACCCGAATTGATCTTTAGAGGTGCAGAGCTATCGCCGATTGTTGCTACGTAGAGAGCAAAGGTGCTCCCATCGCTGGAGCCATATACGATTTGTCTGCTGTCCGGCGACCAGGCGATCTCGTCACTTGTCAATACAGCAGGAGCATTGACAGTGGCGACCGGACTCGCGCCAGTACCGTTAGCATTCATGACCCATACTTGGGTTCCCGCCGTGAAAGCGATACGGGTGCCATCGGGCGACCACACCGGACGACTGCCGCCATGGGGAAAAGCTGCGCCAGATGTCAGATTTGCCAATCCTACACCCCCGGCATTTACAACGAATATGTCGTATCTGCCGCTGCGATTTGAAGAGAACGCTACGCTGAGGCCGTCAGGTGACCACGTGGGATGGGCATTGTCTGTACTGGGGCTGTTAGAGAGATTGATTAGACCTGATCCATCGGGATTCGAGACCCATACTTCTCGCCGCCCTGTGCCATCGTCTTGCGACGAGAAAGGTGGCTTGCCATCTACAAAAACAACGCGTAGCCGACAAACGGTGACAGCATCGTTGCTAGCATCAGGCGGCGCATCTATGCCGCCATCCGGCTGCGAGGATACACACACGCCAGAGAGGCCATCGCCGGTCTGAAAACTCGACCATCGATAGCCGCTCGGGCAACTGGCATCGGGATACGCGCACCATCGGTTGCCACTTGGCGCCGCTCTGCAGACGCCGCCCCCGCTCAGATCGCAATTAGGGCTCACGTCACATTGCACGGTGGCGTTGTTACCGCCGCACGCTAGCGTGGCTGCCGTCATCAAAGCTAGGGTTAGGTAACGCATCATCAGCCACCTCTGACCTTGCGGGATCTTCGTCGAAAAGCCAGTAAAAACCAAGGGAACAGGCGCGCAACTTGTCGAACGGATCACATCGTCGGGTGAGGTTCCAGGTTTGCCGCCCACTCGGGCTGGAGTGGAACGGCCTGGTACGCTAGATCGATGCGCCGCTTCCCTTCGCCGTCGGCAACCCACACCTCAAGCTCGCGTAGCCACAGTTCATGCAGATGCGAGCGTGCGTCTGCCTCGTCGAGAAACACGTAGGTCACCTGATCGATCGGTTTGTCGGCGGGTCGAGCCAAGCGATGGTGGTAGCGCAGAGCACAAGCGTCACGCATGTGAACTTGCTCAACCTTGCCGCCGGGAGGTACGACGATCTCGAGTGTTCTTCGCTCGGCCACGTAGAGACCTTCTACGTTCTTGGCGTACGCGTACGGTACCTGGAGGTACCCGCCGCTGGGCGCGATGCCCATCCTCTTGTGGCCTGGGCGTGCCTGCCGAGCAGCCGTGGCTGCGTCGACATCGAGCTCATGGAATTGCATGAGCGTAAGATCGCCGGGTCGGCGAATGATCCTCCATGGCCCGAATTCGAGCCATCGCCGCGACACCAGGCGGTCATGTCCTCTGCCACGAAAGGCACACCCCCAGCCATGAGCATAGTGACCTTGGCCGAAGCCGAATGTATCGATGTCCATCTTGACCCATTCGTCGGGGAAGATTGTACCCAGTGAGCAGACCTCGAACGGCAGCGGCTCGATCCATGCGAGCGCCTCATCCATGGTTGCAAAGGCATCTGGTACATCGAATGTGACGCGACTGGTGCTTCGCGTCACGGCGACCAGCTTGGTAGCTCGGTAGTCATCGGTTGAGCCGTGGAACCACTTGGCGCTTCCATCACGTTTCACGTGCGTTAATGCTGTCGCCCAGCCCGAGAGATCTTCTAAACTGGTATCATCCGCGTTTCCCCGTACTGGCGGGTCTTTGAACGGAGACAGAAAGGCGATTGCGCGGAGCGTCTCAGCAATACCCATATCTCCGATCCCGACACCTAGTGGGTACCTCATAGAGAACCTCCAAGTTCGACAAGCATAGTGCGTGCCTCCCTCGCGGTCGTGATGGTGTGTCTGACTCCGGCCGTATCAAAGACCTCGACCGATAGGCGCCCCAGTAGCACCCTCTTGTCGAGCTCCTCCGCGATGAACCCGAGGTTCGCACGGGCCCCTTCTGGACGCATGAACACATAGCGAAGCTTCTTAATTGCAACAGTCCCCTCTGCACCTGGCACATGGATCTCGTGTTCGAGCATGTCGACATAGGCGCGAAACTGTTCTTTATCGATCGGCCCGCCGACGTCTTTGATCTCGATTGCGCGGTTGCCCTCTACCAGGTCGATGACGCGGTCCTCGATCTG
>VBLP01000330.1 GCA_005887925.1 Deltaproteobacteria bacterium | reverse complement strand
CGTATTCGCCGGGCGCGGTCTTGCTGTTGCGGTAGTAGTACCTGTCCGGGTTCGCGCCTTCATCGGTGCCGGGGAGCTTGTAGCCCTTCGCCTTGGCTTCGTCGGTGACGAGCCCGATGTCCGGCGCGTCGATGTGGCCCGTGCCCCGGATCGCGCCGGTCTCGTCGGCCGTACGGATGATCTCCTCGTGGTAGGCGCGCCGGCCGTCGAGGAATGCGATCTCGTCGTCGAGCGTCCGTGCGTCGAGCGTGCGCGGGTTCCACAGCGCGCGCCGCATCGTGATCAGTTCGTCGATCTTGCGAACCTCCTCGAACGACTCCCATCCGATCGAGCCCGGTCGGAACGGGTTGACGCCCTCGGTCTGGACGACGAGCCGATCCCACAGGCTGCGCAGCTTGCCGACGACGCCGTTGTACCGGGTGACGCGCGCGATCGTGGGGCGGTGTGCGAGCACATCCTCGATCAGCGCATCGCGGCCGATCCGGATCGCGGTGGGCTCGATGTCGGTCCCGACGCCGAGCGCCCCTCGCTTCGTGGCGTAGTGCAGCTCCACGCCGTTGGACAGCTCGTCATCCACCACGATCGGCAGGCCGAGCCGCTGCTCCAGCTGCGCGAGGTTCTCGGAAGAGACGCGCGCGCGGAGATCGCGGTGCGTGTGCGGCGCGGCTCCGTCGGCTGCCGCCGCGTGGCCGCTCGGGTGTGCTCGTCCTTCGCCCGCACGTGCAGCGTCCCCCGCACGGCTCGCGGCATCGCCGACCCGGCCATCCGTTTCGGTGGCGATCCGGATCTTGGCCTCCGCGCGCTCGGCCGCGTCGGCGCCCATCTTGCCGTCGCGCGCGAGCTGGTGGATGCGAGCTACCGCGACGTCGGCATCCTCGATGGTCAGGCGGGCGCCGGTCGCGGCCAGCTGCTCGGCCTTCACCAGATCCTTGGCGACGGTGCCGAAGGTCTTGGCCGCCGCCGACAGACCGGCACCGGTCGCCACGAGGTCGAACGCGAGCCAGAACAGCGAGGGCGTCTCGGCCGAGATGGCGCGTGCCTGGGCGTCCAGATCGGTTCCGGCCTTGGCGGCATCGAGCTGGTAGGCGCGTAGGTGATCGACGACGAGGTAGACATCGGCGATTGCGCCCGCCAGATCGGCGGCGATGACGACTCCCGCCGCGAGGCTGCTCCCGCTGGTCGGGATCGCGGTGAGGAGCGCGAGCCCGAAGCTGAGCGCCATGATCGCCCCGTCGGTCCAGGCGCCTTCGCGCTCCTCGGCGACCTTGTGCTCGACCATCACGCCGCGCAGCGAGCCGGGCGCGGCGAAACAGCTGCGCGCGCGTCAGCTGGACGACGCGCGGCTCCTTCCAGACGTTGAGGCGCCCGCCGAGGGCCGCACGCGTCGCGGCGATGTTCGACAGGACGGGTATGATCCGGTCGTAGATCGCTGCGCCTCGGCCATCGCTGTGCAGGCGATCGAGCGCATCGGCATCCATGCCAACGTGATCGCCGTCGGTGCGCTTGTAGCTGGCGAGGATCGGGTACTTCGCGGCGTGCTCGGCGATCCGCGCCTGGTGGGCGTGGTCGGCTTGCACAATGAGGCGCTCCAGCGAGGCCAGTACCTCGGGCAGCCGCGTGGTGTCGGGCGCGCTCGCCAGGACCTTGGGATCGACAACAGGCCGGGGCTCGGCGCCCGCACCGGCGCCAGCGCCTGGTTCGTCACGCTCGCGGTAGTGCTGGACGTCGCGCAGCTCCCCGATGCGCGCCCGCATGCGATCGATCTCGCGCTGGTTCGCCGCCAGCTCACCGGCCGCCCGCGCCAGGTCGCGCGCTCGGGCGTTGTCGCCGCCGTGCACCGCCGTCGTCGTGACCGACTGCGACGATGTGCGCGGCAGGTCGTCCGGACCGCGAATCGTCGCCGTGGTCGTGCGGACGTCGATCCCGTAGCCCGCCAGCTCGGCGCGGGCGACGCGCTCACTGTCGTCGAGCGTGTCGGAGACGAGCTTGGTTGCCGCCGTGGCAAATTGCTGCTCGAACGCGCCGATCTCGGTCTTGAGGATCTCGATCTGGTGATGCAGCGCCGGGAGCACGCGCTCGGTGGCGAACGCCTGCCGCGAAGCATCGCGGGTGATCGCGCGGTCATCGGCCGCGAGCTCGGTGACGACGCCGGGCAGCGCCTCGACGCCAGCGAGGCCGGATGACAGGTACCTTTGCTCGACCCAGCGGCGCAGGAATGCCGGATCCGCCGAGACGTCGACGGAGGCGCGGTCCATGCCTGCGAGCGTGATCTGATCGGGCGGCGCTGTGGTCGGCGCCTCGATCGCCGCGGGCGTTCCTCCGGCGCTGGCCTCGGCATATTCGAGGACCGTGCGATCGTCGGCCAGCTGTGCGCGCGCTGCGGGATCCAGGTCGTGGGCCATCTGATCGACGATCCGGGCGTGCGCGTCGCGCCGTTGCTCCGAGGACATCTGCGTGGCGGCCGCAAGATCGCTGGCCGAGCTGGCACCAAGCGCTCCGACGCCCGCGGCGATCGCGGCGCCGATCGTACCGGCCCCGGACGCCCGTGCAGCCGATGCGGCGTGGAGAGCTGCCTGTGTGGCGGTCTCTTCGGCTGGCGAGGTCACCTCGATGTCTCTGTGTCGCTGCGCCACGACGAGGCCGGCCTGGATCAGCTCGCAGTCGACCCGATAGCGACCCGCGCGATCGAGTGTGAACGCCGCTGGGCCGGTCGATGGCGTCGCGGCAAGCCAGTCGAGCCGCTCGGTGCCGCGCTCGGCATCCTCGGCATCGTAGAGCCGCACGACGGCATGCACCGCAGGGCCGTCGATCGGCGGGCCGTAGTCGCTGGCGAGCGACACGCGCGCCGTGACGTGCGGGGCGAAGCGGGGATGGATCACCAGCGGTGAGGGCTCGATGTGCAGCGCGTCGGCCGGCAGATGTGCCGCGAACCCCTCCGGTGTCATGGCGTCATGCGCGGCGAGCGGCACCACGTCGCCGGACAGCGTGCGCAGGAGTCGCGTCTGCGTCGCGGTATGGAGGTTCACATGGAACGAGAACGCCAGCGGATCGCGGGCATCGGGCATCACGAGCCGCGCATGGAGCGCGAGCCGCGCGCTCTGCGGCACGGCCTGGAACGCGGCGACGAGCCGCGCGATGCGCGCCTGGATGCCGCGGACGTCGTCAGCCGCGAGCCGGTGACCGAGCAGGCCGAGGAGCGCGGCCTCGGTCTCTGGATCGAGCGCGTCCCCGCCCGTGGCGGCAGCGCGGACGGGCTCACGGCGCAGCTCGACGGTTCCGCGGGCACGCACCATCGGATCCGCAGCGTACGCCGACTGGACCCGCGTTTGTCGACCGGGGACCATGGCTGGCGCCATCTCGACGGCTGGCCTATCGGTGCCGGGGTGGTCGATGCGCGTCTGCTTGCCGATCGTCATCGTCCGGCCCTCGCGCGTGTTCGTCGACCATCCCTACCGCCGATCGCGATCGCCGGTAGCACCTCGGCCGCCTGCCACCTCTGCCCCACATCGTGCACGGCGCGGACCGTAGCTGCCGCACCCACGCTCGCACAAGCATCGCGCCTACCCGAAAACACGGCACCACCTCGCGGTGTGCGTCGAGCGCGATGGCCGGCCATCAGCAACGCCATGCCGACCCAGATCGCGATCACGTCGATCGCGAGGCGCTGGAGTGGCTCGCCGCCGAGGATGCCCGCACCGAGCGTACGGATCGCGTCGGCCGCATAGTCCTCGATGATCCGCGGGATCTCGTTCTCGCGGAGTGGCAGCGGTGGGAGCTCGACCGTCATCGAGCTGGTGAAGGTGATGGCCGGGGTACGGGACGGGCTCGCGCAGACGAACAACCGGACCTCGCTCTCAGGCGTGAGCAGGCGCTGCATGAGCTCGCCGAGGTCGGGTGGCGCGCATTTGCGCCGGATGCACACCGAGCCGCCGATCGCCGCGACGAACGCCTCGATGCCGTGAGCGAAGCTTGCGGCCGAGCGCACGGAGGCCGGAGTGTTGCCCCGCCGTGGATCACAGACCACGAACGGTGCAGCCTCGCCGAGCACCAGCCGATGGAGCGCCTCGGCGATCGGGATCAGTTCCCCCTCGCCGCGGAGGATGAGGGGAGAGCGCCCCAGCCGAGGATCCGCTGTACGAACCCACGCAATGCGACCGAGTGCGCGGTTTCGGCGACAAGGACCGTCGCGCCGATACCGATCTCGACGCCGGGCGTGATCACGAATTCGCGGCAACGCATCCCGTCTCGACGGATCCCGTGCGGCGTTCCGAGATCGCGAACCCACCATCGTTCCCCCTCCCGCGCCACCCGCGCGTGCTTGCGTGCCGACAGTCGATCCGTGACTCGGAAGGCGCAATCCCCCGATGTCCCGATCAGCCACTCACCGGACCCATCCAAGGGAGCGTGCGGGAGGAACCAGAATCGGTCGGTTCCCCATTGGCGCAAGCGGACTACGGCATCGTGAGTGTCCGGCTGTGGTGCACCGAATCGTTCACCGCCGGGGAGCGGCGTTGTCATGGCTCGCCCTCGCAGCCCAGGGTGAGTCCGTCGGGACCGGCGGCGAGCAAGATGGGGCCGTGGGCGCTGCGCGCGGCGATCCATGCTTGCTCCTCGGAGTCCCACGCGCTCCGGTTGGCCGGTCTGGTGCTTGAGCGTGCCTGCATGACGGCTGTCTTGCTGGGGCGGGGCGCTATCGCCCGGACGCGTTCCGCGATGGCCTGCAACCTGGCCAGCTGCTCGCCAGCTACCGGGCGCTCGGCCTCGGGCACCTGCTCCAGGTGCCACTTGGCGAGGTCGAGCGAACGCGCCAGCTCCGTCGACGCTAGCCACGCACCCAGGAATCGCGATCGGTTGATCGCGTTCGCCAGGTTGATCACCTCGCAGCGGACGATGGCCAGCATGCGGTCAAAGACCGTGCCTTGTCGGTCTACGACGATATAGGAACGATCGATCGCACTCATCGTTTCCTCTCATCACGCCGGATTCCGGCGCGCACAGATGCGGGGAGATCGTCGATCAGCTCAGGATCCGGATTCGCCTGGAACCGCGCTGCGTCGGACTCGAGGTCGACGGTGAGCGCGAGCAACTCGGCGAGGTTTGCGCACGCACAGAACACGCCGGGCCAGTCGGGATGGGCCATGCCGATGCGCAACACGTACATGAAATCGGGGTCGCTGCCGATCAGGGTCAACGCGCGATGTGCCTCGCGAACGACATCCCGGCGGATGCTTCCCCCCGGCGCCCGGATCAGATGGCCGTAGTCCAGCCACATGCGGGTGATCTGTTCGTACACCAGCGCCGATACCTCGCCGATCGATCGGAGTCGGCCGGTGAACAACGCGCAGATCTCCACATCCGCGCTGTGGATCGCCTGCGCAAGTTGCTCGATCTGAGACAGGATGGCGAACACGCGCAGATGCAAGACCAGCTCTCCGAGCGAGGCAATCATGCGACGGCCAAGATCGCAGTCCAGCTCTGCGGCGATCGCCTGCAGATGCCCGACCGCGGTCTCGAAGCTATCCACGGCATCGTGGAGCTGGACCGTCGCGATGGCGACGGACATCGCCCGCGGGGATGTCAGCTCGGCCAGGACCGCGTCCTGGCGATAGCGAATCTCGCTTGCGCCGTGCCGCACGCTCCGCAGCGTGTGCACGAGCACGTCCATACTGCCAGTCATTTCAGATCCCTTATTCGTTGGTAGTCAGATCTGGCTTCCCACTGCCCCTCGTCACTAGCTTCCATAGCTCCGTAGAGATACTTCGGGCGGATACTTGCGATTGTCTGAGCGCCCCGCGCGCGACGGTTTCTCGCCGTCCCGACAGCTGTTCGAGTCTGACGATCGCCGCCTCTGCATTCTTCCAGGCGGCATCCACCTCAACCTTGAGCGTCACGGCCCGCTGTCGATCCGCGCGGGAGACAGCGTCGCCAAGCTCTAGGACATA
>VBLP01000327.1 GCA_005887925.1 Deltaproteobacteria bacterium | reverse complement strand
TCGCCGTTGCTCTGCGCGCAGCGCACCTCGGCGCCGCGCGCCGCGGCCCGCCGCGCCAGCTCGGCGTCGATCTCGGCGAGGGTCGTGGTGCCGTAGATCGCCGGTTCGCGGGTGCCGAGCAAGTTGAGGTTCGGCCCGTGCAGGACCTGGACGCGGATCGGGTCGCGCCCGGGCGCCGGCGGTCCGACCTTCTTGACCTTCATCGCTGCATCCCGGTCATCCCGGTTATCCGCGGCCGATCAGAGCTGCGCGACGAGCGCCGGCTGCGCCAGCCGGGCGAGGTAGCGGGCCTTGCCGAAGTTGCCCTCGGGCGCCATCACGACGGCGATGAAGTACTGCGGCGAGATCATCCGGCACACCAGCAACAGCCGCTGCGCCTTGACCGTGAGCTCCTCGAGGCTCCCGACCGCGAGGCTGTCGCCCGCCTTGCGGACCTGGCTGAGGATGAACGAGAACTCCATCGCCACGGTGTTCACGTCGACGCGGTCGGCCAGCTTGATATAGGTGTCGACGGAGATCCCGTCGAGGCCCATGACCACCGCAGCGATTCCGCCCTCGATGTTGTCGACCACCTTCTTGAGCGTTTCAGCGAACAAGTTCCACCTTGGGCGGGGAAGGTACTAGAGATGTTCAGGTTGATCGATAGCCATAGGAGATGAAACCGCGCGAGCCCACCGAATCACGTCTTGGTGCCGACCGCCGGGCAGACGAATCGGGTCACAGCGGGGTTGTTGCGATCGGGCATCGTGCAGCAGTCGACGACCCCGTCCTGACCCGGATTACAGCTGTTGCCGACCTTGGGCACGAAGCTGGTCGACAGGTTCGCGCACGCGCCGTTGTCGCGCCGGAAGCCGGAGCTCACGACCTGCACCGAGTACGAGAACGACTGGCTGGACACGTCGCCGCCCGACAGGTCGCCGACGACCTTGAACGTGGTCTGCAGCGCGACCGCCGGTCGCATCTTGGTCGCGATCGCCGCGACCAGCTCCGCCGGGACCAGCTCGAAGTCGACGTCGACGATGCTGTCGTTGGGCGCGATCGGCACCGAGAACGGCGACATGAAGTGCACGAGGTTCTTGGTCTTGAAGTCGGCGAGCTCGGCGTCCGTGAACACCGTGCGGTCGGCGAAGGTGATGTCGACGTTCGCGCCGCGGGTCACGATCGTGCGCTGATCGACCTGGGTCGTGGTCGCCGTGATCCGGCTCTTGACCTGCGCGAAGAACTCATAGCCGGTGTGGAACTGGACATCGACCGCGCCGCGCGCGACGCCGGTCTCGCTCTCGCCCGGGGTGACCATGCAGCCGGCGCCCGGGAGCACGTTCTTGAGGACGAGGATGCTCTCGTCGCCGCCGTTGGCCGCGCAGGCCGCGAGCGTGATGGCGCCGACGAGAGCGAGGCTGGCCGCCGCGATTCCGCGTTGCATGCGGCGATCGTATCAAGCCGCCGGAACCGGGCGCAAAATTGTTCTCAGCTCGGTGATGGCGATCTCCGCGGGCTCACACACCCCCACCTCGCGGATCAGAAGGAAGCGGACGCTGCTGCCGATCCGCTTCTTGTCGACCCAGATCCGGGCGAGCACGTCGTCGGTGAGGTAGGGGTCCAGGTCGCCGGGCAGGCCGCTCGCGCGCAGCGCGGCCACGACCTCGTGCTCGAGGTCGCGGCGGGTGCCGCACACCGCGGCCGAGACCCGGCACGCCGCGATCAGGCCCAGTCCCACCGCCTCGCCGTGCAGCATGCCGGTCGCCGATTCGATCGCGTGGCCGACGGTGTGGCCGAGGTTGAGCAGCGCGCGGTGGCCGGTGAGCTCGCGCTCGTCGCGGCCGACCACCGCGGCCTTGAACGCGATCGCGCGCTCGATCACCGTGCGCAGCTCGGGCGGCGGCGGGGTGGCGTCGGGGCCGGCCGCCCAGCCGGCGCAGGTCACGACCTCGGTCCACAGCTCGGCGCCGTCGAGCAGCGCGTACTTCCACAGCTCGCCGAACCCGGCGCGGCGCTCGCGGCCGGGCAAGGTCACCAGGGTGTCGAGCGCGCAGCCGACCAGCCGGGGCTGCCAGAACGCGCCGACCAGGTTCTTGCCGGCCGGCAGGTCGATCGCGGTCTTGCCGCCGATGGCCGCGTCGGTCATCGCGACGATCGTGGTCGGCAGCTGGATCACCGCGACGCCGCGGTACAGGCTGGCCGCGACGAAGCCGGCGAGGTCGCCGACCACGCCGCCGCCGAGTGCGATGATCACCGAGCCGCGATCGAGGCCGGCCGCAACCAGCTGGTTGCAGATCCGCTCGTAGCTCGCGAACGACTTCTGGGCCTCGCCCGGCGGGATCGCGATGGTCTCGGTGCGGCCGGGGCCGGCGATCGCGACCACCGGCGCGAGCCAGTGCCGGGCCACCGCGGTGTCGGTGAGGATCGCCACCCGGGACGGCTCGCCGAGCGCGGCGCGCAGCACCGCCGGATCGACGCGGTCGCCGACGCTGATCGGATAGCTGCGCTCGCCGAGCGCGACCATGGTGACGCCGGGCTGCGGCGACCGCCGCCACGCCCGCTCGACCGCGCACACCGCCTCGGCGACCTCGGCGACCGTGCGGCCCGTGGTGTCGACCACGGCGTGGGCCCGGCGATACACCGGCGCGCGCCGGGCGGCGAGCTCTCTGGCCGATGCCAGCAGCGGCCGCCGGGCCTCGGGCTCGGCCGCCGCGCGGGCCTCGGCCGCGGCGACGTCGACCGCGCCGTACGCGGCGGCGCCGCCGCCGGTCGCGATTACGGCGTCGTCGCCGGCGGCGATCACCCGGGTCAGCGCGGCGGCCTCGCGGCGGCGAAACTCGGGCTCGTCGCGCGCGACCAGCTCGGCGATCGGCGTCGCTGACGATGCGGCGATCGCATCATCGAGATCGACGAAGCGACCGCCGGTGGCGGCGGCGATCGCGCGGCCGACCGAAGTCTTGCCGGCCGCCATGAAGCCGATCAAAAACACAGGCGCCACGGCGCCACTATGACCTACTTGCAGGGCAGCCGTGCGCGGTTGACGATCTTCGGCGTGATGAGCACCAGGATCTCGGTGCGATCGTCATTCTCGCGCCGGTTCTTGAACAGCCAGCCGAGCACCGGCAGATCGCCGAGCAGCGGGATCTTCCGGTAGGACAGACCGGTGTTGCGGGTGTAGATGCCGCCGAGCACGCTGGTATCGCCGTCGGCGACCAGCATCGACGTCCGCGCCTCCTTGCGCAGGATCGTCGGATCGCCGCGCGCGCCGGTGTTGACGAAGTCGGGCTCGTTCTTGGTGACCTGGAGCGCCATCGCGATCGAGCAGTCGCTCTGTGACACCGTCGGCGTGACCTCGAGCCGGAGGTCGGCCTGGACGAACTGGGTCTGGGTGCCGGTCGCCGACACCGTCTGGATCGGGATCGACACGCCCGACGAGATGCTCGCCAGCTTGTTGTTGAGCACGGTGACCTTGGGCGCCGAGATGATCCGCACCGTGCCGGTGTCCTCGAGCGCCGACAGCCGGAGGTTGATGTTGAGGTTGCCGGCGACCGAGCCGAGCGACAGACCGAGCGCGCCACCCTCGCCGGAGCCGACCGCGGCCGGCAGGTTGACCGCGAAGTCCGACGGCGCCGCCACGCCGGTGCGGTTGGTCGTGGCGTCCTCGTTGCCGCCGATCAGGCTGATCGACGACGGCCACACCAGGCCGGTCGCGTTGCCCCCGGCGGCGCCGGACAGCGCCCGGCCGCCCCACTGGATGCCGATCTGGCGCGCGAACGTCGAGTTGGCCTCGACGATGCGCGCCTCGATCGAGATCTGCGGGGTCTGGGTGTCGAGCGACTGCGCCAGGCGCGCGATCTGGTCGCGGTTGCCCGACACGTCGGTGATGATCAGCTGGTTGGTGCGCTCGTCGACGGCGATCTTGCCGTGCGGCGACAGCATCGGCTCGAGCTTGCGCGACAGGTCGACGGCCGAGGCGTAGTTGAGCGGGATCAGCACCGAGCGCGGCGACTCCGCCTTGAGCTGCGCCTCGCGGCGCGCCGCCTCCGCCTCGTCCTCGGCGTCGAGCTCCTTGCGCGGCGCGATCCGGTACAGGTTGCCCTCGCGGCGGTACCACAGCTGGTGCGACGACAGGATCACCTCGAGCGCCTGGTCCCACGGGACGCGCTTGAGGTCCAGCGTGACCTTGGCGTCGATCGTGTCCGGCACGACGATGCTGACCTTGCCGACATCGGCGATCAGCCGGAGCAGGTCGTGGATCGGCGCGTCCTTGAAGTGCAGGTCCATCGGCTGGCCGTGATAGACGCGGCGGCGGCTGCCCTGCGGCGGCAGCTGCGCCACCGACTGCTGCGCGATCGGCGTCGACGCGGCGCCGAAGCCACCGACGATCGGCGGCGGCACGAGCTGGGTCCGGGCGACCGGGGTGGTCGCGACCGGGCGCCTGGCGATGTCGGCGCCGACGAAGTGCCAGCGGATCGCGCCGGCCTCGCGGTCGAAGCTCGGGGTCGCCGGGCCGGTCAGCTCGGCGATCACGCGGACCCGGCCGGGCACGCGGCGATCGCGGAACGACGACACCGCGCGAACCGGGCCGCCGAACCGGCTGGTGTCGAGCTTGCGCTCGAGCTTTCCGGCGAGCTCGGCGTGATCGAGGATCAGCTCGGCCGCGGTCGCGGACACGTCGCCGACGGCGACGGTGGCCTCGCCGGTGACGGCGATCGTGACGTGGCCGGTGACGTCGTCGCCGGAGAACGCGATGTCGCGGATCCGGGCCGGCGGCCCGGCGGGCTTCGCGGCCGGCGCCACCGGCGCGGCCTTGCCGGCCGGCGCGGGTTTGCTCGCCGTCGCCGCGGCGGCCCCTGCCGCTGGCATCGCCGGCGCGGAGGCCGAGCCGGGCCGTTGCGCGGACGGGCTCGATGCCGCACCGGCTGCGGTCGGCGACGGTGCTGCTGTCGCTGCGAGCAGCGTTGCAGCGCGGGCCGAGCCGGTGCGCTGGGCCGGCGAGGTGGATACAGCGCTGATCGCGGCCGGGGGGGGCGCCGGCGGCGCCGCGGCGAGCCGGACCGCCTGGCTGTGGGCCTTGATCCGCGCCAGCTCCTGCTCCTCGGTGGCGCGCTGCTCGGCGAGCCTGGCGCGCCGCGCTTCCTCGCGGTCGGCGGCGTCGCGCGCCTGGGTCGCGGCGAGCCGGAGCCGATCGGCCGCGGCCTGCTGGGAGGCGACTGCCCTGCGGCGCTCGGCCAGCTCGGTCTCGGCACGCTTCCGCTCCTCGGCGAGCCGGGTCGCCTCGGCCCGTGCCCGGGTCAGCTCGGCGTCGCTGGCCTGGCGCGCCCTGGCCGCGGCGGCGATCGCCTCGGCTTGCGCCTGGGCCTGGCCTTCCGCCTTGCTGCGCGCCTCGAGCTCGGCGGCCGCGCGCTCGGCGGCGGTGCGCCGCGACGATAGCTCGGCGAGGCTGACCTCGGCGTCGCGCCTGGCGGTGAGCGCCGTCTTCGCCGCGGCCTCGGCGACCGCGCGCTGGTGATCCGCAGCCTCCGCGGCGGCCTTCGCCGTGCGAGCGGCCTGCTCGGCGGCCTGGCGCTGCTGATCGGCGGCGATCCGCTGCTGATCGGCCTCGCCGCGGCGCTGCGTCGCCTGGTTGGCGGCGAGCTCGGCCGCCTCGCGCCGCCGGGCTGCCGCCTCGGCCGCGGTCTCGGCGTCGCGCCGGCGGTGCCCGGCATCGCTCGCCGCGGCCTCGGCGGCCGATCGCTTCTGCGCCGCATCGCGCGCCGCAACCTCTGCCGCGGTCCGCTGCTGCTCGAGGGTTGCGAGCGCCGCGCGCGTGCGTTCGAGATCGCGGCGGGCGCCGCCCGCGGCGGCCTCGGCGGCCTGGCGCTGCTGATCGGCGTCGTCGGTCGCCTTGCGCGCAGCGGCCAGCCGCGCTTCCGCCGCGCGGGCCTCGGCCATGGTCCTGTCGCGATCCGCGCCGGCCTGGTGCGCCGCCCGATCGCGCGCCTCCGCTGCTCGACGGGCGTCGGTCTCCGCGCTGGCGCGGGCGGCATCCGCGCGAGCCGCGACCGCGCGCGCCGCTTCCTCGCGGGCCTGCGCCGCCGCGCTCGCCGCGCGGGCCTTGTCCTCGAGCGCCTGCGCGGCCTGGGTCTTCTTGTCGAGCGCCGCGAGCTGCTGCGACGCCTCGCGCATCATCCGCTCGGCCTCGCCGCGCGCGACCTCGGCCTGCTTCTTGTCGGTCGCGGCCTGGGCCCGGGCGGCCTCGGCGTCGCGCCGCGCAGCGTCCGCCTCGGTCCGCGCCCGCGCCGCCTCCGCCCGCGCGGTCTCGGCATCGCCGCGCGCGCGGCGGGCCTCGGCCTCGCTGCGTGCGCTGTCATCCTTGAGCTTGGCCGCGCTGGCCTGGGCGGCCTGCGCCGCAGCGCGCTGATCCGCGATCGCCGCCTCGGCGGCCTGGGCCTTCTGCCGCGCCGCGACCGCCTCGGCCTGGTTCTGCACCGCCTGCGCCTTCGCCGCCTCCGCCTCGGCCCGCCGCTGCGCCGCATCGCGCGCCGCGACCTCGGCCTGGCGCCGCGCCGCCTCGACGTCGGCCTGGTTCTGCGCCACCTGTGCCTTCGCCACGTCGGCCTGGCGCCGCGCCGCGACCGCCTCGGCCTGGTTCTGCGCCGCCTGCGCCTTCGCCGCCTCCGCCTCGGCCCGCCGCTGCGCCGCGTCTCGCGCCGCGACCTCGGCCTGCTGCCGCGCCGCGACCGTCTCGGCCTGGTTCTGCGCCGCCTGCGCCTTGGCCGCCTCCGCCTCGGCGCGGCTGGCCCGCGCCTGCGCGCTCGCCTTGTCGGCCGCGCTGCGCGCCGCATCGGCCGCAGCCTTGTTCTGGGCCGCCTCGGCGCGCGCTGCCTCCGCTTCGGCGCGGCTGGCCCGCACCTGCGCGCTCACCTTGTCGGCCGCGCTGCGCGCCGCATCGGCGTCGGCCTTGGTGCGCGCGACCTCGTCGCGGGCGGCCTGGGCCTGTGCGCGCAGCCGCGCTGCTTCTGCCTTCGCAGCCTCGGCCTCGCGCCGGGCCGTCTCCGCCTCGGTCTTCGCGTGGCTCGCGGCATCGAGCTGCGCCTTCACTGCTGCCTCCGCGGTCACCTGCTGTGCCTGGGTCGCCTCGGCCCGCGCCTTCTCGCGCGCCGCGTCCTGTCGGGCTGCCTCGGCCTCGGCCTTGCTGCGCGCCGCGTCCTGCCGGGCCGCCGCGGACTCACGTGCCGCCGCCTGCCTGGCCGCCTCGGCGTCGCGCGCCGCCGCCTGCTTGGCCGCCTCGGCGTCGCGGCGCGCCGCTTGCCGGGCCGCTTCCGCCTCGGTCTTGCTGTGCGCGGATGCGGCCGCCTCGCGCGCCGCCGCCTGCCGGGCCTTCTCGGCCTCCGCCTCCGCCGCCGCGACCCGGGCCTGGGCCCGTTCCGCCTCGATCTGCGCATCGCGCGTCGCTCGGTCGGCCGCGCCACGCGCCTGCTCGGCATCGCGTGCCGCCGCCTGTGCCTGTGCCTTGGCCCTGGCGGCCTCGGCCTGCGCCGTCGCTGCGCTCGCCTTCGCGCGCTCGAGATCGGCCGTGCTCGACTGCGCGCCCGCTCGCCGCGCCTGGTCGGCCGTCTGCTGCGCCGCCGCCGCCCGCGCCGCCTGCTCCGCGGCCAGCTTGCGCAGCCGCTCGGCCTCGGCCTGCGCCGCCCCCGCCGCGTACTTCGCCGCGGTCGCCTCGGCCTGCGCCTTCGCACTGGTCTGCTCGGCCCGCGCGCGACCCTGCTCGGCCTGCGCGCGGCCCTGCTCGGCGGCCTGCGCCGCGCGCCGCGCCTGCTCGCGCTCCGCCTGCGCCGCCGCGAGCGCCTCCGGGCTCGCCGTCTTCGGCGCCGGATCGCGCGCCGTCACCATCACCACCAGCTCGTTGCCCTCGGTCCTGACGTCGTAGCGGCCGGGTCGCGCCAGCGTGATGATCACGCGGACCACCAGGCCGCCGTCGTCGAGCTGCTGTGCGGCGATCGTCGACACCGCCCAGGTGTTCGCGGCGACCAGCGACGCGCTCTCGTGGCCGCGCAGCGCCTCGCCCAGCCGCGCCTGGGGCACGTCGATCACGACGCGGCCCGGCCGGTCGAGCTTGTACACCGTGAAGGTCGGCGTCTGCGCGCCCTGCACGTGGACGCGCGTCGCGCCGCCGTCGTCGTCGAAGGTGACCGCACGGATCTCGTTCTTGCCGTCGGCGCGCACCGTCGACGGAACGACCGCTGCCGCCGCGACTGCGATCGCGGCGATCCAGGACCTGGGTTGGCTCATGAGCACGCTCCTCGCGCGCCGAAAATGTTCGCCCGCCCCGCGCCACGGGACAAATTTTCGCGCGTCGCCGCCTCGCGCGGCTACATAAGCGCGCCTGCACCTGCTACCGCTCACGACCGCTCGGGAGAACGCCAACACGCGCGCTCGCCGGGGCTGCTGCGCGGATGAGGTCGGGGCCGCGCCCGCCGAAGAACCACCGGCGCCTGCGCGGGCGACGCGAGGTATGTGCGGAGCAAGGCCCGGCCAGTCCTGGTCACGGTCGCGACCGCCGACCCATCCGCTCGCGGTCGCCCCTGGCGAGCTCGCGTTGACGGCTGGTGATCGTACCCCCACGGCGCGCTGCGCGTTGTCGCCACCTCCAACCGATGCCTCCGGCGCTTCGGGAGAGCGCCGCCACGCGCGCTGCGCGTTGTCGCCACCTCCGACCGATCAGGGCTTCTTCGCGGGGAGCGGTGCCTCTGCCGGCAACGCCGAGCCGGCGCTGGTCCTGGGCGTGGCCGGCGTCGCGGGGGCAGCCGGAGGAGGCGCCTCCGCCGGCGGCGGCGTATTGCTCTTCGGAGACACCACCGGCGCGATCGTCGTCCGCGGCGCCGGCGGTGCGATCTCGGGCTCGTTGATCGCGAGCTGCTTGGGGTTGAGCTGCACGGAGTACTCGTCGGTCTCGAGCTGGAACGTGACGTAGCCGGTGCCGATGTCCTTGACCAGCACCTTCTCCTTGCCGACGCAGTCGCCGCGCTTGATGATGTAGCCGAGCGGGCCGCCCATCATCAGCGCCTTGCGCACCGTGCCCTGCGACACGATGCCGACCAGCTTGAGGTCGGCGTAGCTGTACGAGGTGGCGACCAGCTGGTCCTCGCGGGGGCACTTGGTGAGCCCGGTCGGCCCGGTCGGCCGCGGCCCGACCTGCATCAGCATCGACTGGAACGGATCGCGGTTGTGCTCGCCGTCGAAGTCGCGCTCGCGGAACGCGTGGCGGATGCCGTCGCGCTCGGCGCACGGCTCGCAGTAGTTGCCCTGCGCCAGCGCCAGGCAGTAGAGGTGCTCGCCGCAGCTGGGCGCCTTGGGATCGCACTTGCCATCCTTGGGGTCGGTCGGCTGCTCGGGGATCGGACAGTTCACGCGATCCTCGATGTGCATCTTCTCGGCGAGCTTGCCCCTGTTGGCGGCGGCGGGTCCGCCGACCGCCTGGGGGTTGGGCCGGGGCTGAGCGGGCTGCGGCGGCGGTGTGGCGTCGCCCTCGTCGCCGCAGCCGGCGACCGCCAGCGCGATCGCCAGGACACTCCAGGGACCGATCGATCGCAGCATGCTCACAGCCGTCTTCCGGAAGGGGCCTTCCCGCCCCCTCTGGGCCGGCAAAGCCGGTCCATTCACCCCTCCGCGCGTCGCGTCGCGCGGACCTGCACCGGAAGGTTCCGCACTCGACCGAGAGGCCCTCTCACAGATCCATTCACATCGCGCGACCCGACCCCCGATCGATGTGGCCATGGTCACAGTCCTCCTTTGAGCCGGTCGCTGCCAGTCGCGCCGGGCTTGGCGCCGGCGGGCTTGCCATCGGCGGCGTCGGCCGCGCCGCGGTTGCGCGCCGGGGTGCGGCCGGCGTGATCGTCGGCGGTGTACCCGGCCTGCCGCCCGGCGCCGGGGTCGCTGGCTTGATCGGCACCGCCCTGTCCTCCTGGCGGAACGTCACGGCGGTGAACTTCGCGGTCAGGAGGATCTCGCGGTTGCGCACCGTCGGCGTGGCCAGCGCCAGGTTCTCGATCGACACGACCCGCTCGCGGTCGTCGGCCGCGTCGTCGGCCTGCCCCGGCCGGATGTCGTGCTGGATCAGCGACGCGAAGAACCGCTTGATCTGCATGAACGTGCCCGAGATCTCGATATCGACGGGCACCTTGACGAAGGTCTCGATCGGCTCCTCGCCGCGGTTGGTCCACTTGTGGATCTCGACCCCGGACTCGGCGACCTTGTGCTGCAGGGTCTCGAAGAAGGCCGGCAGCTCGGGCGCGCTGGGCAGCGCCGTCTGGTTCTTCTCGATCAGCTCGCGCAGCTTGGTCATCCGCGTGCGGAGCTCCTCGTAGAGGGGGAGGTCCGCGGCGAGCTTCTGGTTGGTCGCGACCTTGTTGTCGTGCAGGCCGAGCACCGCGCCGATCAGGGCGAATACCAGGACCTTGCGCTGCGGCGGCATCCGCGCGAAGTCGGCCATCGCGCCCGACGCCGCCATCAGTACACCACCTTGCCGGTGATCGTGAACTTGAAGTAGCTCGAGCCGCTCGTGCTGTCGGGGATGCGCTCGCCGCCGGCCGGGGTCACGTCGGCGAAGTACACCGACGCGGCGAGCCGCTTGGCGAGCTGGGTGACGTCGGACTCGGTCTGGGCGCCACCCTCGAGCCTGAACAGGCCGTCGCTGTCGCTGAACCCCGACAGCCAGACGTGGCTCGGGTCCCAGTCGGCCTGGAACCGCCTGTTGGGATCGCTGTCGGGGCCGTTGCCGGTCCGCCGCGCCATGTCCTCGGTCATCGTCGGGTACTTGCTCGTGGTCAGGATCTCGCCGATCTCGTGGAGCACGTGCGCGGGGACGACCTTGGCGCCGATCAGGCGCTGGATCGACTTGTAGCGCTCGTCGGCCTCCTCGGCGGACTTCTTGAGCTCGTCGTAGCCGACGAGCTGGCGCTTCTTGGCCTGGATGTCGCTCTGGAGCTGCGCGTTGGCCTCGTTGAGCTCGGCGAGCCGGGCGCGCTTGGGCCGGTCGACCAGCACCACGACGGCCGCGGCCGCCGCCGCCAGACCGATCACCCCGACGAGCAGCGGCCTGGCGGAGGCATCCGACGCGCTCGCCCGGCCCCTCAGCCGGCGCTGCGGCAACAGGTTGATCCTGATCATGTCACTTGTCTCCTGCGGCGCGCATCGCCAGCCCGACGCCGATCAGCGCCTCGGGCGAGTGCGCGCCGAGATAGGCGCGATCGAGCGAGCTGTCGATCTCGACCTTGCGCCAGGCGTCGGCGACCTCGAGCGGCAGCCGCGATCGCCGCTCGATCGCGCGGTGCAGCGAGCCGACCTTCGAGCCGCCGCCGGCGAGCGCGATCCGCGTGACGTTGGCGTCGGCGGTGGTCGCCAGGAAGAAGTCGAGCGAGCGCTGGAACTCCCCGGCCATCACCTCGGACACCCCGTCCATCACGCGCAGCACCTCCTGCGGCACCACGCCGTCCTCGGTCTGGTTGCCGCCGACCTTGTAGGCCTCGGCCTCCTCGGCCGCGATCCCGAGCTGCTTCTGGATCTCCTCGGTGAACGCGTTGCCGCCGATCGTGACGTCGCGCGTGAACAGCGACACGCCGCTGCGCACGATGTTGATGTTGGAGATCGCCGCGCCGATCGTGATCAGCACGATGGTCTCGCGCGGATCGAGCGGATAGTTGGCCTCGAAGCCGTTCTGGCTGGCGAACGCGGCGACGTCGACGACCTGCGGCGTCAGGTTGGCGTCGCGCACGACCTGGACGTAGTCGGACACGACCTCCTTCTTGGCGGCGACCAGGAGCAGCTCGGTCTGGCCGCTGGCGTTGGCCGGGTTGGTCACGTGGTAGTCGATCTCGACGTCGTCGGGGCCGAACGGGATGTGGTGCTCGGCCTCGTTGCGGATGTTGGCGGCGAGCTGCTCGGCGGTCATCTGCGGCACCGAGATCTTCTTGATGATCACCGAGTGCCCCGCGATCGCGATCGCGACGTCCTTCTGCTTGAGCCGCAGGCGGCGCCACAGCTGGCGGATCGCCTCGGTCAGCGCGCCCTGGTTCATGATCGTGCCATCGACGATGGTCTGCGGGACCAGCGGCTGCATGCCGAACGCGTGGAGCGCCCAGCCCGAGCCCTTCCGGCGCAGCTGCACCGCCTTGACGCTGCTGGAGCCGATGTCGAGCCCGATGCACTGTTTCGCCATGGAAGACCTTGCGGCCCGGTCGCCCGGAATGGCCGCCCCATAATCGTAGGGTGTTCTGCGCCGATCTCCAAAAACCGGCGCAACACCGGGTCGCTGCGCGGGTCAGCTGATCCCGTACTCCTTCATCTTGTACAGCAGGGCGCGGTGGCTGATCTCGAGCAGCTTGGCCGCATTCGTGCGATTCCCTTGGGTTACGCCGAGCGCGCGCCGGATCAGGTCCTGCTCGAGCTCGCGGGTCGCCTTCTTGATCGACAGCGCGTCCGCCTCCGCCGCGCCGGCCGGATGTACGTTCATGACCTTCCCCAGGTAGGCGTCGTCGATCAGCCGGGCGTGCGCCCCGGTCGGCGCATCGGCGAGCACGACCGCACGCTCGATCACGTTCTCGAGCTCGCGGACGTTGCCCGGCCACGGCTGGCGGACCAGCGCCTCGATCGCGACGTCGGACAGCTCGATCCGATCGAGCTGATGGCGCGCGGCGTGGCGCTGCGCGAAGAACCGGGCGAGCTGCGGGATGTCCTCGGTGCGCTCGCGCAGCGGCGGCACCGGCACGGCCAGCACGTTGAGCCGGTAGTACAGGTCCTCGCGGAACCGGCCGGCGCGCACGTCGTCGGCGAGGTCGCGCAGGGTCGCGGCGATCAGCCGGACGTCGACCTTGACCGACTGGGTGTCGCCGACCCGCCGGATCTCGCCCTCCTGCAGCGCGCGCAGGAGCTTGGCCTGCAGCGCGAGCGGCAGCTCGCCGATCTCGTCGAGGAACAGCGTGCCGCCGTCGGCGTCCTCGAACAGCCCCAGCTTGTCTCGTACCGCATCGGTGAACGCGCCGCGGCGGTGGCCGAACAGCTCCGACTCGAGCAGCGCCGCCGGGATGGCGGCGCAGTTGATCGCGACGAACCGCCGGGCGCGCCGCGGCGACGCATCGTGGATCGCGCGCGCCACGAGCTCCTTGCCGGTCCCGCTCTCGCCGAGGATCAGCACGGTCGACCGCGTCCCGGCGACCCGCTCGATCGTCGCGCGCAGCTGCTGCATCAGCTCGCCGTCGCCGATCAGCGCCGGCGGCGCGATCACCTGGGTCCGGCGCGGCAGGGTCGCGACGTGGCGCAGCGCGAGCGCCAGCGCGAGCTCGTCGAGCGGCTCGGTCGCGATGTCATCGACACCGGCCTCGAGCAGCGCGAGCGACAGCGCGGGGTCGCGCGGTCGCACCACCGCGACCACCGGCGGCGTGCCACCGCCGCGCACCAGCTGGGCGGCGAGGTCGCCGGTGGCGATCACCGCGTCGCAGTCGTGGCCGTTACCGAGGTAGGCGCGCGCGGCGTCGAGCTCGCCGACGGCAGACACCTGCTTGCCGAGGCGGTCGAGCATGACGTGCAGCGCGCGGCGCGCGTCGTCGTCGGGCGCGAGCAAGAGGACGTGGCGGACCGAGCCGGCGGCTACGACACCCGCGATCGCGCTGGTCACGACCGGCGAGCGTACCACGAGCGCTCGCCGCAGCGCCTGCGCCCGTCGGAGAACGCCGCGCGGCTCGCTCGGCGCGGCGCGGGCTTCGTCGGAGAACGCCGGCGACGCGCGCGTACGCTGCCCCGAGAATGTTGCAGGCCGTGCGATCGGCCACTGCGCAAGACGCGTGCATTCGCCCACGATCGCCCACGAAGACAGCTTCGCAGGCCGACTCAAGCCCCGAGGAATGCTCCCTTCCCGCGCGCCAACCCGTGCGGTCGCATGGCAACGAAGTTGGCGGCGCCAGACCGCGCGTTGAAAAGTAAGCATCTGAAACTGCTGGGGACTCAACTTGGCGAACAAGTTGCTCTATGCTCTTCACCGCTTTGGAGGTGTCCATGCGCCGGTCCGCCGTTGCGTCGTTCCTGGGTCTGTCGGTTGGTCTTCTGGCCGGCTGTCCGGACCGTTCGATCTCCGAGGTGAACCCGTTACAGGGACGCGTCGAGGCCAAGGACATCCCGGTCGTCATCAACCGCGATCTCGATCTGCTGTTCGTGATCGATGACTCGCCGTCGATGGCCGACAAGCAGGCCAACCTCGCCGCGAACTTTCCACAGTTCATGAAGGTGCTGAGCTCGATCCCGGGTGGCCTGCCCAACGTGCACATCGGCGTGGTCACCTCCGACCTGGGGACGCAGGGCGCCGGCGACACCAACCCGTCGTTCGGGCCCGGCATCGGCCAGATCGGCATGGGCGGCTGCTTCGGCGTGGGCAAGGACGGCAACCTCCAGCTGTTCGGCGCCGCCGGCGCGGTCGGCGGCGATCTGTTCATCAGCAACATCGCCGACCCGGTCACCGGCGCGCGAATGCCCAACTACACGCCCAATACCGAGGCCCGGCTCGAGGAGATCTTCGGCCAGATGGCCCACGCCGGCGCCGGCGGCTGCGGCTTCGAGCAGCACCTCGAGGCGATCCGCCACGCGCTCCAGCCCAGCAACGCGGTCAACCAGATCGCCGATGAGGACGACTGCTCGCTGCAGCATTACTCGATGCTCGGCCCCGAGAACGCCACGCTCGGCCCGCAGCAGTCGTTCCGCTGCACGCGGTTCGGCGTGACCTGCAACCAGAACGGCCAGAGCTCCGACGCGATGAACCAGGTCGGCCCCAAGGGCCAGTGCCACCCCAACGACGGCTCGGCCTACCTGACCAAGGTCGGCGAGTACGTCGCGTTCTTGAAGGGCCTCAAGTCGAGCCCGCGCAAGGTCATCGTCGCCGGTATCGTCGGAGATCCCGATCCGGTCGCGACCGAGCTGCGCGCGCCGCCGCCGGGAACCGGCACCAAGATCCCTGCGCTCGCTCACTCGTGCACGTACAACGGTGCCGGTGGGACCGAGGTCGGCGACCCGGCCGTCCGCATCAAGTTCTTCCTCGATCAGTTCCCCAACCGCAGCACGTTCTCGACGATCTGCCAGCGCGACCTGTCCGGCGGCCTGCAGCAGATCGGCGATCTGCTCAAGACCGTCATCGGCGATCCCTGTATCGAGGGCAAGCTCGCCGACGTCGATCCCAAGACGCCCGGGCCGCAGTATGAATGCGCGGTCTCGTACATCAAGAACCCCGATGATCCGGCGCCGCAGGAGTTCATCATGCCCAAGTGCACGCCCGAGGACGCCACGGCCACCAACCAGCCGTGCTGGCACCTCGCGCCCGACGCGGTGAACTGCGCGACCGCTCCGACCCAGCTCTCGGGCGACAAGCTCGTCCTCAAGATCGAGGGCCAGAACGAGCTCAAGACTCAGGGCACCGACGTCCACGTGCTCGCGAACTGCGTCACCCAGGCCCAGTGAGCTGAGCGCCGCGAGCTGCGCGGCCGCGTCGAGGCGGCTGCCTCCCCGCCCGCGCGGAGCGTGATACGGTGGCTGCGTGCCGCGTGGGCCTCTGATCACGGCGAACCAGGTGACGCTGGCGCGGCTGGTCCCCATGCCGCTGCTGAGCTGGCTGATCTACCAGGGCGCCGAGCAGGGCTACAAGCACAACGTGTACATGTCGAGCGCGCTGATCGCCGGCACGGTGATCGGCTGCACCGACTGGATCGACGGCCTGCTCGCCCGCAAGTACGGCCCGACCGTGCTCGGCGGCCTGCTCGATCCGATCGCCGACAAGATCTTCATCGCGTTCGCCTACACACCGTTCGTCGACGTCGCGCCGCCGCTGGTGCCGTGGTGGACCGTGGCGCTGTTGTTCCAGCGCGAGTTCTTCGTCACCGCGCTGCGCTCGGCCTACGAGCAGCGCGACCTGACGCTCAAGACCAGCTACCTCGCCAAGGCCAAGACCTGGACCCAGATGCAGGGCATCGGCGTGATGCTCCTGTTCCCGATCGTCGAGGACCAGCAGTTCCTGACCTGGGTCCTGGTGATCGGCGTGGTCGGTCCGCTGGTCGCGATGGCCGTGCTCTACGTCGTGCGCCGCACGCTGTGGCGCGGCGCGCTCGTGATGACCGCGTCGTTCCTGTCGATCCTCGCGCTCCACCTGTACGGCGACCTCCACCTCACGATCATCTCGATCATGCTCTACGTCCTCGCGATCACCTGGATCAGCGGCATCGACTACCTCGTGGTCGGCTGGAAGCAGCTGCGCGGTCGCGGCGACTTCTCGCGCGCCGACGCCGTCCGCCTGATCGGCGCGCTCGTCCTGCCGATGCTGCTCTACCTCGTGCTGATCGGCCCCGGGCCGGCGTGGCCGATCTTCCTCATCCTCGCCACCGAGCTCGCGGTCGGCGGCCTCGACAACCTGCTGTCGCATCACCGGCGTGCCACCAAGGCGCTGGCCTGGGGCAGCCGCGTCCTGGGCGTGTGCGCCCTGCTCGGCGCGGCGCTGCTCCTGCCGGCCTACGCCGGCGCGCTGTCGATCCTCGCCGCCGCCGTGTCGCTGGTCGGCGTGTCCGCCGAGTTCTGGCGCGGCCGCGACTACTTCCTCGACAAGCGGATCCGCGACAAGGCCATGCGCGACGCCGCCGTGCCCGCCGACCCCGTCCCGCCGCCGCGCGCCGAGATCGCCCGCGCCGCCGTGCCCGCCGACGACGCTCGTTAGCCCGAGCTCCCCGGATCTGACCCGTCTGGCGTCGCACTTCCACGATCTCCTCGCTGCCGCACCGCCGGCAGCTGGATGGAGCCGCCCGCCGGACAGGGTTATAACCGGTCCGGTGCTGCACGCGTATGCCGACGAGCTGCTGTGGATCCTCGGGCTGTTCGTCGCGGTCGTGATCGTCGCCGCGCTGGTCAACCGCTTCCGGCCCGCCCAGCGGCCGCGGCTGCGCCGGCTGGTCACCGTGTTCGCGCTGTTCGCGACCGCCACCGTGCTGGGCATCGCCTTCCACACCGCCGAGCTGCCGCGCTGGGGCGACGGCTGCCTGGTCGCGGCCCAGATCCTCCAGGCGTTCACGCTCGTCAGCCTGTCGGCGGGGCTGGTGTTCGCGCTCGGCTTGCCGGCGATCGGCATCGAGCTGCCGATGATCGCGAGCGATCTGATCGTCGGCCTGGGCTACGTCGTCGTGACGCTCGTGATCCTGGCCAGTCACGGCGTCAACCCGACCGGCGCGCTGGTCTCGGGTGCGGTGGTCAGCGCCGTGCTCGCGATCTCGCTGCAGAGCACGCTGGGCAACGTCGTCGGCGGTGTCGCGCTCCAGCTCGACGGCTCGATCCGCGAGGGCGACTGGATCCAGCTCGAGAACGGCAAGCAGGGCCGGGTCCGCTCGGTGCGCTGGCGCCACACCGTGCTCGAGACCCGCGACTGGTCGACGATCATCGTCCCCAACGCGCAGCTGCTCGCCACCAACATCACCATCCTCGGCAAGCGCGACGGGCGGCCGGTGCCCCAGCGGATGTGGGTGTGGTTCAACATCGACTTCCGGTTCGCGCCGAGCCGGGTGATCCAGGTCGTGACCGAGGCGCTGCACACCTCGCCGATCGACAACGTCGCCGAAGATCCGCGGCCCAGCGTGGTGTGCATGGACTTCACCAGGGACCTGCGCGAGAGCGTCGCGACCTACGCCGTGCGCTACTGGATCCACGACCTCGCGGCCGATGACCTCACGAGCTCGCGGGTGCGCGCGCGGATCTACACCGCCCTGCAGCGCGCGCGGATCCCGCTCGCCGTCCCCGCCCACACCGCGTTCGTCGAGCTCAAGGACGAGGCCCGCACCGCCCGACGGGTCGCGCGTCAGCGCGACGAGCAGTTCGCCGCGCTCAAGACCGTCCATCTGTTCCGCACCCTGACCGACGACGAGCTCCGCACGCTCGCGGCCGGCATGAGCCAGGTGATCTACACCGCCGGTGAGGTCATCACGCGCCAGGGCGCCACCGCCCACTGGCTCTACGTCATGACCGCCGGCACCGCCGAGGTCCGGACCCGCCGCGATCCCGACGGTCCCGGCGGCCAGCCCGAGCAGAACATCATCGTGGCCGCGATCTCCGCCCCCGACTTCTTCGGCGAGATGAGCCTCATGACCGGCGAGCCGCGCAGCGCCGACGTCGTCGCGACCAGCGACGTCGACTGCTTCCGGCTCGGCAAGGACACCTTCAAGACCGTGCTGCTCGGCCGGCCCGCGATCGCCACCGAGCTGTCCGACAAGCTCGCCACCCGGCGCGTCGAGCTGATGGCCGCGCGCGAGGGCCTCGACGCCGGCACCCAGCGCGAGCGGCAGGCCTCCGAGCGCGAGCGCATCCTGCGCGGCATCAGGGCATTCTTCGCGCTG
>VBLP01000326.1 GCA_005887925.1 Deltaproteobacteria bacterium | reverse complement strand
GTCGCATCGGCGTCGCGCAGCCCGCGGCCGATCAGGGCGACGGCACCGATCGGCGCGGCGGCGGGCAGCGCCGCGCACACCGCGGCCCGGATCGCCGCATCGCCCGAGGCCGACCACGTCGCGAGCCGCGGCGCGAGCGCGGGATCGGGGACGAGCGCGAGCGCGCTCAGCGCGGCCGGGCTCGGGCCGGCATCGAGCGCGGCGCGCACGGCCGCCGCGGCCTCCGGGGCGCGGCCGATCGCGATCAGCGCGGCGACCCCGGCGAGCGCGACCCGCGGCTCGTGGGCGAGATCGTCGCGCAGCGCCGCGACGAGCACCGGCGCCGCGGCGCGGTCGCCGAGCGCACCGGCGGCGACGATCGCGCCGGCGAGGCCGCGCTGCGCGCCGCCGGAGATCCATGACCGGTGGGCCGGCGCACCGCGATCGCCGCGATCGCCGTCCCCGAGACGCTGGCGCGGCTGACCAGTGATGACTCCTCGGAGGTCGCGACCGCCGCGCTGGTCCGATTGACCCAGCTGCGCGGGCGGGCGGCGATGACCGCGGCGCTGCTCGACCGGCTCGCCGAGGCGCCCACCGCCAGCCCCGAGCGGGCGCGGATCGCCCTGGCGTGGTTGCTGGCCTCGTGACCGTGGGCCAGGATTAGGCGATGCGCGCGTTCCTGGCCGTTGCCTCGCTCGCCACCGTGGCGAGCGCCGCGGGCGAGCCCGGCCGCGTGATCCGCGTCGCGGCGCCCCGCCGGGTCGAGGTGTTCGTGCCCCCCGGCCGGTTCGTGATGGGGCTCGACGAACCAACAAGCCCGTCGGGTTCTGCAGCGTCGACTACGAGGCCGACCTGGTCCACATGCGCCAGCACAACGTCTACCTCGACGCGTTCGCGATCGACCGCGACGAGGTCAGCGTCGCCGACTACCGCCGGTGCGTCGCCGCCGGCGGCTGCGATCTCGATCCGCTGATCTCGGGCGACGAGCGCTACATCCACGACGACTGGCCGCTGGTCAACGTCACCTGGCTCGAGGCCAGCGACTACTGCCGCTGGCGCGGCGCGCGGCTGCCGACCGAGGCCGAGTGGGAGCACGCGGCGCGCGGCGACGACGTCGAGGCGACCTGGCCGTGGGGCGCCGTCGAGCGGCCCAAGGACTTCAACCACGGCCAGCCCCGCGCCGAGGCGATGCGCGAGATCGAGCGGCCGCAGCAGACCATGCTGATCCCGTCGCCGCTGCTCGGCGATCCCGACGACAGCGACGGCACGGTGCTGATCGCGCCGGCCGGCAAGTACGCCTGGGGCGAGGGCCCGTACGGCACCCGCGACCAGGCCGGCAACGTCGCCGAGTGGACGGCGGACGCGTACATCCACGAGGACAACCAGCTCGGCTACGACAACCTCGCGCCGACCAACCCGGTGCGCGAGCCCAAGCCCGGCGAGCTCACGCCGGTGCGCGTGGTGCGCGGCGGGTCCTGGCGGCAGCCGGCGTTCGTCGCGCACGCCAACCTGCGAGACCCGTTCAACCGCCTCTATCAGCAGAACCTGCGGTTCTCACACATCGGCTTTCTCGATCGGGGCGTCGATCGGCAACGTCGCGTCGATCTGCGTATCATCGCCCTGCCTCGACACGCAGACCTTCGGCGTGGCCTGCGAGCAGGTGCCGCTCGCGCAGTCGGAATCGACCTCGCAGCGATCCCCGAGCCCCTGCTTGCAGCCAGCCGCCAGGAGCGGCGCGAACAGCGCGATCGCGAGCCAGTGCTTCACGGTACGACCTCTTCCAGCGGCTGGACATCGAGCCACTCGACCTTGGTGACCTCGTAGTCGCGCCGGCCCTTGGGGCTCTGCACGGTGACCGAGTCACCCGGCTCCTTGCCGATCAACGCGCGCGCCAGCGGCGCGCCGATCGAGATCCGGCCCCGCTTGATGTCGGCCTCGTGCTCGCCGACGATCGCGTAGGTGTGGGTCTCGCCGCTGTCGGAGTCCTCGATGGTCACGGTTGCACCGAACTTGACTCTCGTACCCGACAATTTGGTTGGATCGATCACCTCGGCGAGCGTGAGTTTTGCTTCGAGGTCGCGGATCTTGGCCTCGATCAGGCCCTGCTCGTCCTTGGCGGCGCTGTAGTCGGCGTTCTCGGACAGGTCGCCATGGCCGCGCGCGACCTCGATCGCGCGGCTGTTGGCGATCCGGTCGACATTCTTCAGCTTGTGCAGCTGCGACTTCATCGCAGCGTGCCCTGCCGGGGTCATGGGGAACCTTTCACTCATCGCGATCCTCGTGCGCGGTCGTATTGGTAGCCTTGGGCCGTTATCGGTGCAAGCGATCCAGTAGTTTACCTCGGCTCAGAACACAGGACACGTGTCGCAGCCCGCCGGGCTCGAGTCGCAGCGCCCCCCGGCGGAGCCCGTCCGGGTGCACGCCACGCCGGTGCCGAACACGGTCGGACACGACATGGTCGGGCAGGTGTTGGGGTTGGGGCAGCTGACGTCGCAGGCACACGACACCGCGCAGTCGACCGACGCGCAGGCCTGCGCCGAGCAGCTGATCGAGCACGCGCCGGGCCCGCAGTTGATGTTGTGGCACGCCGCCGCGCCCTGGCACTCGATGTCGCAGCTCTTGGCCGCCGCGCAGTCGATGTCGCCGCAGCCCCCCGCGCTGCACTTGAAGGTGCACTCGAAGCCGACCGGGCAGTGCAGGCTGCCGCACGCCTCACCCGACGTGCAGTCGACCTTGCAGGTCATGTCCTGGACGTCGCACGACGTGCACGGCGACGGGCAGCCGTTGCTCGAGCCGCCGATGCAGTAGCCGTCCTCGCAGGTCCCGCCGCCGCGGCAATCGTCCGTGGTGTTGCACCGCAGATCGTCGGACTTGCGGTGGACCCAGCAGCCCGCCGCGGTGAGCGCTGCGAGCGCGAGCATGGCGAGCGCGGCGCGCATCACAGACCTCCCAGGATGGTGAGCGTCAGGCCAGCGCCATGCGCGATCGGCGCGGGCGCGATCGCGACCGCATGCCGCTTGTGGTCGCGGTACAGGTAGTACCCGCCGATCCCGGCGGCGGCGAGCCCCGCGAGCATGAACACGTCGCCGGCGATCGCGCGGGTGCTGGCCTTGTCCTCGAGCGACTTGAGGTCCTGGAGGTCGGCGCTGTTGCGGACCGGGTGGCTGTCGATCGAGCTCTGCAGGCTCGAGTAGCTCGCCCACAGCGCGACGCCGAGCACGATGCCGAGGCCGCCGCCGGCGACCAGCGCGATCCCGACCGTGCGATCGCGGCGGTCCTCGGCCGGACCGGGCGCGGGCTCGGGCGCGGTCGGGGTATCCGGTGCAGGTGCGGTCGCGGGCGCGCTCGGCGGCGCGGTCGGCGCCGGAGCGGGCGCGTGCGCCGGCTCGGCGGGCGAGAACAGCGGTGCGAGCGCGGTGGTGGTGCGGTCGCCGCTGTCGCCGGCCGCGATCGTCGTCGTCACGTCGCGCACCGCTCCGCCCCTGACGGCGCGCCGCACGATCAGCCGGGTCTGGCCGCCCTCCCTGGTCGCGGTGCCCCACACCAGCTCGTCGACCCCGAGCGTCGCGATCACCTCGTCGCTGCAGCCCGGCGCCTGCGGATCGCAGCCGACCGCGAGCGCGGTGTCGGCGAACGTCGCGCTGCCGGTCGCGACCTGGCCGTCGAGCGTGCGGGCGAGCCGGGCGATGTCGGCGGTGAGCCGGGCGCGCGTCGCCGCGTCGGCGGTGCCGTCGACCGGGAGCACCAGGATCTTGCGACTCGCCGCCGCCGCGGGGGCGGTCACGGCGAGCACGACCACGAGAGCCAGCCATCTCATAACGACTCCAGGTGCTGGCGGATGCTCGGGGCGTCCGAGGCCCCGGGCGCGAGCTGCAAATACTTCTGGTACGCGCTGTGCGCGCTGGCCTTCTCGCCGAGCTTCTCGTAGACCAGCCCCATGAGCCGCCAGCCGGGCGCGTGGCTCGGGTTGGCCTGGGTCGCGCGCTTGCACAGCGCGAGCGCGGCGCGCGGGTCGCCGCGGACGAGGGACTGCAGCCCCTCCTTGACCAGCTCCTCGGGGTTGCCCCGCTCCGGCGCCGGTTTGGCCTGCGCCGACCGCGTGGCCTGGACGTGCCGCGAGCGCGCGGGCTTGGCGGCCGGCTCGAGCGTGATGCCGTCGTCGCCCGGCGCCGCGCTGCCCGCGCCCGGATCGTCGGCGTGCACGATCACGATCGGCAGGTGCTCCGCGCCCTGCACCGGCTGGGTGCGCGCCTCGACGGCGGCCGGCGGATCCTCGGTGGCCGTCGCCGCCGGCGCGGCCGTTGCCGGCGCGGTGTCGAACAGCGTGGAGTGCTCGGCGGTATCTTCGCGTGCCCGTACGACGACGGCGCCCACCACGCTGCCGATCAGCACCGCCGCGGCCGCGCCGATCGCGTACGGGGTCCACCGCCGGCGCGCGCGCATCGCAGAGCGCTCGACCTCGGTCGGCCCGTCGCTGCCCGTCGCGACTGCCGCGGGCGGCGTCGCCTCGGGCGTCGCCGGTGCAGGCCGCTCGATCATCGCCGGTGCCATCGCCGGTGCGGGCGCCTCGCCGGCTGCCACGGCCGGGCGCGGTGGCGGAGGCCGCTCGGCCGATGAATCGTCGATCCCACGGGGGAGGACCCCCGCCCCGCCGGCTGAGCCGTCGGGGTCCCCACCCCCCGCGCTCGGCTCTCGCCGATCGATCCGCAGCCGCCGGGACCACGGGTCGTTGGCCGCGAGCACCGGGGATCCCGAGGCCAGCGCGCCCAGGTTGAACGCGGCCTCGAGCACGTCCTGGCTCGGCCGGCCCTTGCTCGATACCTCCTGCAACAGCTTCTTGCGCGCCGCGATGTGGGCGGCAAACGTCGCCTGCATGTAGCGGGCGATCCGGTCGTTCTTGGCGGCGTAGCCGTGCTTGCGCAGCACCTCCTCGATCTCGGCCGCCATCGCCTTCGCGGTCGGATAGCGCTTGCCGGGATCGCGCTCGAGCGCACGCAGCGCGATCGGATCGAAGTCCGCCGGGACGTCGCCGTTGACCTTCGACGGCGCCAGGATCGGGATGTCGAGCACCTGCTGCATCGTGTCGCCATCG
>VBLP01000329.1 GCA_005887925.1 Deltaproteobacteria bacterium | reverse complement strand
TGGTCACCGCCAGCGCCGACCACACCGCGCGGGTCTGGGAATTGCCTGTCGACCCCGGATTGCTCGGCGACTGGCAGCGTCGCGCGCGCTGTGCTCCGTTCGCGCTCGAGGGTGGCGTCCTGGGCGCGAACCACAGCCCATGCCCATAGCGACGTCGCCCTGCTACTTCCGCTCGGTAAAGGTGAGCTTGCGGGTCCATCCCTTGCCATCGGCGACGCCGGCGCCGTCGACCTCGACGTAGGCCTTGGCGATCGAGTTCACCGGGCCGCCGTCCTGCCGCGGCGAGAGGATGAGGTCGCGGCCGCGCGACCAGGTGACCCGGCGCTCGTCGATGTTGCCGAAGTAGTACTCGACCTTCGCCGGGTCCGGGCCGCTGTAGCCGTCGCCGGTCGTGAGGCGGACCTTGTCTTCGTTCAACGGGGTCGTCGGGAAGTCGCCGGCGAAGATGTCGGCGATGGCGACGTCGTGTGGCACCCAGCCGACGTTCGGCACGTAGATGAGGAACGAGCCGTAGACCATCTGCGTCGGGATGCCGCTGGCGCGCGCAAGCGACGTCCACAGCGAGTGGAAGTCGGTGCAGTTGCCGGTGCGGCTCTTCAGGCAATACTCGGTCGAACCGATCCCCGACGCCGCCTTGTGCTCGGGGTCCTTCACCCAGTAGTCGACGTTTGCGAGCGTCCAGTCGTAGAGCTTGCGCGCGGCCTTCACCGGGTTGGTCTCGCCGGCGACGATCTCGCTGGCCAGGACGCGCACGTCCTCGTCGATCGTCACGTTGGCGTTCGGCTGCAGGTACTTCGCGAGCTTCCTCCGCTCGGCGTCGGTGATCGGCCGGGTTCGCGCCGGGTCGACGCCGCTTCGCTCCTCCCGGCGGGTGAGCTGGAAGGTCTCGACGACCGTCAGCGTCTTCGGCGGGTTCGTGACGTCGAGGTAGACGAGCTGGTTTCCCTCGGAGTCCTTCTCGATGCGGTAGGGCACCGGCGACTCGATCTTGAGGTGCTTCACCGTCTGGTTCGGGTCCTTCTGCGGCATCGTCAGCCAGGCGCGCAGCTTCTTCGCGCCTGCGGCCGGAGTGATCGTGAACTCCTGGCGGACGTCGAACGTCGCCTGGCGCGCGACGGGTGTCGAGGCGGCGGGTGTCGCGGCGGCAGGTGTCGAGGCGGCGGGGGGCGCGGCGACGGTGGTCGAGGCGGCGGCGAACACGGCGGCGAACGGGACGAGCTTCATCATGGGGACCTCCGGAGGAGCGCAGCGGCCTGCGCGAGGGCGTGGAGTTTGCCCTCGGCGACCCCAGCGATAGGGTTCTCCTTGCGCGCGTGGTCGTAGACCGGGTGCACGGCGCGCGCGAGCCGGTGCCCAGTGAGCCGGCTCCCCGCCGGCAGATCCTCGGGAGCGCCCGGATCGCGGGCGACGACGCGAAGCACCTGCCCCAGGTCGCCGCCGTCCCGGACGGCTACAGGTTCGATCGAAGACTCGGGATCCAAGACATCCTCCATGCCCGGGGGCGTGGAGGCCGTCCGGGCTACGTCATTCGCGCGGCACGCGGCGAACGCGATCCGCTCAAGTAAAGCCGGCGCACATGTGCCGCATGGCGCGTCTATAACACGTGACGGAGGCGAAGGACGAT
Organism: Deltaproteobacteria bacterium; assembly: GCA_005887925.1. GTDB lineage: Bacteria > Myxococcota_A > Polyangia > Haliangiales > Haliangiaceae > JABFXX01. The sequence continues at coordinate 24,388 of VBLP01000329.1, read as the reverse complement.
GACTTGTCGATGGCGGCGCTGATGGCGCTGATGGCAACGTTCACCGCGTGCGAGCGAGGCCATAGTCGTCTCGAGAACGCGCGATCGGGGCTACGCCGAGTCGGACTTGGCCATGTCGGCGACCAGCTTGCGCATGAACAGCTCGATGTTGCGGCGCAGCGCGGGGTCCTCGCACACCGGCAGCGCGCGGCGCCAGGTCTCGACCGCGCGGGCGTGGAGGCCCTGGCGGAAGTAGAGGTAGGCCAGGCGGGTCAGCGCGGGGAAGTAGGCCGGCTGGAGCTCGACGACGGCCTCGTACTCGTCGACGGCCTCGGCCCAGCGCGACGCGCGCTGCAGCATGTTGGCGAGCATGAAGTGGAGCTTGGGGCTCGACGGATCGCCGGTCAGCGCGCCGCGCAGGCGCGCGATCGCGCCCTCGATGTCGCCGCTGTGGTAGCGGCCGAGCGCGTCGGCGAGCAGCGCCTCGTGGTCGCCGCGCTCCTCGTTCGAGAGGTCGCGGAGCAGGCGGCGCAGCCGGCGCGAGTCGAGCGGCTTCTCGAGGTAGCCGTCGGCGCCGTGGCGCGCGAGGTCGTCGTCGGCGATCTGGCCCGAGTCGACCACGGCGGTGGTGACGATGACCTTGCAGCGGCCGAGCCGCTTGCTGCGCTTGATCGCGCGGCACAGCCGGAGGCCGTCGAGCTCGGGCGTCGCGATGTCGGCGAACACGATGTCGAAGTACAGGCTGCTGAGCAGCTGGAGCGCCTGCATGCCGGTGGCGGCGGCCTGGCACTCGTAGTCGAGCTGCTCGAGCTGCGACACCATCTGGATCCGGTTGGGCGGATCGGGGTCGACGACGAGCGCGCGCTGCCGGCCGGCGTGGGTGTCGGGCTCCTCGCCGCGATCGAGCTCCGCGGCGATCTCCATGGTGCGCTCTTCCTGCTCGAGCTCCTCGACGCCGGTCGTGGTGGTGGTCGCCGCGATCTGCCAGTCGCCGGTCGACGCGGCACCGCCGGACTCCTCGGACGGCAGCTCCTCGTTGCGCTCGATGTTGCGCGCGGCCTCCTCGGCGAGCGCGCGCTGGGCGCGGCGATGCTCGTCGTCGTCGCGGTCGGGGTGGACCACGGCGATGTAGGGGCCGGAGCGATCGGCCTCGGGGCCGGCGAGGAATAGCTCGCCGGTCTTCCAGCGCGCGAACGCGACGCGGATCGTGCGGGCGAGCGTGACGTCGAGCGCGATGCGGAGCTCGACGCGCTTGCCGCGCGACGCGGCGAGCTCGCGGGCCGGGACGCTCGCGTCCTCGGGCCGCGCCGCCGCGATCACGAGCGTCTGCGGATCCTCGTAGACCACGAGCGCCGAGAAGATGCGCGCCCACTCGAGCGAGACGTACTCGAGCACGTCGAGCCGGATCACCGATTCGTCGAAGACGATGCCGGGCCAGCCGGTCTGCGCCGACAGCGCCAGGACCAGCTGACGCTCGCTGGCGTAGCCCAGCATGTAGAGCTCGGAGCCGAGCGGATGTCGGCCGCTCTGGTGCGCGAGCGCATCCGACAACGCGCTCGCGTCGATCACGCCTTGCTGGACGAGGATCTGACCGAGCGAGCCGCGCACGTGCCAGGTAGGGTATCAGACCTCGCCGAGGGTCACATTTTCTTCGCCCTCCAAGTAGTTGAGATCGCAACCGACCCTGGGCTACTCGATCCGCCGGAGCAAGAATACTCTGGCCATCGCCGTCGACATTGATATCCTCCGCGCGCTTTAGGTAACCCTCTTCGCACAGTCTCCGACGGAAAAACTCTCGTGTGACATCATGTCTCATCGAGATGTCACAGCGAGTCGAGCAGAGACCCCGGACTGCACTAAGTATCTAACCGCTAGACTTCACAGAGATTTCAAGAACAGCCCGCGGCGTGGCACCTGCATTGCTTTCCGCGAGGGTCGCAAGTGCCCACGCAGAGGAGAACATCGGTGATTCACGACTTCAGAATCGGCGAGAAAGCCGTCTATCCAGCGCATGGCGTGGCGGAGGTCATCGGGATCGAGAAGAAGGAGATCAACACCTCCGTCTGCGCGTTCTACGTCCTCAAGGTCCTCGCCACCGGGATGCAGATCCTGGTTCCCAAGGAGAAGGCCGACCAGGTCGGGCTGCGCCACGTGGCGACGGCGTCCGAGATCGACGAGGTCTTCGACATCCTTCGCGAGAAGGACGTCCACATCGACAAGCAGACGTGGAATCGCCGGTACCGCGGGTTCATGGAGAAGATCAAGACCGGCTCGCTGTTCGACGTCGCCGAGGTCTATCGCGATCTCTACCGGCTCAAGAGCAGCAAGGTGCTGTCGTTCGGCGAGCGCAAGATGCTCGACAACGCCAAGCAGCTGATCGTCAAGGAGCTCGCGGTGGCCCGCAAATGGACCGAGGAGAAGGTCGAGGCCGAGCTCGAGAAGGCCTGCGCCTAGTCGATCTTCTGGGGCAGGCAGCGCCCCGCGTAGATCGCCCTCGCCCAGCCGTCGGGTCGGTCCCCGGTTGTGCAGCGAGCGGTTGATGTGCTAGGGCATCGCGCGTGCAAGTTCACGTGGCGCGCGCGGAGCTCTGGACCCTGCCGGTAGACGCGGTTGTCAATCCGGCGAATTCCTTGGGGATCATGGGCGGAGGGATCGGGGGCTCGCTGCGCCGCCAGGGCGGCGACGTGATCCAGCAGGCGGCGATGCAGGCCGCGCCGATCGCGGTGGGGGCGGCGATCGTGACGACCGCGGGGCAGCTGCCCGCCAAGCATGTCATCCACGTGCCGACCATGGAGGAGCCGGGGATGAAGATCGGCGCCGAGAATGTCCGGCGCGCCGCCCGCGCCGCCCTGATCGCCGCCGACCGCAACAACTTCAAGGTCATCGCGATCCCCGGGATCGGCACGGACCTGGGCGACGTCCCGACCGACGAGGCGGCGCGCGCCATCGTCGAGGAGATCCGCGCGCATCGCCGCCCCAACCCCGAGACGATCTACCTGGTCGACACCAGCGAGGAGATGGTGTTCGCGCTCGAGGAGGCGCTGCGCAACGCGCAGGCGAATCTTTGAGGGCGCGGGGCGCCGGCGTGCGCTCACAGCGTAGTTAACCGCCCGATCGCGCAACGAAAAAGACCCGCCCGCGCGTTGACCCTCGACGCCCGGGCCATATACTCGCCTCGCTTTGCAGCTCCAGGCATACATGCCAGCGGGTCTGGCGATCGTGCTCGGCGTCGGGTTCTGCGGCCTGTTCACCGCGCTCGCCGTCCTCGTCGGCCCCAAGGCGACCAACCCCGACAAGCTCAAGCCGTTCGAGTGCGGCAGCGAGCCGATCGGCACGCCGCGCGGCCGCTACTCCGTGAGGTTCTACCAGGTCGCCATCCTTTTCCTGGTGTTCGACATCGAAGCTGCATTCATGTACCCGTGGGCGATCCTCTACCGGCAGCTGTCGATCGTACCGGCGCCGCCGGGAGCGCCCGGGGCGTTCATGGTGAGCGCGTTCGGCTTCGCCGAGATGCTGGTGTTCGTCGCGATCCTCGTCGTCGCGCTCGCCTACGTCTGGAGAAAGAAGGCGATCGGATGGGACTAGAGCTCAGCACCACGCGCCTCGAGGACGCGGCCAAGTGGGCCAAGCAGAGCCTGCTCGAGCGCGCCCAGAACTGGGGCCGCAAGTTCTCGCTGTTCACGTATCCATTCGTCACCGCGTGCTGCGGCATGGAGTTCATGTCGGTCGCGGGACCCAAGTACGACATCGCGCGGTTCGGCGCCGAGTTCCCGCGGTTCTCGCCGCGCCAGAGCGACCTGCTCATGATCGTCGGCACGATCACCGAGAAGCAGGGGCCGGCGCTCAAGCGGGTGTACGATCAGATGGCCGAGCCCAAGTGGGTGATCGCGTTCGGCGTGTGCGCGTCGACCGGCGGGTTCTACCAGAACTACCACGCGATGCCGGGCGCCGATCAGGTCATCCCCGTCGATGTCTACATCCCGGGATGCCCGCCACGCCCCGAGCAGGTGCTCGACGCGCTCATCATGCTCATGGACCGCATCCAGTCGGGCCGCGGCCACAGCCAGCTGCGCGCCAAGCGCGAGCAGCTGATCGCCGATGCGGCGCACAACGAGTGAAGGCAACATGTCGCAAAAAGTCCTCGATGCGCTGAAGACCGCGCACGGCACGGCGATCGAATCGGTCGAGACCCAGCACGGCGATGCGATCGCGTGGATCAAGCGCGACCAGCTGCTCGCGGTCGCGACCTGGCTCAAGACCGATCCGGCGATGGCGTTCGACGCGCCGGTATTCGTGACCTGCATCGACCGGCTCGACTGGCGTCCGGTCGACGTCCCGCCCGGGCCTCCCGTGTACCCGGCGACGGCGGCGTGGACCGAGGACCGGCCGCGGTTCGAGGTCGTGTACCAGCTGCGCTCGAACCGGCACCGCCACCGGATCCGCCTCAAGTGCGCGGTCCCCGAGCACGACGCGCGCGTACCGTCGCTGGCCTCGCTGTGGCCGGCGTTCAACTGGCAGGAGCGCGAGACCTACGACATGTACGGGATCAAGTTCGACGGTCACCCCGACCTGCGGCGGATCTACCTGTACGAGGAGTTCATCGGCCACCCGCTGCGCAAGGACTATCCCAAGGAGAAGCGCCAGCCGCTGGTGCGGCGCGACGACCTGCCGATCAACCCGATCAAGTCCACCGGAGGGCATCGCTGATGGCCGCGCCGACGACAACTCCGGGCACCATGGCCGGCGAGCCCGCGAGCCGCTCGCTCAAGCAGCTCGTGCTGGGCCGCCGCGACGTCCAGGATCTGGCCGACACCGAGCAGGACCTGCCGCCCGATCTGATGACGGTCAACATGGGGCCGTCGCATCCGGCGATGCACGGCACGGTGCGGATCGTGCTGACGGTCGACGGCGAGCGCGTCGTGGCCTCCGACGTCCAGCCCGGCTACCTGCATCGCTGCTTCGAGAAGGAGTCCGAGTACGCGACGTACACCCAGGTGTTCCCGTACACCGATCGGCTCAACTACGTCTCGCCGATGATCAACAACGTCGGCTGGGCGATGGCGGTCGAGAAGCTGATGGGGCTGACCGGCGAGGTCCCGCGGCGCGCCGAGTACGTCCGCGTGATCGTCAGCGAGATGTCGCGGATCACCGACCACCTGACCTGCGTCGGCGCGTCGGCGATGGAGCTCGGCGCGTTCACCGCGTTCCTCTACCTGCTCAAGTGCCGCGAGTGGCTCTACGAGCTGCTCGAGAAGGTGTCCGGCGCGCGGCTGACCCACAGCTACGTGCGGATCGGCGGCGTGGTGAAGGACCTGACGGACTCAGCCGCAACAAGATCTTCCGCGACCGGATGGCCGGCGTCGGCGCGATGTCGAGGGACGATGCGATCGCCACGGGCTGCGTCGGACCGATCGCGCGCGCGGCCGGCATCGACTACGACGTCCGCAAGGACCACCCGTACTCGATCTATCCCGAGATCGAGTTCGACGTCCCGGTCGGCACGACCGGCGACTGCTACGACCGCTACCTGGTGCGGCTCGAGGAGATCAAGCAATCGATCCGGATCCTGCGCCAGTGCTTGCGGCAGATCCCCGACGGTCCGGTGATGGTCGACGATCCGCGGGTCGCGCTGCCGCCCAAGCAGGCGACCTACAACACGATCGAATCGATGATCCGCCACTTCAAGCACATCATGGACGGCATCAAGGTCCCGGCCGGCGAGGCCTACGCATTCGTCGAGGGCGGCAACGGCGAGCTCGGGTTCTACGTCGTCTCCGACGGCACCGGCCGGCCGTACAAGGCCTACGTCCGCTCGCCGTCGTTCGTCCATCTCTCGACGGCAGGCCAGCTGATCCACGGCCACCTGATCGCCGACATCGTCCCGATCTTCGGCATGATCAACATGATCGGCGGGGAGTGCGACAAGTGACCGACGTGTCCAACACCGCGACGCCCGGCGGGGGCACGTCCGCCGGTCCGGTCGCAACCCAGCCATCTCAGCCCCCGGCCGCGCCGCCGGCGCCCACGCCGTCGGACACCGTGACGCTGACGATCGACGGCATGCCGGTCACGGTCAAGAAGGGCACCAACGTGCTCGAGGCCGCGCGCAGCCTCGGCATCGACATCAGCGCGTTCTGCTACCACCCGGGCCTGCCCGTCGTGGCGCAGTGCCGCCAGTGCCTGGTGGCGATCGAGAAGAACCCGAAGCTCCAGCCGAGCTGCCAGCAGAGCTGCGGCGACGGCATGGTGGTCCACACGACCGACCCGCAGTCGACCCTGGCGCGCAAGCAGCAGCTCGAGTTCACGCTGCTCAATCACCCGGTCGACTGCCCGATCTGCGACAAGGCCGGCGAGTGCACGCTGCAGAAGCTGTACTTCGAGCACGACAACGCGGACTCGCGGGTCGACGTGCCCAAGGTCCACAAGGCCAAGGTCGTCGATCTCGGCCCGACGATCGTGCTCGATCAGGAGCGCTGCATCCTGTGCTCGCGCTGCATCCGGACCTGCGACGAGGTCGCCGGCCAGCACCAGCTCGAGTTCGCCCACCGCAGCGATCACGAGATCTTGACCACCGCGCCGGGCGAGCTGCTCGACAACCCGTACTCGCTCAACACCGTCGATGTCTGCCCGGTCGACGCGCTGACCGCCAAGGACTTCCGGTTCACGATGCGGGCCTGGGAGCTCGAGGCCACGCCGAGCGTGTGCAACGGCTGCGCGACCGGCTGCAACATCGAGATCCACCACAAGCACGGCCGGGCCTGGCGCCTCGTGCCGCGCCACAACCCCGACGTCAACAAGTACTGGATGTGCGACGAGGGGCGGTTCACCTATCACCCGCTGCGCGAGCAGCGGCTCGCCGGCGCGACGGTCGATGGCCTGCCCGCCGGCTGGGACCGCGCGATCCGCATCGCCGCCGATCACTTGACGCCGATCCTGACCGTCAGCCGGCCGGGGGTCGCGGTCGTGCTGTCGGCGGAGTACGGGAACGAGGACAACTTCGCGCTCGCCCGGCTGGCCCAGGCGTGGGGCGTGGGCGTTTACGTCGCGGCCCGGCCCGACGTGCCGTCGCGCGCCGACGGCCGGCTGCGCGTCGCCGATGTCAACCCCAACCGCCGCGGCGTCCAGCTGATCTGCGAGGCGCTCGGCCTGGCGAGCCGGCCGGTGGCCGAGCTGGCGGGCGAGGTCCGCTGCCTGGTCATGCTGGGCAGCGAGCTGACCGGGCTCGCGCCGGGCCGGATCGCCGAGCTCGACGTCATCGCGATCACCACGCACGAGCGCGGCGCGGCCGCGACCGCGAAGATCGCGCTGCCGGCGGCGGCGTGGGCCGAGACCGCCGGCACGGTGACCAGCGAGGCAGGGCGGGTGCAGCGGATGCACGCGGCGTTCGCGGCGCCGGGCCAGGCGCTGCCGGCGTGGGAGGCCGTCGTCCGGCTCGCCCAGGCGGTCACCAACGGCGGCGCGGCCAAGCTCAGCTTCGCGCACGCCCGCGACGTGTTCAAGGACATGACCCAGACCGTGGCCGCCTGGAAGGGGCTGACCTGGGCGCGCGACGTGCGGCCGCTCGCGCTGCGGTTCGCCGGGAGCCGAGGCTGACATGCTCGTCTTCCAGATCCTCGATTTCCCGGCGGTCAAGTGGCTGTTCCTCGTGCTCGCGCTGGTGATGCCGCTGGCGTCGCTCTTGACCTGGGCCGAGCGGCGGCAGAGCGCGATGATGCAGGACCGGCTCGGCCCCAACCGCGCCAACATCGGCCCGATCCGGCTCAAGGGCATCCTGCACTTCGTCGCCGACGCCTTGAAGATGATCTTCAAGGAGGACTTCATCCCGGCCAACGTGCACAAGGGGCTGTTCGCGCTCGCGCCGGTCCTCGCGCTCGCCCCGGTGCTGATCGCGTTCGCGATCATCCCGTTCGGGCCGACGATCTACCCCCACGCCATCACCAAGGTGCTCGACGCCGACGCGCTCGCCGCCGCGGCGGCCGGCGCCCAGGGCGCGCCGAACCTGGCCGACGCGATCCGGATGCAGATCCTGTCGATCGACTTCGGCCTCATCTACTACTTCGCGGTCCTGACGCTCGCCAACTACGGCGGCACGATCGCCGGCTGGGCGAGCTACAACAAGTGGGCGCTGCTCGGCGGCCTGCGCAGCTCGTCGCAGATGATGTCGTACGAGGTCGCGATGGGGATGTCGCTGATGCCGATGTTCCTGGCGTACGCCACGCTCGAGCCGGGCGCGCTGGTGCTGGCACAGGGCTCGCAACCGTGGAACTGGGGCGTGATCGGCTGGGGCCAGTTCGCCGCCAGCGGGGCCGGGGCCGGGGCCGTGCCCGGGCTGTTCGGTGCCCTCGCGATGATGGGGGCGTTCGTGCTGTTCTTCACCGCGGCGATCGCCGAGACCAAGCGCGCGCCGTTCGACATCCCCGAGGGCGAGCCCGAGATCATCGGCTACTTCGTCGAGTACAGCGGCATCCGCTGGGGCATGTTCTTCCTCGCCGAGTTCATCGAGATCGTGTTCATCTCCGCGGTGATCGCCACGGTGTTCTTCGGCGGCTGGCAGGTGCCGTTCCTCGATGCCGACGGCTTCCGGATCGGCGGCGAGCTCGGCCTGACGGGAGTGTCCGGCGGCCACGTGTTCGCGATGAAGCACGGCTGGGTCGTGGCGCTCCAGTTCCTGGCATTCGGCGGCAAGGTGGTGCTCCTGTCGATGCTCCAGCTGCTGATCCGCTGGACTCTGCCGCGGTTCCGCGCCGACCAGCTGATGAACCTGGGCTGGAAGCTGCTCCTGCCGCTCGCGCTGGTCAACATCATGGTGACCGCGCTGATCAAGCTGATCTCTCTGAGCATGGGGTCCTGAGATGTCGACCGCACACGATGACAAGCACGGCGAAGGTGAGCGCCGCCACGATCTGGGCCACGGTCACGGCGAGGCCGCCGGGCCGGTGGTCCTGTCGGTCTCCGATCGCCACCCGCGGGTGCGCACGATCCAGGTCGTGCGGCCGCGCTCCGAGGACTCCTCATTCCTGGCCGCCACGGCCAAGGGCCTGGGGATCACGCTCAAGCACTTCGCGCGCAACTTCTTCCTGCCGATGCGCAAGGCCCAGGCGCGCAGCAAGGCCGGTGCGCCGACCGATGACAGCTGGCGCAACGAGATCGAGACCGTACAGTATCCCGAGGAAAAGGTGACCTACCCGGAGCGGTTCCGGGGGCTGCACCGCCTCATGCTGCGCGATGATGGCGCGGTTCGCTGCGTGGCGTGCATGTGCTGCCCCACGGTCTGCCCGGCGCACTGCATCACGATCATTCCGGAAGAGAGCGAGAACAAGGGCATCGAGAAGCGCCCGGCGGTGTTCGAGATCGACGAGCTGCGCTGCGTCGTGTGCGGGCTGTGCGTCGAGGCGTGCCCGTGCGACGCGATCCGGATGGACACCGGCGAACACGCCAGGCCTGTCGAGGACCGCGCCGATGCGATCGAGACCAAGGACTCGATGATGGGGCGCGGCATCCACTCGATCGCCGTGCAGGGCGGTGAAGGTCCCGACTGGCGCGGCCACGGCGTCGAGTAGACCAAGCGCGACGTCAATCGCTAGTGCCCCGCGAGTCGGGGGCGCTTGGCAAGATGCGCCACGCCGCGATCGTGATTCTTCCGACGACGATTTCGGCTGGATGTGCAATCCGCACCGTGAGTCGGAGTTTTTGGGGTTGACGGATTCGATTGCGATCCTTAGTCTCAGACTCGAGCACTGGCGGTTCGATGCGAGACCCAGGGCGAATCTGTCTCCTACAATAGCTATCCAGGGATCTGCCTCTGTTCTGGGTGTGCACGCCCGCTCGTCGGGAAGCCCGAAGGATTACGTGGAGCCCACCTACGCACATGCGTAGGGGATAGAAAGCCCTACGGTCGAACGGTCGTGCTCGTTCTGGGCGCAACGGTGACAGCCGCTGCGCCCTTCTTTTTGCCCGCGCGCAGGCACGGCGCCTGCCGCCCGCCGCTTTCCGCCTTCCCGAGGTAAAGCGAGACGGCTCGGAATTTTCCGCGCGGCGCCCCGGGGTGGCGGACGGCCCGTCCGCTTGCATTGTGCGGGAGACCGCGCACCGGGCGTTTTCGCACGAGCTGTCCAGCACCGGTGGACCGCGGCGAGAGCGCACACCCTCGGCGGCCGACCGGGGGCTTCGGCCTGGGGTGTCCGATCGCCGGACTCTCGCGATCCGCGGCGAGCGCGCCGCTGCGTGCATGCCTAGTACGGCGCTCGTGTCGTCCGGAGAATTTTTCGCAGCGCAGGGAATGCCACCGCCGACGATTTTCCAGTGACGTTTCCGGTCTTCGGATTCTGGTCATCGCGGAGTTTTTCAAGGTTACGATGGTCCGAAGTGACGTTTGTGAGGCTGATAGAACGCGGGACGGTGCTGCTGGGGAAGTATCGCGTCGACTCCGTGATCGGTCGGGGCGGGATGGGCCTGGTCGTCAAGGCCTGGCACCTCGGCCTCGACGAGGAGGTCGCGATCAAGCTGCTGCGCGACGACGCCGCGGTCGCGGACGAGACCATCGCGCGGTTCATCCGCGAAGCCCAGGCGGCGGCCAAGCTCAAGAGCGAGCACATCGCGCGGACCATCGATGTCGGCACGTTCGGCGATGGCAAGCCCTACCTCGTGATGGAGTTCCTGGAAGGCCAGGACATCGGCCAGCTGCTCGCCGAGCGCGGGTGCGAGGCGCTCGCCGAGGCCCACTCGCTCGGCATCGTCCACCGCGACATCAAGCCGGCGAACTTCTTCCTGACCCGCGGCAGCGACGGCGCGCCGCTGCTCAAGGTGCTCGACTTCGGGATCTCGAAGGCGCCGACCACCGGCGCGAACCTCACCGCGACGCAGTCGGTGATGGGGACCCCGGCGTACATGTCTCCCGAGCAGATGCGCTCGGCCCGCAACGTCGACGCGCGCACCGACGTGTGGTCGCTCGGCGCGGTGCTCTACGAGGCGATCGAGGGCCACCTGCCATTTCAGGCCGCCAGCTTCTCCGAGATGTGCGTGATGGTCGCGGTCGAGCCGCCCACGCCGATGGCGGCGACCCCGCGCGAGCTCGTGCCGATCATCGCGCGCTGCCTGGCCAAGAACCCCGACGACCGCTACCGCAGCGTCGCCGACCTGGCCCGCGATCTGGCATGCCTGGCCCGCGAGCCCGACAAGGCGCAGGTGCTGGTCGACCGGATGTACCGGGTGCTGCGGCGCGGGCCGATGCGGCGCACGGCGGCCGCGGGGGTGCCTATCACCGCGGAGCCGCCGGGGCACGCCGGAGCGCGGCGTGCCCCGGCGGGCCCGATCGGCCCTGCCGTGCCGGTCACCCGGCTGGGCGCCGCGGGCCCGCCTGGCGCTGTTGGCCCCGTGGCTGGCAGCGGGAGCGCCGGCGCTGCGAGCCCCGCAGGGATCGCATTGCCGGGCGGCGTCGCGGCGGTTCCCTCGCTCCGGGTCCTGCATGGTCTCGCCCGGTCCCCCGAGCCGTCACCGGCGGGCGGTGTGCCGGTGGCGATCGCGCCGCAGGGACCGCCGGCCCGCGGCGTCCTGGCGTCGTCGTCCAGCGCGATGGCCCCGCTCGGAGCAGCGCTCGCCGCGCCGCCGGGGTATTCCGCGGCCGCCGCGTACACCGTCTCGCTGCCGATGCGGTTCGACGGCGACGCGCGCTACCTGCGCCCGGGCTTCGAGCCGCCGCGCGGCGGGGCGGCGCTGGCCACCACCCACGTCATCTCGCGCCGCGATGGCGGCTGGATCCTGGCGGCGGTCGTCGCCGTGCTCGCGCTCGCCGCCGTGATCGCCGTGATCGCCGTGCTGCGCAGCCGCGCGCCGGCCCGGCCGCCGGTCGACGACAGCCCGACGATCGTGCGGATGAACCACGTCCCGGCCCCACCGCCGGCAACTGATCCAGCGGTGCCATAGCCAGACCCACCCCCGAAGGCGAGCGCCGGCGATCACCGAAGAGTCAGCTGCCGGTGATCAGGAGGTCGAGGGCGGAGATCAGGGCTCCGCGATGCGGGGCGAGCGAGCCGACGACCTCGCCGAGCGATGCGTGCGGCACGGCGGCCATCAGCGGGAACAGGACGACGTACTCGGCGTCGCGGACCTTCACGGTCGGGGTCAGGCGGGATGCGGGCTGCGCATATCGGCTACGCAGGGCCATCGGGACCACGATCCGCGTCACGAGCTTGGTGTGGACATCTGCCTGAACATCCACGACGAGAGGGTAGATCCCTCCGCTCTTGATGCGGAACACGTCGAACTGCGCCATCAGAACTGACGAAACTCTTCACCGAACAGGCCGTGCTTCTCCACAAAGGAGTTGTAGTACTCGATGGCGTCCTTGTTCTCTGCCAGCCAGCGGGCCTGCTCGGCCCGAACGATCTCATGCTCGAGGGCACGCGCTGCACCAGATCGGTTCTGAGCGACAGATTCGTGGCGGTCTTCCGGGCTCTCCGCGCCGGCAGATGCTTCCTCGGTGGCGCCTTTGCCTGCGCACGACGGGCGACTCGCATATGCGCATATGTTATGCGCGTCATTCGCGGCGGTCAAGCAGCGCCGCCAGGGCGCCCCCGACCGGGTCAATGGCAAGCGGCGCCGGCGAAGGGCGGGCAGCCGCGCAGCGCCAGGACGTCCATCGTGGTCGCGACGCCGACGTGGATCAAGACACCGCCCCAGATCGAGCGGGTGCGCATGGCGAGCGTGCCGAGGATGAGGCCGGCGCCGATCGCGCCGAAGGTCTCGGCCATCGGCTTGCCGTAGTGGATCATGCAGTAGGGGACCAGCATCACGAAGATCGCGTTGCTGCCGAGCGCGCGGCGCAGGCCGTGCAGGAGGAAGCCGCGGAAGAAGAACTCGAGGGCGAGGAACTGCGCGGCGTAGAGGCCTTCCCACATCGCGAGGTCGGCGAACGAGCGATTCGCGATCCGGTAGAACGGATAGGTCTGACGGAACGAGTACGTGGTCGAGGCGTAGAGCACCAGGGGGGACACGGCGGCGAACAGCGCGATGTAGATCCAGAGGTGCGTGACGAAGCCGCGCGGCGAGATGTGGTAGTCGCGGATCCGCTGCCCGGGCAGGCAAGCGATCACGATCATCGGCAGGATCATGTAGCCGAACACGCGCCAGCCGGACCACCAGATGTAGCCCCGGAGCTCCCAGTAGTAGCTGCCGTCGGGCGGAAGCACGTTCGCGTAGTGGTCGCGGCCGCCGAGGTACTCCTGCAGGGTCAGCGATGCCGCGACGGTGACGAGCACGACCAGGACCTGGAGGCTGGCGCTGCCGGCCTCGCCGGGGTCGCGCACGGTCTCGGCGTCGATCGCGCGCCACTGGTCGATCGAGATCCGGCGGAGCAGCCGGGCCACCGCGAACACCGGGCGCAGCGCAGGCGCCGGCTCGCCCCACCGTACGCGGGTGAGCAGCGCGATCGCGATCAGCGCGGCGCTCACGATCGCGGTGGGGACGAGGATCGCGACCATCACTTCGCCTTGCCGATCACCTCGGCGGTGCGCCGCAGCCGGCGACGCGTGATCTCCTTGCCGAGCGCGGCCATGGTCTCGAACAGCGGCGGGGTCGCGGTGCGGCCGGTGACGGCGATCCGCAGCACCATGTAGGCGTGCTTGGTCTTCCAGCCCAGCTCGCTGCACCACGCGGCGGCCTCGTCCTCGAGCATCTGCTTGGTCCAGCCGACGCGGGCCTCGAACCGCTCGACGTAGGCCAGGAGGCCCTTGGCGACGTCGGCCGGCGCGACGTCGGGGATGACGAGCTCGCCGAGCACCGGGGTGTAGTCGAGGTCGCCCGAGAACAGGAACTCGATCGCCGGGATCAGCTCGTCGAGCTTGCGGATCCGCTTCTGGACCAGCGGCAGGACCGAGGTCAGGTAGGCCTTGTTGAGCCGCCACGCGATCGCGCGGTCGGCGAGCTCGTCGACCGACAGCTCGTGCAGGTACTTCTCGTTGAGCCAGGTCAGCTTCTCGAGGTTGAACACCGGCCCACCGAGCGAGATCCGGTCCCACGAGAACACCTCGATCATCTCGGCGAGCGTGAACTTCTCGCGATCGCCGCCGAACGACCAGCCCATCGTGCCGAGGAAGTTGAGCAGCGCCTCGGGCAGGATGCCGATGTCGCGGTAGTAGTTGACCGAGACCGGCTGCTTGCGCTTGCTGATCTTGGTCTTGTCCTTGTCGGCGTTGCGCAGGAGCGGCATGTGGATGAACTGCGGCGGGTCCCAGCCGAACGCGCGGTACAGGAGCACGTGCTTCTGGGTCGACGAGATCCACTCCTCGGCGCGGATCACGTGGCTGATCGCCATGAGGTGGTCGTCGACCACGTTGGCCAGGTGGTAGGTCGGCATGCCGTCGGACTTGAGCAGCACCTGGTCGTCGATCTCCCTGGCGTCGCGCGTGACCTCGCCGCGCAGGAGGTCGTGGAACGCGAACGGTCCGGACAGCGGGACCCCGAGGCGGACGACGTGCGGCTCGCCGGCCGCGGCGCGGCGGGCAGCCTCGGCGGGGTCGAGCTCGCGGCAGTGGCGGTCGTAGCCCAGCGGGCGCTTCTCGGCCTGCTGCTGGATCCGGAGCTTGGCGAGGCGGTCCTCGGTGCAGAAGCAGCGGTAGGCCTCGCGGCGGTCGAGCAGGACCCGCGCGTGCTCGCGGTAGATGTCGCCGCGCTCGCTCTGGCGATACGGGGCATGGGGCCCTCCTACATCAGGACCTTCATCCCACGTCAATCCGATCCAGTGAAGCGCGTCGAAGATCAGCTGTTCGGAGTCGGTGCGCGCCCGTGACAGATCGGTGTCTTCGATCCGCAGCACGAATTTGCCACCTTGCTGGCGGGCGAAGGCGTAGTTGAACAGAGCGATGTATGCGGTGCCGACGTGGGGATCTCCCGTCGGCGAGGGTGCGATGCGCACACGCACCGGTTTGCCGGGTGGCGTCATGGTGCGCCCTTGTAACACGGCATGCTAGCGTCGGGGCAATGCCAGTTCCCGTGATGTTCATCGACGGCGATGTGATCGAAGCCCACAGCCACTGGACCGAGGACCACGCGGCGATCGTGACCGAAGCAACCGTGCACACCCCCGACGGCGATGTGGTCGTCAGCCAGCTCGGCGGCAGCGTCGACGGCCTCGGCATGATCCAGATGCCGGGACCCGCGCTGCTCGAGCCCGGCATGCACGTCTCGGTCGCCGCCCACGAGGACCTCGATCTGTCGCTGCGGGAACACGTGGTGCTCGACAGCGTCAAGGTGACGGCATATCCGTCGGGCTACGTCCGCACGGGGCCGACCAAGGCCGGCCACTCGCTGTACTGGCAGTCGCGCAGCGTGTCGGTGACGGTCGACGCCGCCGGCACCGCCGAGATCCCCGCCGATCAGGAGTTCACGATCATCGACGCCTCGATCGCGACCTGGAACAACGACACGGCGAAGTGCTCGAACTTCAAGGTCACCGACACCGGCAAGAAGGCGATGGAGGTCGGCAACGACAAGGTCAACCTGATCAAGCTGCGCGACACGGTGTGGGGCCGGCCGGCGTCGGGCAGCGACCCGGCGCGGATGTACTCGTCGCTGGCCGCCGGGATCACGACCGCGGTCTACGTCGACGACGCCAGCAGCGATCACGACGGCGCGATCGTCGACGCCGACATCGAGATCAACGGCGTCAACTTCGCGATCTCGGCCAACAACCAGACCACCGGCACCGCGCCGTGCCACGCCGAGCTCCAGAACACGCTGACCCACGAGCTCGGCCACCTGCACGGCCTCGAGCATCCGTGCCTGGCCTCCGGCGATCCGCCGCGGACCGACAACCTCGGCCGGCCGGTCCCTTCGTGCTCGGCGACGGACGATCCCAAGATCGTCGATGCGACGATGTACAACTTCCAGCAGTGCGGCGAGACCAAGAAGGAGGATCTGACGGCCGACGAGATCCAGGCGATCTGCGACATCTACCCCAACACCGGCGGCGGCTGTTGCAGCGCGTCGGACCAGCGGCCGGGTGCGAGCTTCCTGGTGGCGGGCATCACCGGCCTGCTTGTCATGAGACGCCGCAAATCTTCGCGCCGCGCATGGCACCGGTCCATCGATCGAAAGGGGACCTTCCCGTCCCCTCTTTCGCGGCAAAACCGCGAGATATTCACGATTGGCGACCGCGCGTCGCGTCGCGCGGTTATCCTCTTGTCATGAATGCGGTCTGCCCGGCGTGTGGTGTCGCCGTCGTGCCCGGTTATGTGCGGTGTCCGAAGTGCCACGCGGGGCTGCCGCTCGGAGGCCGCGGCAAGCGCATGACGGCCGAGCCCGGCGGCACCGCGCTGGCGCCCCGGCGTGGGATGCCCGTCCCGGCGGTGGTCGCCGCCGTCGTCCTGGCCGCGGCGGTCCTCGTGGTGCTCGTCCTGCGCGGTGGTGGCAAGCCGACGGCCGCGGCGGCCGAGGTGCCGCCCGAGCCGGTCGAGGTCGTCGCCCAGACCGCCGCGCCGCGGGTGGCCCGTGCGCCGCTCGCGCAGGCGGCCACGTCGCAGGCTGCGTCGGACACCGCGGCGCAGGATCGCAGCACCGCCGTGGTCCAGCGCGAGGACACGCTGCGCCGGCAGCGGCTGTGGGGGCGGGCCGAGGTCGTCGGACCGCGGATCGACGTGCGGTCGGGATCGTGCGGCGACAAGGCGATGCGGCCCGCTGCCTGGAGCAGAGTGGCGCCGTTGTCTTCGAGCGCGACCTGTGACCACGTGTCGGCCCACCGTCTGATCCTCCCGCTCGGGATGCGCGTCCTGGTTCAGGTGATCCGGATCGAGGAGCGCACCGACGCCGGGCTGTACCTGCCGGCCGGCGCCAAGGAAGCCCAGGACGAGGCATTCTACGGCAAGGTGATCGAGGTCGCCCGCGATCGACCGACCACGAGCGAGCTCACCGAGAACGTGTCGGGCGTGCCGCACGGCGCGCACGTGCTGTTCCGCAAGGAGGCCGGCGTACGGGTGCCGTGGGACGACCGGTTGCGCCTGATCGACGTCAAGGACATCCTGGCCACGGTCGAGGAAGTCAACGCGGACGAGGCGCACTGTCCACGGCGATGTCGAACCTGTCCTCGCCACCACCCCGCGCGACGATCCCCAGGCTCACCGAGCTCGACCTGACGCTGGTCACCGCGCGGCTGCGGCTCCGGCCGCTCGCCGACGCCGACGTCGACGACCTGTGGCCGTTCGTCTCGGATCCGGAGCTGCCCAGGATGATGAGCTGGGCCGCGCACACCGACCCGAGCCAGACCCTCGCGTTCATCGCGTGGACGCGGGACGGGATCGCGAACGGCACCGACGTGGTGTGGGCGATCGAGGTCGATGGCCGCGCGGTGGGCACGATCGGCCTCGACGGGATCCAGTTCGCGATGCGGGCCTGGCGGGTCGATAGCGCCGAGCTCGGCTACTGGATCGCCCCGCCGCTGCACGGCCGGGGCCTGATGACCGAGGCGGCGCAGGCGGTGATGCGCTTCGGGTTCGACACCCTGGGGCTGCACAAGATCACGGTCGGCTGCTTCGCCGAGAACGTCGCGTCGCGCCGGGTGATCGAGAAGCTCGGGTTCCGGCCGATCGGCCGGCGCGAGGACGACGTGTGGCGCGACGGGCGGTGGTGGAGCGTGCTGCGCTACGAGCTGACGACCTCGGAGTGGAGCGATGCGTCGACCACGATGCGGGTCAGTAAACCTCGCCTGGCTTGACCCGCTCGATCATCGTCTGCAGGGCGCACCGCGACGCTTCGTCGCACTCGATGATCCGCACGCCGAACCCGGCCGGGAAGGTCTCGTTCTCGGGGCTACCGGGATCGGCCACGCGGACCACGACGACCTTGCAGGTGACCTGCTGATCGAAGTCGTGGAGCTCGAGCGACAGCGTCGAGCCGACCTTGAACGGATAGAGCCGGGCGACCTTGGTGTAGAGGAACAGGCCGTGCTCCGACAGGTCGCGGGTGCGGAACACCAGCTCCTGGCCGTCCGCGCCATGGACCTTGACGAAGGCGTCGACGCGAACGCGCTCTACCGCACGCTCCCGGGCGTCACTCATGCGTCGAGATTCGTCGATTTGCCCCGGGGGGCACAAGATGCGCGAACGACATCGCCGTGCTACGTTCGCAAACCAAGACACGCAGTTGCGTGCCACTGCCATGGACGTCCGCTGCGAGAAGTGTCAGACCGAGTACGAGCTCGACGAAGCACGTCTGAAGCCCGGTGGTGTCACCGTGAAGTGCACCAACTGCGGCCACATGTTCAAGATCCGCAAGCGGACGATCACCAACGTCGGGATCACGGCGGTCCCGACGACGCGCGATGCCGGTCCTTCGCGGGCGCGGACGAGCAGCTCCCGGCCGCTGCCGCCGGCCGGTCCGCGGGCGCGCGACTCGATGTTCGACGACGAGGCGCGCACCCTGGGCGCCGACGACGCCCCGACCACGGTCGACCGGCAGTGGCTGCTCCGGCTCGAGAACGGCGAGCAGAAGAGCTGCCGCGAGCTCGCGACGCTGCAGCAGTGGATCATCGCCGGCGTGGTGACGCGCGAGTCGCTGATCTCGCGCACCGGCAAGACCTGGAAGCGGCTCGGCGACATCGCCGACCTCGGCCAGTACTTCGCGATCGCCGACGAGGCGCGCGCCAACCGCGACCGCATCAAGCCGCCGACGCCGCCGCCGGGCCGCGGTCCGGGGGGGCCAGGCGCGGGCGGGCCGATCGCCTCGATCAACCAGCTCCCCGGCACGCTGCCCGGGTACGGCGCCGCGCAGGCCGCCGGCGGCACGATCCTCCCCGACGACGATCCGGGCGAGGCGCGCACGACGCGGGCCTATCAGGGCCGGGTCGGGGCCCACACCCCGCCGCCGGTGCCGACGCGCGGCGTGGCGCGCACGCCGGGGCCACCGCCGCCGGTGATGCTCGCGCCGACCGAGCCGGCCGCCGTTCCGCCGCCCGCCCGCCGGCCGAGGACCACGCCGCCGCCGCCGCCCAGGCGCGGCGCCGCGTCGGGGCCGGTGGGCCAGCCGCCGCCGCTGCCGATGGGCAACCGCGCCACGGCGGCCTGGGCGACCGACGGCATCAAGCCGGAGATCGGCGATGCACCCGGTGCGCCGCAGTCGTGGCCGTTCGTCGGCAAGCTGGCGGCGATCCCCGACGAGCCTGCGTTCGCGGGCCGGGTGCGGATGGCGCCGGGCGATGCCGCGCCGTTCGCGTCTGGCAAGGTCCGCACCGTCGACGATGACGACGACGTGCTGCCGTCGCGCCGCGGCTCGCGCGCCGGCATGTGGGTGCTGATCATGGCGCTGGTGGTGATGGGCGCGTCGGCGGCGGTGATCTACGTCTTCGTGATCCGCAGCGCCAAGGACGAGCCGGTCGCGCGGCCGGTGACCGACAAGGGATCGGCGACGCCGGTCGCGGTGGTGCCGCCCGACGCGCCGGCCGTGACGCCGGACGCCGCCGCGGCCGCGCCGGTCGCCCCGGAGGCGGGGCCGCGCGCCGAGCTGCGGGCGGATCTCGAGCCGCGGCTGCGCACCGCCGCGCAGTCGCTCGAGGCCAGGACCGACGCGCCGTCGCAGGCGCTGCGCGCCCACCTGATCGCCCAGCTCGCGCAGGACCTGTTCGATCGCGCCGACCTGATCGCGAGCCCCGACGCCGACGGCGTGCGCAAGGAAGCCAAGCAGCTCGTGCTCGACGCGGCGACCGCGGCGCAGCGCGCGCTCAAGGCCGCGGGCGATGCCCCCGGGGCGAACGTGGCGATGGCCGAGGTGCTGCGGCTCCAGCGCAAGCCGGCGCGCGACATCAAGCGCTACCTCGACACCGCGCGCGCCAAGCCCGACGACTGGGCGCGCGAGATCGCGCTCGCCGATGCGGCGGTGCTGATGCGAGACGGCAAGCTCGGCGAGGCCCAGGCGGCGTTCGCCGCGATCGATCAGGCCGACGGCAAGCTCGAGACCTCCGGCGATGTCCGCGCGCGGTACCAGCTGGCGCTCGCGCTGTTCAAGGAAGGCAAGCCGGTCGACGCCAGGCCGCTGGTCGACACGATCCTCGCGGCCCAGCCCGAGCACGCCGGCGCGCGCGCGCTGGCGGGCAAGCTCGAGACCGCGGTCGCCCGGACCGATCCGATGCCGGTCGAGACGCCGGAGACCCCGCGGAGGGCACCCAGCACGCCGCCCACGTCCCGGGATGCGGGCAAGGACGGCAGCGGCGCCAGGGCTCCCGCGGCGGGCAAGGTGCCGGTCGCGCCTGCAGTGCCCGAGGCCGGCGGTGACTCGTACGACCGGCTGCTCGCGCGCGCCAACGCCATCGCCGACACCAACTGCGGCAAGGCGATGGAGCTCTACGCCAGGGCGCTCGAGCAGAAGCCCAACGGCGTCGAGGCGCTCGCCGGCATGGGCTACTGCCACATCGACGCCAAGCAGTTCGCGAGCGCGTTCTCCAAGTTCCGCGCGGCGCTCGCGGTGTCGCCCCGGTACGAGCCCGCGCTGCGCGGGATCGCCGAGGCGTATCAGCAGCAGGGCCTCAAGGACAGGGCGATCGAGGCGTACAAGGCGTACCTCGAGATCTATCCCGACAGCGTCGCGGCCAGGAAGCAGCTCGAGCGGCTGGGTGGTGACACGTCGCCGCCGCCTGCGCCGCCGCGCGAGCCGGCCGGCAGCGCCGCGCCGCCCGCTGCGCCGCCGTCACCGCCGGCGTCGCCGCCGTCACCGCCGCCGGCGAGCCCGGATCCCGCGGGCGCCGGCTCGGGCTCGGGCTGAGCGTCGAGGAAGCGGCCCGTGCTATGAACGGGCATGCTGTGGTTGGGTCGATCGTCACCCCGGGATTCTCGTCGGTCGGCCCTCCGCGCGTGGCGTCGCACCGCCGCGCTGGGATTCGCGTTCGTGCTCGTGTCCTGCGCCGAGCCGTCTCGGCTCGACCGGGCCGCCGATCCGACGCCGACCGGGGCCGCGTCCGGAGATCCCTGGGCCGGACCGGCGGGCTCGGGCAAGCCGGCCAGGCCGGATGACAGGAGCGACGACAAGGACAAGGACGACGCGAGCCGGCCGGCGAAGGCCAGGCGCGACCGCGGCCTCGGCGGCCTCGACCTCCAGGGCATGCTCGCCAAGGTCGCCGAGAACGTCGGCAAGCCCGGGCCGTACGAGGCGCCCGAGCGCTCGAAAGATCTCGACGAGGCCACCCCGCACTGGGGCGTGCTGTCGCTGTCGGGCGATATCGTCGAGCGCAGCTCGCTGTCGTGGTCGGGCGGCCACGGCACCGAGCTGCGCGCGCTGGTCGAGCGGCTGCGCGAGCTCGCCCGCGACGCGACCTTGATCGGCGTGCTGGTGCGCGCCGGCGAGATCGACATCAGCCTGACCGATGCGATCGAGCTGCGCGCCGCGATCCACGGCCTGCGCCAGGCCGGCAAGACCGTCGCCTGCCACGGCGAGGGCGCGAGCAACGCGGGGTACCTCGTGCTCGCGGCGTGCGGCCGCATCGGGCTGGCGCCGCTCGGCGACGTCGCGATCAGCGGCCCCGCGGCGATGCCGATCCACATCAAGCCGCTGCTCGACAAGCTCGGCGTCCAGGCCGACTTCCTCCACGTCGGCGCCTACAAGGGCGCCGCCGAGCCGCTGACGCTCGACGCGCCGTCGAAGCAGACCCAGGAGACGCTCGGCGCGATCCTCGATCGCCGCTACCAGACGATGGTCGACGCGATCGCCGGCGAGCGCAAGCTCGCACCCGCCGCGGTCAAGGCGCTGATCGACACCGCGCTGTTCCCGTCGGATCAGGCCAGGGCGGCGGGCCTCGTGGACGATGTCGCCGCGTTCGAGGCGTTTCGCGACGCGGTGACCCGGGGCGCGGCGTGGGCCAAGCTCGAGCTCCACCCCGACCACTCCGATCCGCTCGCGCTGATGATGAAGGCGTCGCGGTTCCTCGGGGCGATGCCGCCCGACAAGCCGGCCGGCGACCACGTCGCGCTGGTCTACGCGCTCGGCAACATCGTCGACGGCGATGGCGACGGCGTGCTCGGCGCCCGCCAGCAGATCGCGTCGCACACGCTGGTCGCGGCGCTGCGCGCGCTCACCGCTGACGCCACGGTCAAGGCGGTCGTCCTGCGCATCGACTCGGGCGGCGGCAGCGCCCAGGCCTCCGAGCTGATCTGGCGCGCGGTCGCCGAGCTCAAGGCGAAGAAGCCGGTCGTGGTGTCGATGAGCGACGTCGCGGCCAGCGGCGGTTACTACATCGCCTGCGGCGCGACCAGGATCTTCGCGCTCGACGACACCCTGACCGGATCGATCGGCGTGGTCGGCGGCAAGCTCGCGGCGCGCGACGGGCTGGCCCGGCTCGGCGTCAACACGTTCCCGATCGGCCGCGGCAAGCGCGCGACGATGATGGCGAGCCTCGGGCCATGGACCGACGACGAGCGCGCGGCGATCCGGACCTCGATGGAGGCGGTCTACCGCGTGTTCGTCGGCCGCGTCGCCGAGGGCCGCGGCAAGCAGCCGTCCGACATCGAGCCGATCGCGCAGGGCCGGGTGTGGACCGGCGCGAAGGCCAAGGCGCTCGGCCTGGTCGACGAGATCGGCGGGCTCGACGCCGCGCTCGCCGAGGCCCGCAAGCTGGGCGGCGTGGCCGCCGACACCGATCTCGAGATCTATCCGCCGGCGGCGACCCTGCGCGACCTGCTCGTCGGGTTCGGCCAGGTCCGGGCGCCGCTCGGCCTCGATGCCGGCGCAGGCTCGCTCGGCGCGATGCTCGCCGGGCTGTTGGCCTCCGCGCCCATCGACCGCAGCGTGGCCAGCGCCACCGAGCGCCTGATCCAGCTCGTCGCCTCGTTCCGCTCGTCGAGGATCCAGACCGTCGCGATGCTCCCGGTGATGCAATGAACCGCACCCTGATCGCCGTCGCCGCCTCGATCGCCTGCGCCGCCTGTTCCGCCAAGGGAACATCCGGCGAGCCCGTCCGCCCGGCCGCAGATCCACCGCCGACCGCACCGCCGGCGCCGCTCTCGCCGAGCCGCGTCGTCACCGAGCAGTTCCACAGCGACGCGCTCGGCGTCGACAAGGCCGTCGTCATCTACCTGCCGCGCGGCTACGACAGCCAGCCGGCGCGGCACTGGCCGGTGTTCTACTACCTGCACGGCCTGGGCGGCAACGAGACCAACTGGCTGCAGCGCGGCAAGCTCGACGCCGCCGCCGATCAGCTCGCGCTCGCCGCGGTCGTGGTGATGCCCGACGGCGATGACGGCTGGTACGTCGACTCCCCGCTCGCGATCGACTACGCCCAGTGCATGCAGGACGGCACCGGGCTGTTCATCCCGGCGCAGCAGGACCACGCGACGACCTGCGTCCGCGCGCGCCGCTACGAGAGCTACATCGCCAGGGACCTCGTCGGCTGGATCGACGCGCACTACCACACGATCGCGCGCCGCGACGGCCGCGGCATCGCCGGCCTGTCGATGGGCGGCTTCGGCGCGATGTCGGTCGCGCTGCGCCATGCCGACGAGTTCGCCGCCGCCGGCAGCCACTCCGGCGCGATCGCGCTGCTCTATCGCGGGCCGCGGCCGTTCGCGCCCGGCAAGACCGAGCTCTACAGCGACGTCGCGGACCGGGGCAATTCCACTCCGATCGGCGCGTGGATCCGCGCCGTCTTCGGCTCCGACATCGCCGACTGGAAGGCGCACGACGTCGTCGAGCTCGCCGGCGTGCTCGGGCCGGGCAAGGTCGCCCTGTACTTCGACTGCGGCACCGAGGACGACTTCGCGCTGCAGGACAACGTCCAGTACGTGCACGAGGCGCTGACCGCCCGCCACATCCCGCACGAGTTCTTCGTCGGCCCCGGCCGGCACGACTTCGCGTTCTGGTCCGCCCGGCTGCCGGTCAGCCTGGCGTTCCTGCGCGCCCACACCGCCAGGCCCGAGTAGCTCAGGCCCGGCCGGCGGGGCCGCGGTCCGGTCTCGACGTGCTCGGCCGCCTGGCTGACCGCGCTCGAGATCGTGTTGACCGACTCGGACGGCTCCATCATCGCGGTCTCGTCGCTGGCGGCCCGCATGTTGGCGCGCAGCGAGTTCATGGACTCCTCGAGCGCGGTGACGTGCTCGGCGAGCTCGGCGATCGGCAGCTGGTTGCCGGTGCGCGTCATCTCGGCGTCGTCGTCCTCGAGGTCGATCGCGGCCAGCCGCAGCCGCTCCTGGGCGTCGGCGAGCTGGCGGCGCAGCCCGGCGTCGTCGCGCTCGAGCTGGGCGAGCTTCTGCTCGAGCTCGCTCGACTTGGTGGCGAGCGACTCGTACTTGGCGATGTCGACCTGGGCGGTGACGTCGGGATCGAAGCCGGGCTTGGCCGCGATGCGCCGGTTGGTGGTGTCGGCGTCGTCGCCGCGCGCGTCGCGCAGCTCGCTGGCCAGGCGATCGCGCTCGAGCGTCATCTGGGCGAGCTTGGCGCGGGT
>VBLP01000328.1:2336-9451 GCA_005887925.1 Deltaproteobacteria bacterium | reverse complement strand
CAGCTCGCCATAGATCCCGGCGTGCTGGATCCCGCTCTGCCGCATCTAGATCGCGGCCGACGAGTCGATGCGCTCGGCGCGGATCGCCAGGCCGATCGAGCCGGTCACGCCGAGCGAGGCACCGAGCGCCTTGTTCTGGCTGCAGTCGGGCTCGACCCCGTCGCCCTTGCACACCTTGGCGAGGCTGCCGTTGGTCAGGCTCACCCACCACACGTAGTACGCCAGACCGGCGCGCGCATACGGAATGACCGGAATCCCGTACTGGTCATCGAGCCAGGTGAGTCGATAGGTCGCGGTCACCGCGGCCGGCGCCAGCCGGAACTTGTTGGTGTCGGCTCCGCGCATGCGCGGGTTGTCGGTCGGCTTGCTGTTGATGTCGAAGGTGTGCGCGGTCTTCTGCATGTAGCCCAGGCTCAGGCCGACGCCGAGCTGGCCGAAGCGATCCCACAGCACCCGGTCGACGTCGAGCATGGGGAGGACCTGCGCGCCGCCGAACATCTGCTGGTACGGCCCGGGAGTCATGCCGAGCTGGTTATCGATATCCGGCACGTACGGCCCGACGCGGATCCCGACGTGCCAGGTCACGG
This sequence comes from Deltaproteobacteria bacterium, assembly GCA_005887925.1. Lineage (GTDB taxonomy): Bacteria > Myxococcota_A > Polyangia > Haliangiales > Haliangiaceae > JABFXX01. The sequence goes on along the minus strand of VBLP01000328.1, from coordinate 8,864 downwards.
CGTCCGACTCGGTCGAGGGCTGGTTCTGATTGAGCTCGTCGCCATTCTCCCAGTACGGCTGGTAGCCGCCGCCGGCGTGCGCGGTGCCGGCGAATGCGAGCGCGCCGAGCGCGGCGGCGAGCCGGACGACGCGCAGCTGCAGGAGCTGGCGGAGGCGCCGCGCCAGCCGGCGTCGTCGGCGCCACAGCCAGACCGCCGCGATCAGGCCGAGCAGGCCGGGCAAGGTGAGCCAGTGCCACAGCAGGGCGAACATGACGAGGGGCGCCAGCGCGACCGCCGCGACCAGCCGCAGCGCGAGCGAGCCATGCACCTGGGCACCGAGCCGGGCCAGGGTCGCGTAGTACGCATCGGTCAGCCAGCGGCCGAGGCGCGAGCCGCCGAGCGTGTCGTCACGGAATGCGCGCAGGGTCCGGGTCAGCCCGCTGTCGTCGCCGTAGGTCTCGGCCAGCAGGCACAGCCCGCCTTCGGCGTTGCTGCCACGGGCGGGATCGTGGAGGTCCTGCCAGAAGTCCGTGGAGGGCACCGGCGTTACCGTGGAGGTGAAGTACGTCCCGGACGCATTCTGGTACTTGTCGACGACGAGAAATACCACCTTGTACGGAACATGATTCTGCAGTCCTTCGATACGCAAGCTGGTTGCCGTCGCTGCGGTCTGTTCACCGCATAGAAAGAACGGATCGAGATTTGCGAGTCCGCCGACCGGAACGACCGGTGCACCGGCATCGGGCGCGTTCTGTGGAGTCGGAATATCAGTGCCTGTCCCGAGATCGATCGACTGGGCGATGCCGCACAACGTCGAGCCCGTCATGTAGCGCTGCAGTGGTCGTCCTTTGGTCTTGCCGGGCCCATCGTTATCTGCGCGCGCGCACAGTGCCTGGTATGCAAACACGTCGGCCGTGTCCGCGGATTTCCAGGAGATCTGGATCGCACCATTACCCCCGGTTGCGCGGAAGTTCGTTGGAAGCGGAGGTGCCTGTGCATCGGTCGCGAGCTGCTGCGAAGGGAAGTAGTCCGGTATGCCGTTCATGTTCGTGTCAACCAGCACCCACAGCATGTTCGTCTGTTGGTCGAAGACCGAGATCTCGGGTCGAAAGTTGCCAGGGTTCGTCAGCAAGTCGACGTTCGTCAATCCGGCTGAATCGATGCGGTGACACGTCGCTGTCATGCTCGGCGGGCGTCCAGCGTCGGTATTGCAATTCGATCCAACCCAGACCTCGAGCGGGCGGTTCACCGCCATGCCCGTCGGATTCTGCAGCTTGAGCAAGTAGGCAAAGGTGCCTTCGTGAAAGTTAGCCGGAGGGGTCTTGCTGCACTGGCAGTGGGCGAGGTTGAAGTAGTGCCAGATCGAGTCGGGATCGGTCTTGGGAAAGTCGAGATCGGCGTTGTTGTTCTCGTGGATCTTGAGCTCGGCAAACGTGATGCTCGCACCGTTGGCAAGCGGCCCGGTCGGCATCGTGTCATCTGCGCTCGCGACGCCGACCGCAGCAAGCATCACCAGTACGCTCATGAAAGCGAAGCGCGTCATCAGGGATGCTCTTTGCAAGGGGAAGGCCGCCGGTTGCCGACGATGATCGTAGCTATCACGCAGGGATGGTCGCATCAACAAACCGCGCTCCGGATGCCAATCTGGCACGCGGCGGGGCGTGCCGGGTGTTACCGAGGCGCGCGGCGGGCGTGGAGCGTAGCGCGGATCTCGCGGGCGAGCTCGGCGGCGCGCTGCTCGGCGGCAGCGTCGTGGCGCTGGCCCCAGGCGGCGGCGTAGTACAGCTCGGTCAGCTCGCCGACCTGGACCGCGGCGCCGTCCCCGCGGTCGGCCATGCGCCGGGCGAGCTCGCGCGGCGTGACCGCCGCCTCGCGCGGCACCCCGGCCCGGGCGAGGGTGCGCGCGACGTCGTCGTAGATCTGTGCGATCGACGAGCGGGCGCGCGGCCGCGGCCGCGGTCCGAGCGCGAAGCCCGCGCGGCGCCGCCGCCGGCGCAGCGCAACCCCGAGCGCGATCACCGCCGCGACCACCGCGGCGACCGGCCCGTGGCGCACCGCCGCGTCCTTGACCGCGGCGGCGGCGCGCTTGACCGCCGAGCCGCCGCTCTGGAACACGCCGCCGACCTGCTTGAACAGCGCGAGCTGCGACGCGAGGTCGTACTCGATCACCCACTTGTTCCACTGGAACCGCAGCGTGTCGACGAACCGCCGGACCCGCGCCGGGAAGCCCTTGCCGCCTCGGCCGAGCGCATCGACGTCGCCGGGCGGCGTCGGATCGACGGTGACCCAGCCGACGCCCGGGTAATAGACCTCGTCCCACGAGTGCGCGTCGCCGGCGCGCACCGCGACGTAGCCCTGGTACTCGTTCCACTCGCCGCCGAGGAAGCCGTTGACCTGCCGGGTCGGGATCGCGACGGCGCGGGCGAGCACCGCGAACGCGGACGCAAAGTACTCGCAGTGGCCCTTCTTGCGCTCGAACAGGAAGAAGTCGACCGGCTCGCGCTTGCCGGGATCGGCGAGCTGCAGCGTGTAGGTCAGGTTGTTGCTCAGCCAGCTCTTGATCGCCTCGACCTTGTCGTACTCGGCGGTGAGGCCGCCGGTGATCCGGCGCGCCAGCTCGCGGGTCCGCGGCGTGATCTCCGGCGGCAGCTGGAGGTAGAGTCCGTAGCCTCCGGGCAGCACGCCGTCGGAGGCGCGCAGCCGGTCGACCGGCGGCGGCGCGAGCTGCGAGTACACCGTGTAGTGCACGGTGCTGCCGTGATCGAGCCGGATCTCGTCGTTGCGCTCGAGCAGCGGCTTGCGCGGCCGCAGGGTATGCGTGTACTCGACGATCCGCGGCGTGCTCGCGCCGAACAGCACATCGGAGTCGAGCGGGTCGAGCCAGATGTCCTGGTTGACCAGCTCGCCGGCGAGCGCGTCGATCTGGCTCACCGGCAGCTCGGGTCCGTCCCAGCGCAGGAACCGGCGATCGCGCGTCGCGCTCTGCTCGAGCGTCTGCAGCGTGCGCGGCGCATCGCGGAGCCGCGACCACTGGCCCTGCTCGTAGTGATCGAACGCGACTCCGCGCCAGTGGATCTCGGGCGCCTCGCGCCCGCCGTAGCGGCTGGCGATCTCGACCCGCATCACCACGGTCGCGTCGTTCTTGAACACGCCGTGGCCTCCGAGCTTGATGCCGTCGGAGAACCCGGCGAGCGTCAGCCCGCCGCGGCTCTTCAGGAAGAACCCGACGCCGACCCGCGGCAGCGCGAGGAACACCAGCGCCGCGCCGAGGAACACTGCGAACGACAGCGCGCCGGTGCCGAGGAAGAACCGGCCGTTGACGATCCGCCGCGAGTCGAGGATGCGGCGGACCTCGACGCGCTCGGACGCGCGGTCCGCGGCGTGCTTGACCAGGAGGTTGTCCTCCATCTCGCGGCGCAGGTGGAACAGCGTGAGCGCCCAGGTCGACGAGATCACGAAGCCGAGGAAGCACAGGCCGTAGGTCAGATCGGGGTTGAGCACCGAGCCGGCGACCAGCATGAGGAACGCGAGCAGGTACATCTGCTGCCAGTCGCGCGCCGCGCGGCGATTGAATGCCTTGGCGACGATCAGCCAGATCAGGAACTGCGCGCCGACCTCGAGGAAATCGGCGCGCATCACGACGACCACCACGCTGTAGATCAGCGTGAGGCTCGAGCCGATCGTCCACACGATCGTCCAGCGCTCGACGCGGATCAGCGGCGGCTCCCACCACCACGACAGGACCAGGCCGACCAGCCCACCGAGCGCGATCATCGGTGACACGCCGCCGCCCGTGATCAGCGCGCAGTACGCGAAGCCCACCATGAGGTAGGTCGCGACCTTGTGGGCGATGGCGAACCTCATACGTCCATCACCGTGGCCGCCTTGGGCCGCCCGGCCGCGGCGACGGCGCGCGGGATCACCAGGACGCTGTCGATCCGCGGCGGCAGCACCGCGAACGCGACCTCGTCGGAGACATACGGCAAGAGCGCGAGCGCGCGCGCGATCCGGGCCTCCTGGCTGCGCCCGGCGCCCTGCGGGATCCGGCAACCGCGGGCGCACAGCTCCACCGTCCAGCCGGCCTCGAGGTACACCGCGGCCAGGCTCGCGGCCACGCTGATCGCGCGCTCGACCGCCGCGATCTGGGCCTCGATCTCGGGCGTGATCGCGCCGTCGCCGAGCGCGTCGCGCGCCGCATCCGGCAGCGCGTTGTCGACCCCGATCACCACGCTGCGCGCGTGCTCGTCCTCGTATTCGCGGACCAGGAGCCGCCCGGTGCGCGCGCTCGACCGCCAGTGCACGTCGCGGCGATCGTCGCCCGAGCGATGCTCGCGCAGCCCGAAGAACTCGCCGCGCCGGCCGGTCCGGTTCGCGACGGCCTCGCCGCGCGCCTGGGTTCGCGGCGCCGGCCGCGGCACCAGGACCCGCGTCGGATACACCAGCACCTCGAGCGGCGCGTCGACATCGCGCGACTTGCGAAACAGCGCGAACGGGAACTTGGTCGCGACCCGGTAGCCGGTCAGCGTGTACAGCCCGCGGCGGACGAAGGTGTGGCGATAGCTCGTGCGCTGCGACTTCGCCGCCGGGATCTTGAGGAAGTAGCAGCGCTTGTCGAGCGGCGTCGCGCCGACCAGGTCCTCGACCTCGATCGAGAACGACGCGCGGTGGGGCTTGTTGTTGCGGATCACGACCTCCATCAGGAACGGCTCGCCCGCGAACACCCGCGGCGGTGGACGGCGCTCGACCGTCAGCTGCTTGAGCGTCATCTCGGACAGGATGCCCGAGGCGATGATGAAGCTCAGCAGCCAGCCGAGCAGGAGGTAGAGCAGGTTGTTGCCGGTGTTGATCGCGGCGAACCCGACGCCGACCGAGAGGATCACGATCAGCCGGCCCTCGCGGGTGAAGCTCAGCCGGCGCGGCGGTCGCAGCCAGCGCCACCACGGCAGCGGCGCGGGCGACGGCCGGTCGGGCTGATCCGCGGCGCCGGGCACGGGGTTACACCGGGATCGCGACGCGGTGGGTGATCTCGGTGATCAGCCGCTCGCTGTCGGCGCGCTGGCGGCCGAGCGAGTCGTGGGCCTGGGCGAGCACCAGCCGGTGCGCCAGGCACGGCACCGCGAGCAGCTTGACGTCGTCGGGGATCACGAAGTCGCGGCCGGCGGCGAGGGCGGCGGCCTGCGCCGCGCGGTACCACGCCAGCGCGCCGCGCGTCGACACGCCGACCGAGATCGCGGGATGCCGGCGGGTCTCCTCGACGATCACCATCGCGTAGTCGAGCAGCGCGTCCTCGAACCGGATGGTCTCGACCGCGTCCTGCAGCGCGCGGACCGTGGCGAGGTCGACCACGGGCGCGAGCCGTGTCACCGGATCGCCGCCGGCGCGCTCGCGGAGCAGCTCGCGCTCGACGAGCTTGTTCGGGTAGCCGATCGCGATGCGGAGCAGGAAGCGGTCCATCTGCGACTCGGGCAACGGATAGGTGCCGTAGTGCTCCGCCGGGTTCTGGGTCGCCAGCACCAGGAACGGCGCCTCGAGCGTGTGGGTGGTGTCGTCGATCGAGACCTGGCCCTCGCTCATCGCCTCGAGCAGCGCCGACTGGGTGCGCGGCGTGGTCCGGTTGATCTCGTCGGCGAGCACGACGTTGGCGAAGATCGGCCCGCGCCGCAGCTCGAACACCTTGCCGTGCTGGTCGTAGACCGACACGCCGACGATGTCCGACGGCAGGAGGTCGCTGGTGAACTGGATGCGCCGGAACGTGCCGCCGAGCGCCGCCGCGAGCGCGCGCGCCAGCGTGGTCTTGCCGACGCCCGGGATGTCCTCGATCAACAGGTGGCCGCGCGACAGGAGCGTGATGATCGCGGCGCGGATCGCCTCGGGCTTGCCGCGCACCACGCTCGCGATCGCGTCCTCGAGCTTCCGCACGGCGCCGATGTCGGTGGACGAGAGTGGAGCGGGCCCGGCAACGGAGACCGAACCGCCAGAGGACACCGGCACCGCGGACATGTTCGCCGAGTATAGCCGCAAATCTCGCGCGTCTAGCCGATGGCCGAAAATGTCAGCCCGACACCAAGCGGCTCCGATCGCGTGCCATATCGGGCGAGGTCCGGACCCGAGGAGGCCCGAGGGCGAGGGGGATGTAGGTCCTCGCCGGGTCAGCGGCGGTTGAGCTGCATCAGGAGTTGCAGCACGTACCAGAACAGCGTCGCGATGGTCGAGAACAGCATCAGCGCCGCTGCGACATGGGCCGTGGGCGGGAAGTGGCTCATGACGAGGCTGGTCTCATAGAGGATGTAGCCGGCCATCAGCAGGATGACGGCGCCGCAGAAGAGGGCGCCCAGGCTGAACCCGAACAGCATCGACGCCAGGATCACGCCGAGCACCGCGAACGATCCGATCGTCAGGATGCCGCGCAGGAACGAGAAGTCCTTCCGGGTGAGGAACACCGTGAGGGTCAGGCCGACGAAGATCGTCAGCGTGATCACCACGGCCTGCATCAGGATCGCGGACGCCTGGCCGCTGAGCAGCACGCCCGATCGCAGCGCGTCGTGG
>VBLP01000328.1:0-2098 GCA_005887925.1 Deltaproteobacteria bacterium | reverse complement strand
CGCGATCAGCGCGATCCCCAGGAGACCATAGGTCTTGCGCAAGAACGCGACGCGGTCGCTGACTCCCAGGGTGGCGACAGCGCCTTCGATCGGACGACGTGCAGTTTGTGCGAATGCCATCGAGAGCCTGCCTTTCGACTGCTCTTACTTTTAGCATGGTTCGCGTCGAGGCAAGCCCCCGGTTTGCCGCACCTCGCCGACCTGCGGGGCGGCCAGCCGCGGCGCCGACCTGTCCGTTCAGGCGGTCAGCGGCTCGCCTTGAGCTTCTTGATCTCGGCGATCAGCTCGGGGACCGCCTTCTCCCACTCGGCGACGATGCCGTAGTCGGCGACCTGGAAGATCGGCTCGTCCTTGTTCTTGTTGATCGCGACGATGGTCTTGGAGCCCTTCATCCCGGCGAGGTGCTGGATCGCCCCCGAGATCGCGACGGCGAAGTACAGGTTCGGGGCCACGATCTTGCCGGTCTGGCCGACCTGCCAGTCCGCCGGGACCATGCCGGCGTCGGTCGCGGCGCGCGACGCGCCCATCGCGGCGCCCAGCAGGTCCGCGAGCTGCTCGAGCACCTTGAAGTTCTCGCCGTTCTTCATGCCGCGGCCGCCGGACACGACGACCTTGGCGTCCGACAGCTCGGGGCGGTCGCTCTTCTGCGCGTCGAGCCGGACGAACTCGGCGCCGAGCGCGTCGACCACGCCGGCCGGCGCGGTGGTGACCGTGCCCGGGGACGGCAGCTCCGCCGCGGCCTCGAACTCCGACTGGCGCGGCGTCACGACGATGATCGGCGTGGTCACCTGGATGGTCGAGTAGGCGTTGCCGGCGAGGACCGGCCGGACGAACGCGTCCTTGCCGGTGACCTTGGCGACGTCGGACGCCATGCCCGCGTCGACGAGGCCGGCGACCCGCGGCGCGAGGTCCTTGCCCACCGCGGTCGCGGTCGCCGAGATCAGCGTGGCGCCCTGTGCCCGGGCGATCTCGGCGACGATCGGCGCGTAGGTCTCGGCGAGGTAGTGCGCCAGCGCCGGATCGCCGGACACGACGACCTTGGCGTCCGACAGCTCGGGGCGGTCGCTCTTCTGCGCGTCGAGCCGGACGAACTCGGCGCCGAGCGCATCGACCACGCCGGCCGGCGCGGTGGTGACCGTGCCCGGGGACGGCAGCTCCGCCGCGGCCTCGAACTCCGACTGGCGCGGCGTCACGACGATGATCGGCGTGGTCACCTGGATGGTCGAGTAGGCGTTGCCGGCGAGGACCGGCCGGACGAACGCGTCCTTGCCGGTGACCTTGGCAACGTCGGACGCCATGCCCGCGTCGACGAGGCCGGCGACCCGCGGCGCGAGGTCCTTGCCCACCGCGGTCGCGGTCGCCGAGATCAGCGTGGCGCCCTGTGCCCGGGCGATCTCGGCGACGATCGGCGCGTAGGTCTCGGCGAGGTAGTGCGCCAGCGCCGGATCGTCGACCACGACGACCTTCGGCGCGTACCTGGCCGCATCGGGGCCGGCGGCGGCGGCTCCCGCGCCGATCAGGAGCGCGATGACCTCGCCGCCATGCGCCGCCGCGGCGAGCCGGGCGAACGAGAGGTTGGACAGCGCGCTCGACCGCAGCTGCGCGCCGGCCGAAGAGACAAGATGTTCGCAGAACGCGAGGACGTTACCCATGGCGGCTCCTAGAGCACCTTCGCCTCGTCGGCGAGCTTCTTCACGAGGGTCGGGATATCGGCGACGATCTGGCCGGCGGCGCGCGGCGGCGGCAGCACGACCGACTGCTCCTTGATCACCGGAGACGGCGCGGCGCCGTAGTCGGCGAGCTTGGCCTGCGCCATCGGCTTCTTCTTGGCCGCCATGATGCCCTTGAGCGACGGCAGCCGCGCGCCCTCGCCGGAGTACTTGTGCGATTCCGGCGTCACGCCGTTCTTGACCGCGCGCGGCGCGACGATGCGGAGGTCGACCGTGATCACGCTGTGCAGCGGGATCTTCTTGTACTCGACGCCGCCATCGACCTCGCGGCCGACGGTGTAGCCGGCCTTGTCGGCGGCGAGCTCGACCGACGCGGCGAACGTCGCCTGCGGCCAGCCCAGCTTGGCGGCGAGCATCTGGCCGACCTG
>VBLP01000041.1:6559-6950 GCA_005887925.1 Deltaproteobacteria bacterium | reverse complement strand
GAATGCGTGCACAGCGGTATCGAAACATCGCGGGCGGTATCCTTCTGCTCCCTGCTCCCTGCTCCCTGCTCCGTGCTCCCTGCTCCCTGCTCCCCGCTCAGCCTCTGCTCTTGAGCATCTCTCGCATCATCTTCATCAATATCATCCGCATCGGGTGCAGGGTGCGATGAAACGGATCGAACACGAGGCCCAGGTTCTCGAGCGTCACGACGCCGAGCAGGGCCTCGGGGTCGTCCGGGTCGCCGAGGATGACTGGTGCGTGCCCCGCGCGGTGCGCGAGCGAGAAATGGCACTCGGAGACCGGCCGTGAAATCGCTGTCCCGTCCGCGAGCGAGAATTGCTCGTCTCGGCTGGGCGCGAGGCCGATGCGCCGCCAGACGGCGTCGGGCAG
>VBLP01000041.1:2564-6471 GCA_005887925.1 Deltaproteobacteria bacterium | reverse complement strand
TGCCGATCCTGCCAGCGCCCGGCGGCCTCCTTGGACCGCACGATGTCCTCCAGGCGGGCCGCCAGCAGCTCATCGCCGTAGACCGTGAAATGCACCGCGTTGCGGGCAAGGTCGTCGTAGCCTTCCGTCCCTGACGGCTTGAACGCGATGTCGAGCCGTCCCGCCTTGGTGACCAGGTTCCAGATATCGGCGCGCGCGAGCATCTGGGCACTGCAATCGAACGCCAGGCCTTCGGGAATTGTGTTGGTGAAGATTCGGGCATCGAGCTCCTGCAGCGCATCTGCTAACCGTCGCAGGTTCTGGGGATCCGAGGCTGGGGTGATGTCGGCGTCGTAGGTGGCGCGCGGGAATCCCTGCAGCCGCGCCGCGAGGGCGCCAATCAAGACGTACTGCACCCCATGGCGCGTGAGCGTGCTGAACAGTCGCTCGGGGTTGAGGGGCGTGACGGGAGCGACGGATTCAGACACGCCGTGCCTGGTGCAAGAACTCGCTCAGGTTTTTGACCTCTTCGAGATTCTGCTCCGGAGTCATCGCGAGAATCCGCGGCACCTCGTCCAGCATGTGCGACCCCACCACGACGCGCGGCTCGAGCTGCGCGCTCATGTCGACGTTGGCCGCGTCGAGCAGCCGGCCGAGGGTCTCCCAGGTCGGGCTGGTCTGGCCCGACTCGATGCGCGCGACGACGGACTGGGCGGTGCCGGCGCGGCGCGCGATGGCGCGCTGGCTGAGACCGGCACGGGTACGGGCTTGGCGGAGCAGCGAGGCAGCGGTGGTCATGCCAAACGATAGCTTATTAGCTATCAGTGGCAAGTGCTATTTAACGACTGTGCCCGCAGTTGGTTACACAATGCGGCCTTCGGCGTCGGCGGCTCTGAAACCGATTCTGGGTCGACGCGGCGGTTCCGGCGGTGCGATGAGCTGCTGTAGTGCCTGGATGATCGCCCTCAGCTCATGATCGTGCTCACCCACCCGTCGCTCGAGTTGCGCGAGCCGCGTCAACAGCTCGGCTTGGCCGACGACCCTTCACGCAACCTCAGGAACGCGCGTACCACAAAGATGCTCATCTGGACGGCGCGCCGACTGTTGAGGACGGTCGCCGCCATGAGTGCGCCGTGCTCCGTGAAGGCGAGCGGTGCGTACTTGACGTGGGCTCCCCTCTTTAAGGTCACAGATTGTGACCTTGAACGCCGGATCGCGGTCATGTCATCCTTGCTCAGGCGGAACGCGAAGTCCGGAGGGAATCGCTCCGCGTTGCGTTTGACGGCCTGATTGAGGACCTTGGGCTGGACGCCATAGATGGGGGCCAGATCGGACGACAGGATCGCCCTGAAGCCCCGAACGGTCACAATCACTCGTGCGACGGCGGCGGACGGCTCCATGCTCATGCGACGAAACTGTTATGGTTGGAGGGAGACCCCTAACCACGCGACCGCTCAGCGTGTCGTTTTCGCGCGGGCGCGCTTGATTTAAGAGAAAACTCCCGCCAACAGCTTGACCCATCGGTAGTTAGCATCCATCTTAGCCTCCCTGACTTTCTGAGCCCTTGGGAGAAAGCCGGAGAGATGAACGCTGTGTTGCTCGTCGTCATGATGGCGACGGCTCAAAATCCTACGCCCACGCAGGTCCAACAGGCCCTCCAGCAACAGCCGGGCCTCGCGGACATGGTGCGCAGCCGCATCTCGCAATCCGGCCTCACGCCCGACCAGATCCGCGCGCGCCTCTCGGCGAGCGGTTATCCCACCACCCTGCTCGATCCGTATCTCTCGGGCGCCACGGCGCCGAGCGCCGGCGCGCCGTCGGCGCAGGAGCTGGCGGCGTTGCAGGCGCTGGGACTGCCGGCTCTGGGTGGGGCGCAGACGCTGCCCTACGACACCGGGCTCGTGCGCAGCGCGCGTACGGCACCGAGTGATGTGTTCGGCGTGGATGTCTTCCAACGGACCACCACGCAATTCTTGCCGCTGTTGTCCGGTCCTGTTCCGCCTGATTACAAACTGGGTCCGGGCGACAATCTCGTCCTGATTCTCACGGGCGACGTCGAGCTGAGCTATTCCCTGCCCGTCACGCGCGAGGGGTTCGTACTGATTCCGCAGGTGGGCCAGGTGCACATCGCCAATCTGACGCTCGATCAGCTGCGCGACGTGCTGTACACGCGCCTGGGCCGCGTGTATTCCGGCGTGCGGCGCACGGCGAATGCGACGACGCGGTTCGACGTCACCGTGGCGAACGTGCGGGCGAATCAGGTCTATGTGGTCGGCGAAGTCACGCAGCCCGGCGCCTACCAGATCAGCTCGCTCGGCACCGTATTCACGGCGCTGTATGCGGCGGGTGGCGTGACGGAACGCGCCAAGCTGCGCGGCGTCGAGGTTCGACGCCTGGGCAAGACCGTAGCGACGTTAGACCTGTACGACTATTTGCTCCGCGGTGACACTCGTGCCGACGTGAGACTTGAGACGGGTGACGTGATCTTCGTGCCGATCCATGAGTCGCGCGTGCGTGTGACCGGGGCCGTGCTGCGCCCGGCGATTTATGAGACAAAATCGGGCGAAACGCTGGCAGACATGATCGCCGCGGCCGGCGGGTTTCGGCCCAATGCGGCGCTCGAGCGGCTGAAGGTGCAGCGCATCCTGCCCGCCAACGCGCGTACCGCTCAGACCACGGCGCGTGTCACGATCGACGTGCCGATGCCGGGGGCGGTGCTGCCGCGGTTCGCGCTCGAAGACGGCGACGTGGTGCAGGTCGATTCGCTCGAGGCCGCCACCGAGCAGTACACCGTCGCGATTACGGGGATGGTGCAGCAGCCGGGGACCTTTCCGTGGCGGCCAGGGATCACCTTGCGCCAGCTCATGGTGTTGGCGCGGGGGCCGAGGCTTGGCGTGGATCTGCGGGAGGTCGAGATAGCGCGGTTGCCGGCCGATCGGTCGCGGGGTCAGCTCGCGACGACGCTGCGGCTGCCGCTCGACTCGAGTTATTTGTTCGAGGGGAACGGGGCGGACACGCCGCATCGCTATCTCGGTCCGCCGGGTGTGCCCTTCCCTGCGCGCGGGACGGCCGCGGAGGTCGTGCTCGAGCCGTACGACAACGTGTTGATTTTTCGCCAGCCCGATTTCGAGCTGCAGCGGGTGGTGACGATCACGGGTGAGGTGTTGTATCCGGGCACGTACGCGCTGAAGGCGAAGGACGATCGCTTGGCCGACCTGGTGGCGCGCGCGGGCGGGCTCACGCCGCGGGCGTATCCTGAGGGGATTCGGTTTTTGCGGCCGGCGGATGCGCGCGGGCGGATCAACATCGATCTGCCGAAGGCGCTGCGGGATCATGGCTCGCGCGACAACGTGATTCTGCAGCCCGGCGATTCGGTGATGATTCCCGAGTATCAGCCGAGCGTGCGGGTGGTGGGGGCGGTGAACTCACCGGCGAGTGTGTTGTATCGGCGCGGCGCCGGACTGGATTATTATCTGAGCGCCGCTGGTGGATTCACACAGGCGGCGGAAAAGGGCCGGGTCAGTGTGCACTACGCGAATGGTGATGTGCGCACGCGGCGCCGTACGCTGCTGTTCAGCAGCAATCCGGCGCCGGGGCCGGGGTCGGAGGTGTTTGTGCCGGCAAAGGATCCGAACGCACCGCACACCGACACAGTCGCGTTGTTCGGCGCCATTGCGCAGATCTTGGCGAGCACGGTGGCGATTATCGTGATAGCGAAGCGGTGAGTATCGAAAGAGCCAAGGACTACCGCAGTAGAACGGCGCCGCCTGCTTCCGGCGCTTGTTAGGGCAACAACATACTACACACCACGCAGCCAGTAGTAGATTTTTGTCATGGCTGATCGGACGCATTGGCCATCCGTTAGTGTTGCGGTTGGCCTTGTGGGGACAGTTGTAGCCGTGCGGGACACCTTCTGGTTCGCTGCGGC
>VBLP01000041.1:1758-2325 GCA_005887925.1 Deltaproteobacteria bacterium | reverse complement strand
GGGGCCTACTAGAGTCGCGGATCCGTATGCTGGCGTGGGTCGGAACGATCCCTGTCCCTGCGGCAGCGGAAAGAAGTTCAAGAAATGCCATGGCTTGGAACGGCCAGCAGGACTAACGCACTGGCCAACGAAACCAACGACGCATCACGGGCGAGTTCTGACGAAGGCGTTGAATTGTCCGAGGATATCCGTCACGGCATTGCAAAGGTGCTCCAGCGTCTGAATTACGGGCGTGAATTGGAACATCTCAACATCGCCAAAGAATATGGCGATGGTCGTATCGGGATTCTTGTCGAACTCCAGACGCATCCCGCGCGGGATGGAAGGGCGCGGGGCTGGATTATTACTGCGGGGCCGGCGGATTTGCACCGAACGCCGAGAAGGGCCAGGTGAGCGTGCGCTATGCGAACGGGGAGGTGCGCACGCGGCGCCGTTCGCTTCTGTTCGGCAGCAGTCCAACGCCCGGGCCCGGTTCAGAGGTCTACATACCAGCGAAGGATCCAAACGCCCTGCACACGGATACGGTCGCGTTGTTCGGGGCGATTGCGCAGATCTTGGCGAGTACGG
>VBLP01000041.1:0-1667 GCA_005887925.1 Deltaproteobacteria bacterium | reverse complement strand
TCTGATAACAGCGAGTAAAACTCTTCTTGCGGTGACGCGTATCCAGCGAGTCGAGGCCATAGGGCTTCGCGCGTCATCGCCAGCCAGATTCCCACCACGAAGCCGATAATAAGTACCAACAGAACCTTCACAACCAACCCGCGAGGGTCAGGCCGAACTGGTTGTTCGGGTGCCTGAAGGATCGTAATAACAGGCGTATCACGGACCTCTTCAATTTTTGAGTGTTCATAGGCTTGCATCACCGATGTGTACACCTGCTGCCGCATCGTCACGTCTCTCTGTAGCCTATCCTCTTCAAGCCGAAGAAGCGGCGAGTTACGCGTGTCGCGGTTACGTTGCGTGAATCGCAGGAGTCGATCCTCCGCATCGTTCAACTGAGAAAGAGTCTCTTGCAAACGTGCTTCCGTGAATCGACGTTCCGCAGAGGCCTGCGATTGACGCTTTATGAGATTGAATTCATTCAGCCATGAGAGCATGCGCTGGCTGATCTGTTCCGATAGTTCAGGGATCCTTGTGGTAACCCGCAACGTGACAACGCCTGTCTTCGTGGAAACCTGAACGCCTACCGCGTTTTCGAGTTTCTTAATCGTCTTGTCGCGTAGCAAGGCTGCCCGATCCGCCTGGACGGCGAACCATGCTGACAAGGGCGCCTGCCGTGTCGCCATGCCGTCGTGCAGCGCTATGGGACTGTCCACCACAGCGCTGAGAATCTCGCGTGACTGAAGCAGCTCGGCATAGAACGCGGGCGATTCATTGGCCTCGCCCGTGGGCAGGACGAAGCCGAACTGTGACGCCAATCCCGAGAGATTTCCTGGTAGGCTCTGGCGAGTCTGCAACATGAACGACGATTGAGCAGTGAACTTGCGAGGCAGTAGTAAGAGCGTTACCGCGACAACCGTGGCGAACACAAAGGCCGTTCCGAAAATGGCGTAACGATTGCGCAAGAGCAGGTTGAGCACGACCAAGAACGAGATCGGTTCTTGGTCGATCGGAGGCAGCGCAGCAGTCGGCCGTTGGGGAGAAGTTGGTGTCATCACGTCGTGGTCACGTCCTCAATGCGAGACAACGCTTCCCGAGAATGAAACGCCGACAATATACCTACGACGATTTCAACCGCTACTTGCGAGGGCTCTTCTCAATCAAGTCGCATAGTTGACCGCATAACGCTTGCTTACTCAGCCTGCTATCGATCACCCGCCGTCCTTGTTGGCCTTTCGCGAAAAGCTCCGCACTGGACATCTCGAGAAAAGAACTGAGAAGGCGCACGGCACCGTCGACATCACCGTGATGGATGGTCCATCCGATCGGGTTTGTCCGTAGCAGGTCGCCAACATGAGATTCGCTCGGTCCGAGAAACAGGATGGGTCGGGCGACCGCCATCGCTCCATAGACCTTGCACGGATGAACGGTCCCGACAACGCGGTCCCCCATTGTCACAAGGTGAACATCGGCTCCGGACAGTGAGTTTGCGAGTTGTGAAAGCGGCTGATATGGCAGTGACCGCACGTTCGGTAAGCCTGAACCCTCCACTTCGCGCTTTCCGATACCGCCGCCGACAAACAAAAAAACCAGCCTGGACTCGGTCCTCAGCCGGGCAGCTGCCTGCAGAATTGTTGTGAACGGATGAGTCGGCCCATGATTGCCGCTGTACATGACCACGAACTTGC
>VBLP01000325.1 GCA_005887925.1 Deltaproteobacteria bacterium | reverse complement strand
CACGACCGCCGGCGTCGAGATCCCCGACACCGTGGTCGGCGACAGCGTGATCGTGCACCGCGTCGACCCGGCCGCGCCGAGCGCCCGCGCCGTCATCGTCGAGCGCATCGATGCGACCGGCGGGCGCCGCGAGCTCGCCCGGCTCCCCGCCGACCGCGCGGCCGACACCCCGGTGCGCTGCGCAGGCGATCGCGCGCGGCCGTGCATGCTCGAGGAGATCACCGGCGGCGACGTCAGCTGGATCGAGATCGATCCCGACACCGGCGAGCGCCGGCGCGTGCTGCACACCCGCGGCGTCGGCGACCGGCCGCACCGCGACGCCGCGCTGTCGCCCGACGGCAAGCTGCTCGCGATCGTCGAGGGCACGTCCGACGTGATCGTGATCGAGCCGGCGAGCAACGCGACGCGGACGTTCTCGGCCGGCGGCGACGCCGCGCTCGACAGCGTGGCGTTCGCGCCCACCGGCGACATCTGGGCGACCTCGCTCGGCTTCCACGGCCGGCTGTTCGGCCTGATGATGTTCGAGTACCGCCGGAGCGACTACTCGATCCCGTGGGGCCGCGGCACGTCGTACAAGGACGCGCTGCGCGCGTTCTGGCGGCCGATGGTCAGCCCCGACGGCAGCCAGGTCGCCGCCATGGTCCGCGAGCTCCACACCCAGATCGTGCGGGTCCAGGGCCTCTAGCCCGGGCTGTGGCGAGCCGTCACTCGCACGGCAGCGCACCCTTGAAGATGCGCACGTCGTCGAGGAAGCCGTCGAAGAACGACGAGCCGGCCGGGATCCCGAACTTGTTCCTGGCCAGGTGCAGCTGCTCGATCGTCTTGAGCTGCCCGTCGGGGACAGGGACGCTGGCCTTCTGCTTTCCGTCGATACACAGGTTGAGGTTGCCGCCGGTCTGCACCACGCGAACGAAGTGCCAGTCTCCCGTGCCGGGCCACGCGGTGAGCGCGTCGGCGGTGTCGATCATCGTCGGCGTCGACACCGTGCCGGTGCT
Organism: Deltaproteobacteria bacterium; assembly: GCA_005887925.1. Taxonomy (GTDB): domain Bacteria; phylum Myxococcota_A; class Polyangia; order Haliangiales; family Haliangiaceae; genus JABFXX01. Next base: position 8,492 of record VBLP01000325.1, on the reverse strand, counting down.
CGCCTGGAGCTTGGCGGGAGTCCCGCCGAGCGCGATCGCGAGCCCTCCGGGCGCGCCCTCGGTGAAGTCCATGTCGGACAGTGGCCACGCGGCCTCCCCCCCGGGGGACAGCGCGCGCTGCCGGACCCAGAGCTGCACGGTGAGCGTGGTGTTCTGCGCGATCGGCTGGTCGGCCTCGTAGGACTTCCCGAGCGCAATGTCGGCGGCGGCGCTCTTCTGCCCGAACGGATCGTCGCCGAGCGTCACGGGCTGCGGAGGGGTGAGGTTGTCGTCGTAGTAGGTGAACGTGACGCCCCTGCAGGCGTCCTTGACCGTGGTGCCGGTCGCGCCGCCGAAGCCGACGGCGAGCTGGCAGGCCTGCGGGAACACCATGCCGGCCGAGCTCGCGATGAACTGGATCGCGACGTCGCCGGCGCCGGCGGCCATCGGCGCCATCGCGACCAGGAAGCGGTCCTTGGCCAGCGCGTCCACCGCGATCGTCTGCTCGATGGGCTTGCCCGCGGTGGCCACGGCGGTGATCAGGGCGTCCGGGCGGCCGTTGCGATACAGCCGGATCGTCTGATCGGCGCCGCTCGCCATGAACGCCTTGACCGACAGCTGGATCACCTGCTGGGCGGAGGCGGTGAACTCGATCGCCGGGTCGGCGGCGCTGGTCGCGCCCGACGACGACACCAGCAGCGCGTCCGATAGCATCGCGCAGGCGGGCGCGGCGTGGTTCGCGGCGCAGGTTGTGATGTGGTTGGCGGGATCGGCGCCGGTCATCGCGCCGCCGTTCGCCGCCATCGCCGCCCACGTTCGATCGCGATGGTCGTCGAGGTAGCGCCACGCCTGGCTCTTGCCGGTCGGGCTGCCGTCGAAGTCGACTGCGGCGTCGGCGATGCACGGCGCGTCGCAGCTTGTGGGCCCCATGTTGCTGCCGCTGCCGCCGCCCGGGCCGTGGCTGTCGAACAGCGACTCCGTGCACGCCGCGGCGCAGGCGACACCGACCAGGATGCCGAGCCAGTGCAGTCGGATCAGAACCATAGCTCGCCTCCAAGGAACATCGGGATCGACACGCCGTGCGCCTTGCCGGCGTAGGCGACGTAGCTCTCGAGCCGCATCGCGAAGTGCGGCATCGGCCGGTAGCGCACGCCGAGGCCGCCGGCGCCGGCGACGAAGCGGTCCATGTTCGCGCCATCCTTGAGCGCGATCGGCAGCGCGGCGATCGCATGGACGGCGAGCACATCGCCGGCGAGCCGGACCCGGACCGAGGGGACCGCGGCCCACGCCACGAAGACCACGTCGAGCCCGGCCTCGAACCGCGTGCCGATCGGGAACGCCAGGCTCGCCGACGGGGACCGGCCGGCGCGGGAGCGGCGTGCGCCTCGACCCCGATCGCCGGTGTCTCGGTCGGCGTCTCGCTCGGCGGCTCGCGAACCAGCGGCGTCTCCGCGAGCACGAGCTCGACGGCGACCTCGTCGCCCGAGGCGACGCGCACCGTGCGCTCGGCGTCCGGGCGGCCGGAGACGCGCGCGGTCACCTTGTGCTCGCCGGGCGGCAGGATCAGCGGCATCGCGCTGGTGTCGAGCGGCGCGCCGTCGAGCAAGAGGGTCGTGCCGTCGAGCGCCGGCGACACCGTGACCGTGACGCGCGCGATCAGGAGCAGCGTGGCGTCGAGCTCGCTCTGCGCCGCGGACAGCCGGGTCGCCGCGACCACGCCCTTGCCCTCGGCGAGGAACCGCCGGTAGAAGCCCACCGCGTCGGCGTAGTGCGACAGCTGGCGGTGGCAGGCGGCGATGTTGTAGAGCACCAGCGGGTGTGGCGCGATCTCGTACGCGCGCTGGAACTCGGCGAGCGCCTCGACGTACTTGGCGTCGTTGAACAGCGCGACGCCGCGCTTGAAGTGCTGATCGGCTTCCTTCTGCTGCGGGTTCTTCGCCTTGGCTCCCCCCTGGGGCTCGGACTTGCGTGGCGCCTTCTTCGCGTCGGGCGCCGCGTGGACCTCCGTCGCCGTCGCGAGACCGAGGGTGAGGCCCAGGGTGAGGCCGAGGGTGAGGCCGAGGGTGAGGGAGATACGCGCGTCAATTGTCATAGGGACTCTGGCTCTCGATCTTCTCGGGTCGCTCGGGGCGGTCCCTGTGGGGTTTGCCGCGGCTCGTCGTCCGCTTGAGCTGGACGACCAGGCGCTGGCTCTTTGTCGTCGCGCGGGACGGTGATCTCGGTCTCGGTGATCCGCCGGTCGTCGAGTGTGACCGCCGCGCCGGCCGGCTCGACCGCCAGGCGCAGCGTGATCGTGGCCGGCGCGGCCGGGGCTTCGGTGTGCGGCGTGGGCGCGGAGGAATCGCCGTGCTGCTCGGTCGGCGGCGGTGCGTTCGCGGGCTCCGCGCCGGGGCCGGGCGTCGCGGTGGGCCTGGCCGGCGGCGGCGTGGTCGGCGGCGGCGTGGTCGGCGGCGGCGTGGTCGGCGGCGGCGCGGTCGGCGGCGGCGCGGTGGCCCTCGGGGGTGGTGTCGCCGTCGGCGACGAGCCGCCATTGCCGATCACGAACGCCGCGATCGCCACGCCCACCACGGCGATCGCGACGCCCAGGACGATCGGGGTCCGCGACTTGCGAGGCGCGCTCGGCACCACCGCGCCGCTCATGCCGCTGACCGGCACCGGGCCCGGCCCCGTCGCACCCGGCCCCGTCGCGTGCGGCCACGGTGGGTGCGTGTCGCGCGCGGTCACCTGGTTGCGGAAGCTCGGATCGACCGCGCCGTACCGGCCCGGTGCGGTCGGCGGGACCAGCGCGTCGCGCCGGATCCCGGAGGACTGGAACAAGAGGCCCGGCGCCGACAGCCGGCCGGTCGCCGCGTCCCGGAACATCGGGCGGCAGAACGGCATCAGGGCCTGCTCGAGCTCCTGCGCGCTCGACGGCCGGTCCGCCGGTTCGAGCGCCATCGCGCGCACCATGATCTGCTCGAGCAGCTCCGGCAGATCCCGCCGCAGCTGGCGCGGCCAGGTGAACTCGCCGGTCATCACGCGGTACAGCAGCTGGTTGTAGTTGTCGGCCCGGATCGGAACGACGCCCACCAGCATCTCGTACAGCATCACGCCGAACGAGTAGAGATCCGCTCCGACGGTAACCTCGCTGTCGCCGCGCGCCTGCTCCGGCGACATGTAGTACGGGGTGCCGAGGATCAGCCCGGTCGTGGTGAGCCGGAAGTTCGCGTCCTGGCCGGCGACGCGCGAGATGCCGAAGTCGAGCAGCTTGACCATCTCGCCGCGGCTCTGGCGGACCAGGAACACGTTGTCGGGCTTGAGATCGCGGTGAACGATTCCCGCACGATGGGCGGCCGCCAGCGGCGAGAGGATCGCGCAGCCGAGCTCGCAGGCGTCCTCGATGGCCAGCGGGCCGCTCGCCTTGAGCCGGCTCGCCAGGGACTCGCCCTCGAGGAACTCCATGACCAGGAACGGCTCGCCCTCGCCGCTGGTCCCCAGATCGGTGACCTGGGCGATGCCTTCGTGGCCGATCTGCGAGGCCGTGATGGCCTCGCGGTGGAACCGCTCGATCATCGGCGCGCTGTTCAGCTGTGGGTTCAGCACCTTGATCGCCACCCGTTTGCGCAGCCCGACGTGAGTACCGAGATAGACCGCGCCCATGCCGCCGGTCGCGAGCAGGCGCTCGATCCGGTACTTGTCGTCCAGCATGGTGCCTTCTGACAGCTGACGTGATCCCGGCGCGCTCTCCACTCGGCCTGAAGGATAAGCTACGAAGCGCGCGAATTCACGCCGAATAGCCGGCCTTACCGGCGCGTTGCATCCGATCGACGCGGCTTTTGACGGCGCCTTGACTGCGATCTTCCGGCCTCAGGCCGAGCACTCCGCCATCGCCTCGTTTTGCGGCACGCGCGGGACCCGAGCCGCGGGGTTAGCGGGCCGCGGCGCCACCCGCGTCACACGCGGTGCGGGCGCGTCTGTCATCGGTGATGCCGCGGCGGCGTTGACGCGCCGCGCTGGACGGCGATCACTGGGACACGGCCTGGCAGGTGAATCCGGAACAGTTCGCCTTGCAGGTGAACGGGTTGGTGAAGAACTGGCCGGTGATCGGGCAGCGCCACGCGGTGAGCAGGGCCTCGGCATCGGCCGCGGCGGTCGCCGCCGGGCGCGACGCCGCCGGCCCCTGCGCGGACAGCGACATCGTGATGGTCAGTGCAGCGAGCCCCGAGATCATGAGTGCGATGATCGTCTTCATTGCCATATTTCCTTTCGCAACAGGCCGGCTACGATAGACGAACGTCGTCGCTGTCGACGGGTATTGCGCATGAAAATCAGATTGCGATGGATAGATCGCACATTCATGGCAATCGTTGCTATCATTACCATCTTGTAATGATGTCGAGTGTGGGTCGCGCCGCCGCCCGCGCAAGGAGTGCCGCGGCGACCGCCCGGCTGGTCGCCTCGTGCTCTCCGGTCCTGTCGACGGGTCGGCGTAAGATGCCGCCGGTGTCTCGCTCCCTCGCCTCCGCATCCGTCTTCGTCCTCGGGGCCCTGGGCGTCGTGCCGGCCGGTGCCGGGTGTCAGTCGCAGCCGGGCGCCGCGACCGCCCCACCGCCGCCGCCCGCGCCGTCGGCCGGCCCCGCGGCGCCGGCGCCGGACGAACCGGTCCCGCTCGGTCGCTTGCCGGCGGGCGTCCGGCCGACCCGCGAGTCGCTCGCGCTCGACATCGACCCCGCGCTCGATCGATTCGGCGGCACCGCGGACATCGCGCTGCACGTCGATCGGCCGCGCGCGCGGCTGTGGCTGCACGGCCGGGGGCTCGCGGTGCGCTCGGCGGCGATCGTGCTCGCGTCGGGCAAGCAGGTCGCCGCGCGCTGGGACGAGGTCGATCCGAGCGGCGTGGTGCGCGTGACGGCGGCGTCGGAGATCGTCGGCGATGTCACGCTGCACGTCGCGTTCGACGCCGCGTACGACGAGCAGCTGGTCGGCGTGTACCGCGTGATCGGCCGCAGCGGGCCGGCGGTGTTCTCCAAGTTCGAGGCGATCTACGCGCGCCGCGCGTTCCCGTGCTTCGACGAGCCGGCGTTCAAGGTCCCGTACGACGTCGCGCTCACCGTGCCGGAGGCCGATGAGGTGATCGGCAACATGCCGGTGGTCGAGACCGCGGCGGCGGGCGAGGGCAGAAAGCGCGTGCGGTTCGCGGCCACGCCGCCGTTGCCGTCGTACCTGGTCGCGTTCGCGGTCGGGCCGTTCGAGACCCGGACCACCACGCTGCCGCCGAGCGCGGTCCGCAGCGCGCCGCTGCCGATCACGGCGGTGGCGCTGCGCGGCCGCGGCCGCGACACCGCGTACGCGCTCGCCGAGGAGCGCGCGCTGCTCGTCGAGCAGGAGCGCTACTTCGGGATCGGCTTTCCGTTCCCCAAGCTCGATCTCATCGCGGTCCCTGACTTCCAGTCGGGCGCGATGGAGAACGCCGGGGCGATCACGTTCCGCGATTCCCGGCTGCTGATCGACGACCGGGTGTCGTCGCTCGGCGATCGCGTCGCGGTGACCAGCGTGATCGCCCACGAGACCGCGCACCAGTGGTTCGGCGACTACGTCACGATGCCGTGGTGGGACGACCTGTGGCTCAACGAGGGCTTCGCGACCTTCCTCGATACCCGGACCCTGCGCGCGGTCCGGCCCGAGCTCGAGGCCGAGCTCGAGGCGGCCAACCGGACCGACCAGGTGATGAGCGTCGACGGCCTGGCGACCGCGCGGCGGATCCGGCAGCCGATCGAGACCACGCACGACATCACCAACGCGTTCGACGGCATCACCTACGAGAAGGGCGCGGCGCTGCTCACGATGGTCGAGCACTTCATCGGCGACGAGCCATTCCGCCGCGGCCTGCACGATTTCCTCGCCGGTCACGCCTCGGGCAACGCGACCACCGACGACCTGGTCCGGGCGCTGACCGCCGCGTCGCGCACGGAGCTCGGCCCGGTGGTCGCGAGCTTCCTCGATCAACCGGGCGTGCCGGTGGTCACCGCGGCGTCGCGCTGCGAGGGCGGCCGCGGCCGGATCGAGCTCGCCCAGGCGCCGTGGCGCGCGGTGGGCGCCGTCGCGCCGGCGGCGTCGCGCTGGACGATCCCGGTCTGCGTGCGCTACGGCGCGGCCGGTCGCACCGCCCAGCTGTGCACCGTGCTCGACGCGGCGACGGCCACCGTCGAGCTGCCGGTGTGCGCGGACTGGATCCTGCCCAACGCCGACGCGGCCGGCTACTACCGCTCGGCGCTGGCCGCCGATGACCTCGCGCGGCTGGCCGCCCGGACCCGTGCGCTGTCCACCGTCGAGCGGGTCCGGCTCGGCCACGACCTCGAGGCTGCGTTCGCGAGCGCCGCGCTTCCCGGCGGCGCCTTCGTCGTCGACGGCCGCGGCAGCAAGCGCCGCACCACGCTGCGCGCGCGGATCGCCCGGCTGTACGCGCCGGCGGTCGCTGCGCTCGGCTGGGCGCCGTCGGCCGGCGAGCGGCCATGGCGGCGGCGGTTCCGCAGCGAGCTCTACGGCTTCCTCGCGCTCGAGATCGAGGACCCGGCGGTGCTCGCCGAGGCCGCGCGGCGCGGCCGCCGCCTGCTCGGCCTCGATCCCACGGGGGCCCCGCGCGGCGCCGGCAACGCCGTCCCCGACGCGGTCGCGCCCGACCTCGCCGACGTCGCGCTCGGCGCCGCGGCGCGCCGGGGCGGGGCCGACGTGTTCGACGCGCTGCTCGCCGAGCTGGCGCGCTCCGACGACGCCCAGCTCCGGCAGCGCGCGCTCGTCGCGCTCGCCCAGACCCGCGATCCGGCGCTGATCGGCCGCGCGCTCGACCTCGCGCTCGATCCGCGCCTGCGCAAGAACGAGCGGGTCGTCGCGCTGCGCGCGCTGCTCGGCGCGCCCGACACCCGCGACGCCGCGTGGGCGTGGCTCACCGCGCACTTCGACGCCCTGGTGCCGCTGCTCCCCGATCGCTTCGCCGGCCAGCTGCCGCTCGCGGTCCGGGTCTGCGACCTCCACCGCATCGACGAGATCCGCGCGTTCTTCGCGCCGCGCGTCGACCGGCTGACCGGCGGGCCGCGCAACCTCGCGCAGGCGCTCGAGGCCGCCACGCAGTGCGCCGCCCGGGTCGCGGCGCAGCGCGAGAGCGTGCTGGCCTTCGTCGATGCGCCGTGACGGCCGCGTGGTCGGCGCGCGGCTCGCAGGGTACGCTGGCGGGGGATGACGTACCGCGACGATCGCGACGCGGACCAGGCGCGGATCGCAGCGCTCGAGCACGAGCTCGCGCAGACCCACGAGAAGCTGGCGGCGCTGCAGGGCCGCCAGTCGCAGGCGCTCGTGCTCGCCAGCCGGGGCGCGCTGGTGCCGGGCAGCTCGCCCGGCGCGGTGACGCGCTGGTTCGGACCGGCGATGCTGCAGCTCGAGCGCCGGTTCGACGGCGCGTTCCCGGCCGATCGCTTCGAGGAGCTGATCGAGCGGATCCGCGAGGTCACGCGCGATCCGGGCCGGACCGAGCTGCTCAAGTCGTCGCTGACCTGGTTCTCGTCGCGCGGCGAGAAGTCGCCGGGGCCCTACCGCGTCGTGACCGTCGCGATCCGCCATGGCGCCACGACGCTCACGGTCACCGATCGACTGACCGGGCTGCTCGCGGCGATCTACGGCGGCGTGGGCGGCGGCGTGGGCGGCGGCGGGCTCAGCGTGCCGATCCTCGCGGCCACCGCCGTGCCGGTGCTCGCTCCCGTGTTCATCCTGGGCTGGCTCGGCGGCGTGTTCGTCGGCACGCGCGAGATCTACAAGCGGCTCGCGCGCCAGCGCGCGGTGGCGCTCCAGCAGCTGTTCGACGCGCTCGTCGAGGACATCCAGCGCGCGCTGCCGTGAGCTAGCCCCCATGCCGGTCGGTTAGCGCTGCAGCGGGTGCTCGGGCTGCGACCCCGAGGGCGGTGGTCGGTGAGCGGGGACCTCGGCAGTCAGCGCTCGGCGCTCGGCGCTCGGCGCTCGGCTCAGCGTCGGCGGTCGCCGCTCGGCGGCCAGCATCGGAATCGGCGGGGGCGGGAGGCCGTGGCAGCCGCGACACCCAGCCCAAGCAAACCAGACAGCCTGGCAGACACCGCTCGCGTCGCGGTGCCTCCTCGCTCCGCGGCGGAGCCGCCCTGCGCCCGTCCGCGCACGCCCTCGTGCCGAACGCCGATGCGCTCGAGTGGCTCTCACGCTCGCCGCGAAGACCGGCGTTGCGGAAGACCACGTGCATCGGTGATGGCGTTCGTCACGGATCCTGCGCGGATCGGTCGCGACGGGCGTCGCCCCGCCGCGGAGGTCGTCGGCCAGAGGCATTCCTTTCAGAGATGACCCCTGCCTCGCTTCGGGAGAACGCACGTGTTCGTTGCCTACGATGTGGCTCTTGATCTGGTCCGCGCTCTGCGGCCCGCGGTCGCCCAGCTGCGCAGCTACAGCCCCGAGGCCGCGGATCAGGTCGAGCGCGCCGCCAGTGCCACCATCCCGCGCCTACGTGGGAGCGCAGCTCG
>VBLP01000324.1:9352-15744 GCA_005887925.1 Deltaproteobacteria bacterium | reverse complement strand
TTGACCTTGAACCACACGTCGACCTCGGCCTCGTTCACCGGCTTGAGCTCGTAGTCGACCGTCGCGAGGTAGAACCCCTTCTGGACGTAGAGGTCGGCGACCTTCTCGCGGTTCTTCTTGATCTTGCCGATGTCGACGATCGTGTCGAGCTCGAGATCGATGACCTCGTTGATCTTGGACAGCTCGAGCTCCTGGTTGCCCGACACCAGGACCTTGCGGATCGACGGTTTCTCCTTGACCGCGACCAACAGGGTCAGCCCGCCCGACACGTTGACCTCCGCCTCGATGTTGACGTCGGCGAAGAACCCCATCTTCCACATCGCGCGGATGTCCTCGCGCAGCTTCGCGGCGTCGAACAGCGTGCCCGGTTTGGACAGCATCTGGACGCGGATCGCGTCGTCCTCGACCTTGCGGTTGCCGCGAAATTGCGCGCGCTCGATCGCCCTGCCCTGCAGCGCGAGCTGCGGGCTCTGCGGAACCTGCGGCTGGTTCGGATCCGGCGGCGGCGCGGGCTGCGCGTGTGCCACACCGACCACGACGCGGTCGGGAGCTCCGCCGTCCGGCGCCGAGCGGTACGGAGCATCGCCGTGTTCTTCGATCAGGCGGCCGCCGTCGATCATGCGCAGCCGGCGCGGCATGAGGACCGCGAGATCGGGGTTGTGCGTGACGACCAGCAGCGTCGAGCCGCGCTCGCGGTTGAGCTCGAGGAACAGCTGGTGGATCGCCTCGCCGGTGGCGCGGTCGAGGTTGCCGGTGGGCTCGTCGGCGAGGAGCAGCGACGGCTCGAGCACCATCGCGCGGGCGAGCGCGACGCGCTGCTGCTCGCCGCCCGAGAGCTCGCCGGGGCGGTGGGTCAGGCGATGCGAGAGCCCGACCCGCGCGAGGATGTCGCGCGCCATGTCGCGCGCGCGCTCGTGCGCGATGCGCTGGATCAGCGCCGGCATCATGACGTTCTCGAGCGCGGTGAAGTCCGGCAGCAGGTGGTGGAACTGGAACACGAAGCCGATCTTGCGGTTGCGGAACTCGGCGAGCCGCGACGCAGACATCATCGTGAGCTCCTCGCCGTCGAACTGGATCGACCCCGAGGTCGGCAGATCGAGGGTGCCGAGCAGCTGCAGGAACGTCGACTTGCCCACTCCGGATGCGCCGACGATGGCGATCATGTCGCCGGCCTCGAGCGTGACGTCGATGTCCCACAGGATGGGCAGCGCCTTGCCGCCGTGGAAGTACGACTTGCCGAGCCGCTGGACCACGATGCGCGCGCCGCGGCGAGGCGCCGGCTCCCCCGAGGCAGATCCCGTTCGACCGGTCGATCGCGGCGACGGATCGGCGACCGGGCCGGGGGCAGGACCAGGGGGATCGGTGGCTGGGTCGGCGGTCGAAGTGGCCGATGTGGCCGAAGTAGATCGACCCAGCGCGGGCTCGGGAGCGTCGGTCACGAGGGAATCTCTAAGGGGCGCAGCAACTTACTCGTGAGCTCTGCAGGTGTCAACGCGCGATGGGACCATTGCCGCGCCGCAATGGTTGCCTGTACTCGGCGCCTGGTGCGCATGTGCGCCCGGTCAGCCGGCCCCAGGCTCACAGACCGATGGTGAACCCCAGACCCCAGATCCGCGCCGTCTCGTCCCGCTTGGCCCGCGTGTTCTCGACCGTCGCATGGTCGATGGTGTAGTCGACGAACAGCGCGGCGTGGTTGAGCACCGCGTCAAGCCGGTAGGCGAACCCGCCGCCGACCAGGAAGCCGTTGCCGGACCAGTTGTAGCGGTCGTCGCCGACGTCGAGCCAGGTCCGCTCGAGCCCGACGCGGCCGAAGGCCTCGAAGTTGTCGCCGAGCGGGAGGTTGAGCTTGGCGGCCACCGAGATCTGGTAGGCGGTCTGGTCGCCGCGGCTGGGCGCGATGACGCCGAAGCCGTTGAGCGCACCCTCGATCGAGAAGTTGTTGTCGAACCGGATGCCGCCCAGCGCGCGCAGGCTGCGACCCGACGGGTTCCCGACGTCCTTCGCCATCTCGTCGTTCACACCCGGCTGCGTGCCGAGGGCGAGGCCGAGATACCCACCGGCCGATGCGGTGGAGGAGATCGCCAGGAGCCCGGTGGCCAGCAGGAGCGCGCTTTTCATGGCCCAGATCCGAAGCACTCAGTATGCCACGTCCCAAGTCTCTGGATCCACGATCTGCAGCCGGCAGCAGGCCGGATCCGGGCCGCCACTGCCGACGGATACAGCGTGGCGGCAATACTGATCAGGATGCCCGCCCCCGCGGCGGCCGCCACCGAGACCGGGTCCACATGAACCGGCAGCCGATCGATGTAGTAGACGTCGGCGTTGAGTGGGAACCCGAACTCCTTCAGCAGCCAGCACAGCAACAGTCCTGTCACAACCCCCAGGCCGGTGCCGATCAGGCCGATCATCAGGCCCTGCAGCGCGAACAGCTGCATGACGCCGACGTCGCTCGCCCCCAGGGTCTTGAGCAGGGCGATCTCGCGGACCTTCTCGGCCACCATCATGGCCAGGTTGCCCAGGATCGCGAACGAGGCGACCAGGATGACGATGCCGAGCACCAGGAACATCGCGATCTTCTCGAGCTTGAGCGCCGAGAACAGGCTGCGGTTGAGCTCCTTCCAGTCCTGGACGCGGTAGTTGGGCCCGAGCTCTGCCTGGAACTGCGCGACCACCGCGTCGGTGTCGTAGGGGTTGGCGACCCGGATCTCGATGCCATCGACCGCGTCGCCGCGATCGAGGAACTCCTGCAGCGACTCGAGCGTGACGTAGACGTACTTGAGGTCGTACTCGTACATCCCGGTGAAGAACTTGCCGGCGACCCGGTAGTCGCGGTTGAACGGGATCGGCGTGCCGGTCGCGTCGGGGTTGGCCGGGTCGGACAGCGGTGACACCACGCGGACCTCCTCGCCGGTGAACACGTGGGTCTGCTTGACCAGCTCGCGGCCGACCAGGATCCCGGGCAACGACTGGGTCCGCCGCGACAGCGACGGTGGGTCGAACGGCGCGTCGATCACCTTGATCGCGTCCTGCAGGTAATCGGGGCGGCTGTAGTCGATCGGCGGCTCGTCGCTGGTCACCAGATCGGACGGCGGCGGGTCGACCACCGCGACGGGCGGCGCGGCCTGGGCGCGGCGCGGCGCGGCATCGCGATCGCCCGGCCGGGGCGGCGGTGGATCGCCCTCGCCCAGCACGCGCACCGCATCGCCGCCGAACGGCCCGGGCGCGGGAGCGGCCGGCGACCCGCTGGCGCTGCCCCCACCCCCCCCGTCGTCGCCGGGGTTGGAGCCGGCGCCATGACCCGGAGCAGGCTTCGAGAAGTCGATCGGGTCGCCCGGGGCCGGCATGTCGTCCGGGGGCGGGTCGACCACCGGACCGCGCAGCGGATGCTGCGGGACGCGCAGGTCGTGCGTGTCGATGATCAGGGGATCGAGCCGCTTCATCGCGTCGCGGTCCTCGGGGTCGAGGTCCGACACCAGGTCGGTGACCTTGCCGACCGTCTTCGGATCGATGCCCTTGATGACCACGTTCATCGGGGCGTTGTTGGCCGCGATCACGACCTCGCTCACCGCGTACGGGGTCGATGCGACGATGCCGGGCATGCGGTCGATCCGGGCCTCGACCTCGCGCCACTCGACGAAGTCGCCGTCCTCGCGCGTGATCTGGAGGTGGGCGTTCGAGCCCAGGATCTTGTCGCGCAGGTCGGACTCGAAGCCGCCCATCACCGAGAGCACGGTGACCAGCGCGGTGATGCCGATCCACACCCCGCCGATCGGGACGGTGGTGAAGAACGTGAAGAACATGCGCAAGGTGCCGAAGAACATCGCGAGGAAGACGAGGCCTCCGGAGCAGAGCGCCACGTTCTTGAGCACGAACCGGACCACGGCGACCTGCTCGGGATCGAGGTGGACGAGCGGCAGATGGGCGTAGCGGACCAGCAGGAAGCCGGCCAGCGACGGGACGAAGCCCGACGCCCCGATCAGCGCGACGATCAGCGCCGGCCTGGAGTGCGGCAGCACGCCCAGGAAGATCACCAGGATGGTGAACAGCGGGACGACGAGCGTGGCGGCCAGCAGGAGGTAGCGCATCACGGCGGTCTCGGGCTGGACGTGGAGCGCGTAGCGCAGCGCGAGCACGGCGATCAGCCCCAGCCCGTAGAGCAGCAGGCGCTGGGTCAGCGGCTGGATCTTGCGGCGGCTCACCAGCAGGTAGCGCCAGGCGACGAACAGCTTGTAGCCCCCGACCGCGCGCGGGCCCGGTTCGGTTCGGTTCTGTTCGGGGTCGGCTGCCATGGGTGGCCTCGCGCTCACTCGGGCCGCATCAGCGGAAACAGGATCACGTCTCGGATCGACGGCTGATCGGTCAATACCATGGCGATCCGGTCGACGCCCATGCCCTCACCGGCCGTCGGCGGCATGCCGACCTCGAGCGCGCGGCAGTAGTCCTCGTCGAAGTCCATGGTCTCGGCCGCACCCGCGGCGCGGGCCCGCGCCTGTGCGAGGAACCGCGACCGCTGATCGTCGGGATCGTTGAGCTCGGAGAACCCGTTGGCGATCTCCTTGCCGCTGATGAACAGCTCGAACCGGTCGCAGAACGCACCGTCGCGGTCGTTCCTGCGCGCCAGCGGCGACACGGCGAGCGGGAACTCGGTCAGGAACGTCGGCTGGACCAGCTTGGCTTCGGCGGTGGCTTCGAACACGAGGTAACCGAGGTGCCCGGCGGCGATCCGGCGGGCCTCCGGATCGGCCAGATCAGAATATCGCTCCAGCAGGGCGCGTGCCACCCCGGGCCGCTGCGCCGGGTCCTTGAAGCCGGCCTTGACCGCCTCGGCGTCGTGCCCGGCCTGGTCGCCGAGCGGCGCGCGCAGCACACCCACGACATCGGCGGCGGGCACGCCCGCGGCGATCGCCGCCTCGGCCGCGAACGCGGGGTCCTCGAAGATCCGGCTGGCCTCGGCGACACCGCCGAGCTCGCGCACCGCATCGCGGACCGACAGCCGCCGCCACGGCGGGGCGAGATCGAGCGCCACGCCCTCCCACGCGACGCGCGTGCCGCCGGAGACCTCGCGCGCGAGCTCGCCGAACAGCTCCTCGGTCATCGCCATGAGATCGGTGTAGGTCGCATAGGCCTGGTAGAGCTCGAGCATCGTGAACTCGGGGTTGTGCTTGCGCGACAGCCCCTCGTTGCGGAAGTTGCGGTTGACCTCGTAGACCCGCTCGAAGCCGCCGACCACGAGCCGCTTGAGGTACAGCTCGGGTGCGATCCGGAGGTAGAGGTCCATGTCGAGCGCGTTGTGGTGGGTCTGGAACGGCCGCGCCGCGGCGCCGCTGATGATCGGATGCAGCATCGGCGTCTCGACCTCGAGGAAACCGCGCGCGTCGAGGAAGCGGCGGATCCCGGTCACGATCTGCGACCGCCGGCGAAACACCTCGCGGACCTCGGGGCTGATCGCGAGGTCGACGTAGCGCTGGCGGTAGCGCAGCTCGACGTCGGTCATGCCGTGCCACTTGTCGGGCAAGGGGCGCAGCGCCTTGGTCGTGATCCACAGTCGCTTCGCCAGGATCGACAGCTCGCCGCGCCGGGTCCAGAACGCGGGGCCCTCGGCGACCACGAGGTCGCCGGCGTCGAGCTGGGGCACGATGGCGGCGAAGTCGCCCGGGTCGAGGTGGTCGACGTTGAGGTAGAGCTGCAGATCGCCGGTGGTGTCGCGCAGCGGGACGAACACCGTCTTGCCGAATCCACGCTTGCCCATCGCGCGGCCGCCGACACGGTGGACCTCTCCGTCGATCGGCGCGATCCCCTCGCCCTTGTCGCGGGCCGCGGCAGGATCGCCGGCGCTCGCCGGGCGGGTCGCCTGGTAGCGGGCGCGGACCTCGGCGAGCGAGATCGCCGGACCGATGTCGTTGCGATACGGGTCACTACCCGCGGTCCGGAGTGCCCGGGCCTTGGCGCGCCGCTCATCCATGATGCGGGCGAGGGTGGTCTCGGGCGGATCGCTGTGACCGGGGAGGCGCGACGACATGGCGCCGCACCATAGCAAGAACCGCGCGAGGCAACCCCCTCTGTGGATGCTCCCGAGCATGCTATCACGCGGACATGAAGCGCTTCCTCGCCCTCGCGATCGTGCTGGCCGCCTGCGACCGGAAGCCGGCGAGCCAGCCCGACCACGAGCCGGCGGCGGCGAGGCCCGCGATGCCGGCCGCCGAGCACGCCCGCAGCCCCGCCGAGCGCGCGGCGCGCGGCACCGGCGCCGACCCGTGCAGCAAGGCGCACGTCGACGGCGCCGAGGTGATGCCGTGGATCCACGATGACCTGCCGGCGGCGCTGGCGTGCGCGCGGCAGCGCAAGGTCCCGGTCGTGATCGACCTGTGGGCGCCGTGGTGCCACACCTGCCT
>VBLP01000324.1:0-9273 GCA_005887925.1 Deltaproteobacteria bacterium | reverse complement strand
GTGGCCGACGTTCTACGTGATCCGCCAGGACGCGACCACCGCCGGGCCCGATGCGGTGCTGGCGCGGTTCGTCGGTGCGGCGAGCCTGGCGCAGTTCCATGCCTTCCTCGAGGCCGGCCTCAAGGCGCAGCAGGGCGGCGCCGCCGGGGCCGATGCCCACCTGCTCGGGGCCGAGCGTGCGATCGCGGTCAAGGACCTGGCGACCGCCGAGCAGGAGCTGACCGCTGCGCTCGCCCAGGCGCCCGCCGCCTGGCCGCGCCGGCCCGACGCGCTGACCTCGCTGATCTCGACGGTGCGCCACCGCAAGAACCTGCCGGGCTGCCTCGATGTCGCCGAGCGCTACCTCGACGAGACCGGCAGCGCCGCCGCCGCGACCGACTTCGTCGTCTCGGCGATCAGCTGCGCCGACGAGCTCGCCGCCGACAAGAGCGCGCTGCAGCGCGCGCAGAACGCGGCCCGGATCAAGAAGCTGCGCGAGCGGGCCGCCGCGCGGCTGGGCAAGCTGATCGCCGACGCCAGGGCGCCGCTGTCGATCGACGATCGCTCCGATGCGATGGCGACGCTGCGCGAGATCCTCGACGCGCTCGACCGCCACGCCGACGCGGTGGCGACCGCCGAGAAGCAGCGCGCGCTGCTCGACGACGCCGCGGCCCGGGCGCCGACGGCGATGGCCGCGATGACCTACAACTGGCAGCGCTGCGACGTCTACGCCTACCTCGGCAAGCCGCTCGACCTCGTGCCGGCGCTCGAGAAGTCGGCGCGCGATCTGCCCGCCGAGTACGATCCGCGCGCGCGCCTGGGCTGGATCTACCTCAAGGCCGACAAGCTGCCGGAGGCGGCGAAGTGGACCGACGAGGCGCTCCGCATGGTCTACGGTCCGCGCAAGGCGCGGATGCTGGCGCAGGGCGCCGAGATCGCCGCGAAGCAGCACGACCGGGCGACCGAGAAGCGGATGCGCGAGGAGACCGTCCGGCTGTGGGAGTCGATGCCAGCCGGCCAGGCCAACCCCGAGGCGCTCGCGCGGGCCAAGGAAACGCTCGCGGCGCTCGACAAGCCCGCCCGGTGAACCGGCGTCTGGGCGTCGAGCTGCCAACGCTGCGCCTCAGGCGGCACGTGCCGTCAGCGCGATCAACATCTGGAAATCGCTCGCGGGCCGCCCGCGATACCCGGCGCCCGCCGCGTGAACCATCTCACCAGCGCCGCGGCGATTGCACCCCCGCCGCGCCGCGCCCAGCGGCGTTTCTCGCCTCGAATTTCGCGGGGTTGGATGCGCGGTGGCACGCCGGACGTGCCCCCGGCGGCGTGATCTGGGTGTCAGCGCGTACACGTAGCTGTTTCTCGACCGCAACCCGAAGGTGGGTGATAGTCGTAGTCAGGGGTCCACGTGTCGCGTTGCTTTCAGTCCAGTGTAGCGGACGCGTTTCTCCATGGCCGGCTCTCGAGCGAGGAGTTCAGCCGCACGCTCAAGCACGCGGCGGGATGCTCGGACTGCCTACATCTGCTGTTCGCCGCGACGCATCCAGGCGCCGATCTAGGAGCGGCTGACGGTCTGGCGCGCGGCGCGGCGAGCACCGCTCATGCCGGCGTTTCCGTGGCGCAAGGGCCACGAGGTCGACCGCTACGTCATCATCCGCAGCGTGGGTGGCACCGAGGACGGCGTCATCTACGAGGCGTTCGACCCCGAGCGCGACGATCGCGTGGTCGTCAAGCAGCTCGACCTGCACATCGACGATCCCGCGACGCCCGAGCTGATGACGCTGGCGCAGAAGCTGGGCCAGCTCTCGCACCCCGGACTGCTCCAGATGCTGTCGGTCGGCGTCCACGACGGCTTCGTGTACTTCGTCTACGAGTTCATCAAGGGCACGACCTTGCTCGAGGCCGGCGGCGAGGATCCCCGCCAGATCATCTCGCTGTTCGCCGACGCCGGCCGCGGCCTGGGCGCCGCGCACGAGGTCGGGATCGCGCACGGCTGCTTCTCGGCGACCAGCTGCGTCGTGGGCCGCAACGGCAAGGTCAAGGTGCTGGACTTCGGCGTCGGCGAGGCGCGGATCCACCGCGTCGCCGCCACCAACACCGCAACAGCGAGGACTCGTTCGTCGGCTTCGTCCCGTCGCGGCATCGCCCGTCGACCGGGCAGTTCGAGTCGATCATCCTGGCCGCCGGCCCGACCGCGCTCGGCCCGCGGATGTACGCCGCGCCGGAGCTGGTGCTGGGCGCGCCACCGTCGCCGGCGACCGATCAGTTCGCGTTCTGCGCGTCGCTGTTCCACCGGCTGTACGGCCGGCCGCCCTACTACGGCGAGACGATCTCGCTGTGGCTGCGCGAGCTGTTCAAGGGCCAGGCGGTGCGGCCGCCGGCCCTGCCCGGGGTGCCGCCCGCCGTGCAGGCCGCGCTGCTGCGCGGGCTCGAGCGCGATCCGGCCGCCCGGTTCGACAAGATGTCGGCGCTGGTCGCCAAGCTGCGGCGCAGCAACCCCGGCTCGGGGACGCGCCGGCGCACGCTCATCGCGGTGGCCACCGGTGCGGCGCTCGCCGGCGCCGCCGTGATCACGATCGCGTCGGTGCGCGGCGGGTCGAGCCCGGCGCGCGTGCAGGGCTGCGATCGCGAGCTCGCGGGCTGGGATGACTTCTGGAGCGCGAGCCGCCAGGACGAGCTCGCCCGCGCCGCGGGCACCGAGGCCCTGCTCCCCCTGCGCGCGCGGCTCGATGCCTGGGTCGACTCGTGGCGCACCGCCAGCCACGACTTCTGCCGGCTGCCCGCCGATCGGCCGGCCACGATGGACTGCGCGTCGCGCGCCCGCGCGGTCGCGGCCGACTTCATCCAGCTGGTCCACGACACGCCCGCCCGGCTGCCGCTCGCCACCTCGGCCGCCGAGGCCCTGCCCACGTTCGATCAGTGCACCAGCAGCGCGCCGTCGCCCGCCTCGGCGCCGGTCCTTGTCGTGAAGGCGGACCTGCGCCGGCGGCTCGGCCTGCTCGACGACGCCGATCAGCTGACCGCCAGGCCGCCCGAGGACCCCGCGCAGCGCGCCTATCACTCGCTGGTCCGCGGCCACACCGCGCGCGATCGCGGCGACCTGATCGCGGCGCGCCGGATGTTCGAGGACGCCACGTTCCAGGCCCACGCCGCGCACCAGCCCGAGCTCGGCATCACCGCGGCACTGCAGCGCCTCGCGCTGTCGTGCTCGGCGTCCGAGCGGTCGCTGTGGAGCGGCTACGTCGAGGCCCAGGTCCACCTCGCCGACAAGACGCTGCAGCACGAGTACCAGGGCGCGCTGGCCCAGAGCCTGCTGTGCGAGGGCAAGATCGGCGATGCGGTCAAGCTGCGCCAGCAGGTCGCCCGCGCGCTGCAGAGCGATCAGGGCGCGACCGGCGCCGCCGCGCAGCTCGACCTGGCGCGCGCGCTGCTCGCCCAGGGCGCGGTCGCCGACGCCGAGATCGCCGCGCACAGCGCCGCCGCGCTCTACACCCAGCTCTACGGGCCGCGCCATCCCCTGGCGCGCGCCGCGCGGCTGGCGTACGCCGAGGCCCAGCTGTCGTCGACCGCGTCGCGCACCGCCGCCGAGCAGGCGATCACCGAGGAGCTCGGCGAGCTGGGCGCGCGCAAGGAGCCCGATGCGCTGCACGCCCGCGCGCAGCTGCTGCTCGGCGAGCTCGCCGAGGCGCGCGGCCGGCACGACGAGGCGCTCCGGCAGGTCCAGCGCGCGACGCAGGAGTACGAGGCGGCGCTCGGCGGGACGCACCCCGAGCTGGCGAGCGCCCTGCTCGCCGCGGCCGACCTCCTGCTCGCCGCGGGTCGCGATCAGGAGGCCGAGGCCAGCTATCGCCAGGTCGCGGCGATCTTCGACACGCTCGGTCAGATCGACTCGGTCCACCTCGCCCACGCGCGGGCCGGGCTCCAGCTCGCGCGCTGGGGCAGCCGGCCGCCGCCCGACGCCGCCGACACGCTGCAGTGGGGCCTGGCGCCGACCGGCGGCGCGCTCGACCCCTCCGTCGCCGGCTGGCTCGCCGAGCAGATCGCGCGCCGCGCCGCCGCGCGTGGCGATCGCGGCGCCGCGCTCGCGCAGTACCGCGCCGCCGCCGTCGCGTGGCAGCAGGCCGGCGACCATCGCGGCCTGTCGTCGGCGCTCGCCGAGGGCGCCCTGCTGGCCGCCCAGGTCCACGACCCCGACGCCCGCGCCATGCTCGAGGAGGCGCTGCAGCAGCCGCCCGGCACCGCGGCGGTCGACAAGCCGCGGCTCCAGACCGCGCTCGCCAAGCTCCTGTGGCCGAGCCAGCGCGATCGCGCGCGCGCCCTGGCCCGCGCCGCGCTGGCCGATCTCCCCGAGTCCTCCAGCGACGCCGCCGACCTCAAGCAGTGGCTCAACGCCCACCGCTGACCGGGGCCGCGAGCGCCGGTCCGAGATCGCCGGATGCGACCCGGTCGCGCCTGGCTCCTCCATGCCTCCCGCCGGCGGCGATCGCGGCGTGAATCGCGGGCGACGTGACCGCCGGTTGACGCCGCGAATTCCCACAGCGATCGCCCGGTGAACCGGCGGTTTCGACGGTTCCGGCGACGGCCCGGCATGGTCCGGCGCTTGAAACAGGTCGGGGCATGCGAAGCCACACCCTGTCTCTCGCCCTGCTCGCCCTCCCCGCGCTGCCGTTCCTGATGGGCGCCAAGGGCGATGGCTGCGCGGCCGGCTCGACGTCGCCCGCGCCCGACGTCCGCGGCACCTGGCAAGATCGGCGGCGCGGTGTACAGCCACGAGCTCGGCGCCGGCGGCGGCAGCTTCACGATCACCCACCAGGGCCGACCGTACACGTTCAACCTCGACTGCAGCCGGCCCGACATCGTCTGTCCCGGCGAGGCGTGGCCGAACCAGGTCGTGATCGAGCAGCGCGATGTCATGCACCAGCACCAGATGGTGGTCGATCTGCCGACCGCGCAGTGCGACCGTACCCTGACGCAGCCCGCGCCCGGCACCTGCGGCGCCGGCACGAGCAATCCCAACTGCGACCTGATCTGCGGCGGTGACATCACGCTCCACACCAATCCGGCATTCGGCGTGATCGGCGAGGCCGGCGACTCGTTCCGGCTCTACCTCGGCGGTGGCGTGGTCACCAACGGCTTCAACTGCGCGATGCTCGGCTACTCCATCGCCGACGCCGACCTGGTCACCTCCGGCAAGGCCGCCGGCGCCTGGGAGGCGACCGCGATGCAGGCCGGCCTGGTCACGATCGGCTACGCCGGCGGCTGCCTGTTCGCCGGGACCGCGCCCGACGGCGACACCCGCGCGCTGCTCGCCGCCGCCGAGCTCAAGTTCACGACCGGCTTCACCGGTAGCAAGGAGTGAGCAGACCCGGACCGCGGTCCGGGAATGCGCCTGCCGGCCCGGCCGGTTTCCCCCGCGATGCGTCCTCGGCTGTCCGTGCTTTCGCTCGCGATCGCAGTGGTGGGGCTCGCCGCGAGCATCGCGAGCTTGATCGACGACTTCGCCGCGGCCGCGACGTTCTGCGCCGAGACCGGCTGCGCCACCGTCCGCGAGTCGGCCTGGGCGCGGCCGCTCGGCGTGCCGATGCCGGTGCTCGGCGTGGTGTTCTTCTTCGCCGCCGTCGTGCTCGGGTTCGTCGATGCGCCGCGGCTGCGCCGCGCCCTGGCGATCGCCGGTGCGGCGGTGGCCGTCGCGCTGATCGGCGTGCAGGCGTTCGCGATCGGCGCGTGGTGCAAGCTGTGCATGATCGCCGACCCGGCCGCGATCGCGTATGCGCTCGCCGTGCTCGCCGGCGCGGGTGCGCTGCGGTTCTCGATCGCGCGCGGCCTCGCCACGCTGCCCGCGGTGCTGGCGGTCCTCGCCGGCCTCGCGCTGTGGCCGCACGGCGCGCCGCCGCCGCCGCCGTCGGACGCCGCGCCCGCGTTCGTCCAGGCCGCGCAGGTCCCCGGGGTCGCCACCGTCGTGGAGGTCGTCGACTTCGAGTGCCCGTTCTGCCGCCGGATGCAGACCCGCCTCGAGGCCGCGGTCGCCCAGGTCAAGGCGCCCGTGCGGATGGTGCGCAAGATGCTGCCGCTGCGCAACCACCCGCACGCGATGACGGCCGCGCTCGCCTACTGCTGCGCCGACGCGCAGGGCAAGGGTGACGCGATGGCGGCCGCGCTGTTCACCGCGGCTCCCGACGAGCTGACCCCGGACGGCTGCGAGAAGCTCGCCGCCGGCGTCGGCTGCGACCTCGATCGCTACCGCCGGGACCTGCCGCGGGCCCAGGCGCGCGTCGACGCCGAGATCGCCGAGGTCCGCGCGGCGGGCGTCCGCTCGCTGCCCACGATGTTCGTCGCCGGCGAGCGGATCGTGGGCGCCGGCAAGTCGACCGAGGAGCTGACCGCGCTCCTGGCCAGCGCCACCCCGCTGTGACTGTCAGCGCGCCGCGATCGCCGAGGCACACCTCGGCCGGCCACGTGCCACGGGGTCAGTTCTTCGGCTTGTCGGCGGCCTTGAGCAGGTAGGTGCGGATCAGGTCGTCGAGGTCGCCGTCGAGCACGCCGTCGACGTCCGAGGTCTTGATCTCGGTGCGGTGATCGTTGACCTGCTGGTAGGGGAACAGCACGTAGCTGCGGATCTGCGAGCCCCACTCGACGTCGAGCCGCCCCTTGGCGTCCTCGGCGGCCTTGGCCTCGCGCTTGGCGAGCTCGTAGTCGTAGAGCCGGGCGCGCAGGAGCTTCATCGCCCTGGCCTTGTTCGAGTGCTGGCTGCGCTCGTTCTGGCACTGCACGACGATCTTGGTCGGCAGGTGCGTGATCCGCACGGCGGAGTCGGTCTTGTTGACGTGCTGGCCGCCCGCGCCGCCGGCGCGGTAGGTGTCGATCTTGAGGTCGACCTCGTTGATGTCGACCTGGATGTCGTCGTCGATGTCGGGCGTGACCCGGACCGCCGCGAACGAGGTCTGGCGCCGCCCGTTGGCGTCGAACGGCGAGACCCGGACCAGGCGGTGCACGCCGTCTTCGGCCTTGAGCAGGCCGTACGCGTAGTCGCCGGATACCGTGAACGTCGCGCCCTTGATCCCGGCCTCCTCGGCCGGCGTCTCGTCGAGCACCTCGATCTTCCAGCCCTTGCGCTCGGCGTAGCGGATCAGCATGCGCATCAGCATCTGCGCCCAGTCCGCGGCGTCGACGCCGCCGGCGCCGGCCGCGACCTGCACGATCGCACCGCCGCCGTCGAGCTCGCCCGACAGCATGCGCTTGAACTCGATGTCGTCGAGCGCCTTGCGCACCGCCGCGACGCTGGACTCGACCTCGCGCGCCGAGGCCTCGTCGTTGGCCTCCTCGGCGAGCTCGAGCAGGACCTCGGCATCGGACAGCGCGCGGACCTGCGCGTCGTAGCCGCCGACGATCGACTCGAGCTCCTTCTTGCTGCGCAGCACCACCTGCGCCTTCTTCTGATCCTCCCAGAACGTCGGCCGCGCGGCGATCGAGTCGAGCTCCTCGATCTTCAGACGCTTGTGTTCGACGTCAAAGTAACCTCCGGAGCTCGGAGACCTTCTGCCCGAGCTCCTTCAGCTGCGCGCGCACGGCGCGAACATCGACAGCTTCCAATCCCATACGCTGGCTATACCCTGGCCCGCCGCAGCTGGACAAGGTCCGGGCTTCCAAGTGGTACCGCATACTTGCCCGTGAAGCAGGCCGAGCAATATCCACCCCCACTGGCACTCCCGCCGCGATCGGCCGCCACCGCCGCCATCATGCCCTCGTGCGACAGGTACGCGATCGAGTCGCACGTGACGTAGCGGCCGATCTCCTCGACGGTGTGCGACGCGGCGACCAGCTCGCTGCGGTTGGGCGTGTTGATGCCGTAGAAGCACGGGTGCGTCGGCGGCGGCGCGCCGATCCGCAGGTGGACCTCGCGGGCGCCGGCGTTGCGCAGCATCTTGACGATCTTGCGCGATGTCGTGCCGCGCACCAGCGAGTCGTCGACGACCACCACGCGCTTGCCGTCGACGATCGACCGCACGACCGACAGCTTGAGCCGCACGCCGAAGTGCCGGATCGAGTCCTGCGGCTCGATGAAGGTGCGGCCGACGTAGTGCGAGCGGATCAGGCCCATCTCGAACGGCAGCTTGCTCTCGTTGGCGTAGCCGATCGCCGCCGGGAGGCCGGAGTCCGGCACGGGGATCACGACGTCGGCCGCCACCGGCGCCTCCTGCGCCAGCCGCCGGCCGAGCTTCTCGCGCACCCGGTACACCGACTTGCCGTTCAGGAAGCTGTCCGGCCGGGCGAAGTACACGTGCTCGAACACGCAGAACGCCGGTGGCGCGATCTCGGGCAGCCGGCGCGACGTCATCCCGCTCTTGTCGATCACCACGATCTCGCCGGGCTCGACCTCGCGGATGAACTCGGCCTCGATCAGGTCGAACGAGCAGGTCTCGCTCGACAGCACGAACGCATCCTTCAGCCGGCCGATCACCAGCGGCCGGAAGCCATGCGGATCGCGGACGCCGATCATCCGGGCGTCGTGGGTCAGGCAGACCAGCGAGTACGCGCCGCGCACCCGGCGCAGCGCCGAGACCAGCCGGCCGAGCACGTCGGCCTCGCGCGCCCGCGCCATCAGGTGGACGATGACCTCGGTGTCGCTGCTGGTCTGGAAGATCGACCCCTGCGCCTCCAGCTCCGTCCGCAATTCCTGCGCATTCACCAGGTTGCCGTTGTGCGCGATCGCCAGCTGGCCGCCGGCGAACTAACGAACGTGACCGATCGCCGTGACACCTGGCAACCTGGCCAGCGTCTCGCGGTTGAAAGCGTCCGAAACCAGGCCCATCGCCGCGTGCCTCCGGAGCCGGCCATCGTCCACCGCCACCAGCCCGGCCGATTCCTGGCCGCGGTGCTGGAGTGCGTGCATGCCGAGATAGGCGATGTTCGCCGCCTCGTCATGGCCGTGGATGCCGAAGACGCCGCACATGGCGCTCACTTACCACGGTGGTCTGATCCCCAGTAGCGAACTTGTGGATCTCGCCGGCCTGGCTTACCTTTTTTGGACACGTGGCCCGGCTCCTCTGGCGCGATGCTCAGGGCATCGAGGGTTCGCTCGACCTCACCTCGGCCGAGATCAGGATCGGCCGCGCCATGGACTGCGCGATCCGCACCGATGATGCGATGGTGTCGCGCCACCACTCGCGCGTGTTCTGGGGCGGCGGCGGCTACGTCCTCGAGGACCTGTCCTCGGCCAACGGTGTCTACTTTCAGGAGCAGCGGGTCCAGAGCCACCTGTTCAAGCACGGCGACGCGGTGCGCTGCGGCAGCCTCTGG
>VBLP01000323.1:4673-13126 GCA_005887925.1 Deltaproteobacteria bacterium | reverse complement strand
GTCCTCGCAGAACAGGCTGCGCCAGTAGTAGCCGGTCGGGATCGGGTCCGACGACACCCCGCCGCCACCGCACTTCCGCACCGACACGCCGACGTGGCCCGGGTGAATGGTGGTGAGCGACGCGACGAGCAGGACGGCCACGATGAGGACCACGACACCTGCCACGCTCGCCGCAATCAATCGGTATTTCTGCATGACGTTCTCCTAGCGAATTGCTTCTCGATAACACGCCTTGTGCCACCAGCGGCCGGCGTCCCATACGTCGTTCGATGGATCGATCGAGGTGCCGCACACGGTGCAGAGCTCCTCGAGGTGCTGCTTCTCCTGCTCGGCGTTGTGCGCGCCCTGCAACCGGCGCCGGCGCGCCTCGAGCCGCGATCCGAGGCGCCCGCCGACCGCAGCGGCCGCGATCACCAGCAAGGCGGCGCCCCCGACCAGCAGCGCGATGTCGATACCGAGCATGAATGGACCTGAACTCCCCGAGTGTAGCGCCTTCTCAGCGGACCGAGCACATGCAAGCGTGGCGATTCGGTTCCTGCTCGCGCGGACCTGGTGACCACGAGCGGCGTTCGCCCGGACGCCATGGAGGACTGTTGACGAGAACTTTAGGCGGAGTTTCCGGGGTATTGATAGCGGGACAGCTACTCTGGTCTGTGCGCGATCGACGCGCTGGAGTCGTCATGTCCTCTCCTCGTGCCGCGGCTGTATCTTCCCGGTGGTCTCCTGACGTCGACCGCGGTCTCGCTCGAGCCTTCCTGGTCATCGGCCTGCTCGGCGCGATCGCCGAGCTGACCGGCGGCGTCTTCCTGCCTCGGCTCTTCCTGTTTCTGAGCGCGATCGCGGTCGGCGGGCTCACAGCGCGAGCTGCATCGCGATCTCGATGACGCGTTCGTTGGCCACGCGATGTAGCCAAAGGCGAGCGTGCGTCGACGACCATGCCGTGGCCCGCGCCCTCCCGGCGGCGGTCATCGTCACAACTTGACCTCGAGCGCGAGGGTGAAGCGCGGCTCGTTCTGCACGAGATCGGGCCTCCAGGTGACGTTGCCCATCGCGTCGGTCACCATCGAGCCGGGCGCGTTCTGGTTGCCGCCGGGCGGCGTGATGCCCTCGGGTCCGCTGAAGTACGGCACGCTGGCGTGGCGATACGTGAACTCGGCGCGGAGCGTGAAGAACTGGCTCGGCATGTAATCGAACGTCAGCTGGGTATCCCACGACGTCCACGGATCACCGGGGTTCTCGGTGAAGTACGGCGTGCCGGAGAACGCGGTCGCGCCGTTGATCGGCGGCAGCAGCACGAGGTAGCGGCCCGGATTCTTGATCGCACCGCCGCCGACCGTCGCGGCGAACTGCTCGCCGAACCAGCCTCGGAGGTAGGCCATGAAGCCGACGAAGTACTGGGCCGGCTTGTTGCCACCGGTGCATGACACCGCGCCGCCCGCCTCGCAACCCGCGTCCAGCGTCAGCGTGGTCGCGACCCGCGTGATCGGGCCTCTCGGGTTCTCGTACCACTTGTACTGGATCGACTCGTCGGTGTGAAAGCGGTGGCGGTCCGGATCGCCGAGGACGTCGGTGCCGAGCGCGTACTGGTTGAAGATCAGGATGATGTCGCCGGTCGGTGACCAGCGGATCTGGCCTCCGAAACCGGGCCACGAGTTGAACCGGCCGTACGACTGCCAGCCGTTGATCAGCCAGGGCTCGATCTTCAGCCGGTCGGTCGGGAACCACTGCAACCGTACGCCGCTGAAGAACCACGGCGTGTTCGACGACACGTACGAGGGCTGGTACGTCCAGTTGTCGAAGTTGTAGTAGCTCCACAGGCCGACATAGCTCAGGAAGATACCGGCCTGGAGGTTGACGCCGCGGTGCGGGTCGCCGAAGTGATAGCCGCCGTACGCCTCGGAGATGTAGCGGTACATGTTGTCGAGCTGCCACTGGCCGCGGCCGGGGCTGGCGTCGTTGCGCGGGGTCGTCGTTGCCAGCTGACCGAACTGGGTCATCAGCCGGCCCTGCACGCGGTCGACGTGGAGGTCGCCGCCGATGCCGAGCTGTGTGACCTGGTTCTCGCCATGGCGCCAGGCCTCGGTCGAGCCCCCGATCGTGTCGTCCTTGGGGTGGTTGAAGCTGTAGTGAAACACGTCGTCGAGCCGGAACTCGCCGGTGAAGTACTTGTTGCCGAGGAAGGAATCCTTGGTGCGAGCATTGCCGCTCTGCCAGGTGAAATCGGCAAACGTGAACGGATCCTGTTCCTCATCGGGGCTGGCCACGGGCGCCGGCGCTTCGGCGGTGGATGCGGCCGGTGCTGCGGGAGCGGTGGTCGAGCCCGCAGGTGGGGGCGGGGAGGTTGCGGGAGCTGGCTGCGCCGCTGCACGACCACCGAGCGCGACGAGCGACACCAGCCACACGAGATTGCGCGAGACCAGGTTGTTCAACATGGGGCGGAACTCCTTAACGCACCCCGTGTCAAGCAACCGGCAAGTCAGGCTCAAGATCGCGTCAAGGAGACATCATTCGTTGTGCGTCTCGAACTGCGCAGCTGTGCGATCTCGTGGTGCTCGCTCGTCGCGTCCGCAAACGCTGCGCGAATCGCGGGCCGGCGCGAGAGGTGGTCATGACAGGCACGTCGCGAGGCGGGCACACACATGTTTGCACGATGACTCGATCTTTACGGAATATTTATTCGGGACGACGGCGTGGGCATGGTGGCTGCATCTGCAATGTCCGTGCAGGACAGCTTGATGCGAACTGGGCGCGGTCTTGAGGCGACGTTGATCCCGGCCGCGCTACCTACGGGCGCGCTCATGTCGACCCTCGTTCCCAGCCCCGACCCGCGGGACGCTGTCAGCCCGGAGTGACTGCCTGGTTCTAGGAGACCCGATGTTCGACCTACTCTACTTGATCCTGACCGCCATCCTGTTCGTGACCTCGATCGCGATGATCCGGTTCTTCGACCGGCTGTGAGCCCGAGAAGCGGAAGAGGAGATGACTCCGTGACCACCCTGTTCTGGCTCGCCGGGATCCTGTCCGTCGGGCTCCTCGTGTATCTGTTCGTCGCGCTGTTCAAGCCGGAGAAACTGCAATGACTGCCACCGGCATCGGCCAGATCATCCTCTATGCCATCGTGCTGGTCGCGCTGGGCATCCCGCTCGGCGCGTACATGGCGCGGGTCTACACCGGTCAGGCCACGTTCGCCCAGCGCGTGCTCGGCCCGGTGGAGCGGCTGTTCTACCGGCTGTTCGGGATCAAGCCCGACCAGGAGCAATCGTGGAAGCAGTACGCGATCGCCGCGATGGTGTTCAACCTGCTCGGCATCGTCGTCGTGTATCTCCTGCAACGGATGCAGGCCCACCTGCCCGAGAACCCGAACGGGCTGGCGAATGTCGATCCCCGCGTCGCGTTCAACACCGCGGTCAGCTTCGGCACCAACACGAACTGGCAGGCCTACGGCGGTGAGAGCACGATGAGCCACCTGGTCCAGTCTGCCGCGCTCGGCGTGCAGAACTTCGTCTCGGCAGCGACCGGCATGGCCGTGCTGATCCCGCTGATCCGCGGCTTCACGCGCAGGCACGCCGACACCGTCGGCAGCTTCTGGGTCGATCTCACGCGGCCGACGCTCTATATCCTGCTGCCGCTGTCGATCGTGCTGGCGGTGTTCCTGGTCCAGCAGGGTGTGCCGCAGACCACCGACGGCAAGGAGACCGCGGCGCTGCTCGATGCGCAGCCGGGGACGCCGCCGGCAGATGCCAGGCCGGGCACGATCGTTTCGCCGGTGGATGATCAACCGCGCGACGCGACGCGCGGAGGGGTGAATGGGCCGGCTTCGCCGGACCAGGGGGGACGGGAAAGTCCCCCTGTGATCAACCAGCCGATCGCGGTCGGTCCGGTCGCCTCGCAGGTCGCGATCAAGCAGCTCGGCACCAACGGCGGCGGCTACTACAACGTCAAGTCGGCGCATCCACTCGAGAACCCGACGCCGCTGTCGAACTTCGTCGAGTGCCTCTCGATCCTGCTGATCTCGGGTGCGCTGTGCTTCACGTTCGGGCGGATGATCGGCTCGCGCAAGCAAGGGATCGCGCTGCTGGTGACGATGGCGATCCTGCTGGTGCCGTTCGTCGCGCTGACCCTGCAGCAGGAGCAGCAACCCAGCCCCGCGCTGTCGTCGCTGTCGGTCGACGCGCAGGCATCGGCGCTGCAGCCCGGCGGCAACATGGAGGGCAAGGAGGCGCGGCTGGGGATCTCGGCCTCGGCGCTGTGGTCGACGACGACGACCGCCGCGTCCAACGGCTCGGTCAACTCGATGCACGACAGCTACACGCCGCTCGGTGGGATGTCGCCGATCTTCCTGATGGCGCTCGGCGAGGTGTCGTTCGGCGGCGTGGGCTCGGGACTGTACGGCCTCCTGATCTTCGCGATCGTCGCAGTGTTCATCGCGGGCCTCATGGTTGGCAGGACGCCGGAGTTCCTGGGCAAGAAGATCGAGGCCTACGAGATGAAGATGGCGTCGTTCGCGATCCTGGTGCCGGTCGCCGCGGTGCTGCTCGGGGCCGCGTTCGCGTGTCTGGTCGACGAGACCTACACCAAGGCGCTCTCGAACCACGGCCCGCACGGGTTCTCCGAGGTGCTGTATGCGTTCGTGTCGCAGGGCAACAACAACGGCTCGGCGTTCGGTGGCCTGACCGCGAGCGGCACGTTCTACGCCACGGCCGGCGGCATCTGCATGTGGGTCGCGCGCTACTGGATCATCCTGCCGACGCTGGCGATCGCTGGCTCGCTGGCGAAGAAGAAGATCGTGCCGCCGTCGTCGGGGACCTTGCCGACGACCGGCCCGCTGTTCGTGGTGCTGCTGGTCGGCGTGGTGCTGCTGGTCGGCGCCCTGTCGTTCGTCCCCGCGCTGGCGCTCGGCCCGATCGTCGAGCACCTGGTGCTCCATCCATGACGGGAGCGTGAACCATGTCGATCCATCCTCGCGTCACCGCCCGGCCGCTGTTCGACCCGGCCATCGTTCGCCGCGCGATCCGCGACGCGTTCGGCAAGCTCGATCCGCGCCGCATGATCCGCAACCCGGTCATGTTCGTCGTCGAGATCGGTAGCGCCTTCACCACGATCCTGTTCTTCCACGCGCTCGTCACCCAGGCGGGGGACGCCAGCCCCGGGTTCATCGCCGCGATCAGCGTGTGGCTGTGGTTCACCGTGCTGTTCGCCAACTTCGCCGAGGCGATGGCGGAGGGCCGCGGCAAGGCCCAGGCCGACGCCCTGCGCAAGGCGCGCAAGGACGTGCCCGCGGTCGTACTGTCCGCGGCCCGGCGCGATGCGCACCGGCAAGACAAGCCGTCGTCGCAGCTCCGGCCCGGCGACATCGTGCTGGTCGAGGCCGGCCAGATCATTCCCGGCGACGGCGACATCCTCGAGGGCGTCGCGTCGGTCAACGAGAGCGCGATCACGGGGGAGAGCGCGCCGGTGATCCGCGAGAGCGGCGGCGATCGCAGCGCGGTGACCGGCGGCACCACCGTGCTGTCGGACTGGCTGATCATCCAGATCAGCGCCAGGCCCGGCGAGAGCTTCCTCGACCGGATGATCGCGATGGTCGAGGGCGCCAAGCGCAAGAAGACGCCCAACGAGATCGCGCTCGACATCCTGCTCGCCGGCCTGACCATCGTGTTCCTGCTGGTCACGGTCACGCTGTATCCGTTCGGCGTGTTCGCCGCGCGCGAGATGGCGGCTGCCGGCGGCACCGCGCACACGGTGACCCTGACCGTGCTGGTCGCGCTGCTGGTATGCTTGATCCCGACGACGATCGGCGGGCTGCTCTCGGCGATCGGCATCGCCGGCATGGACCGCATGATCCAGGCCAACGTGATCGCGACCAGCGGCCGCGCGGTCGAGGCCGCCGGTGACGTCGACGTGCTCTTGCTCGACAAGACCGACACGATCACCCACGGCAACCGCCAGGCGACCGCGTTCTTCCCGGCGACCGGCGTCACCGAGGCCCAGCTCGCCGAGGCCGCGGTGATGGCGTCGCTGTCCGACGACACGCCCGAGGGCAAGAGCATCGTCGTGCTCGGCATCGGCAAGCTCGGCCGGGCGATCAACGTGCCCGAGGGTGCCAGGCCGGTGCCGTTCACCGCGCAGACCCGGATGAGCGGCGTCGACTTCGACGGCCGCACGATCAGAAAGGGCGCGAGCGACGCGAT
Source organism: Deltaproteobacteria bacterium (assembly GCA_005887925.1). Taxonomy (GTDB): domain Bacteria; phylum Myxococcota_A; class Polyangia; order Haliangiales; family Haliangiaceae; genus JABFXX01. The sequence goes on along the minus strand of VBLP01000323.1, from coordinate 6,938 downwards.
CGCCAGGCACGTCGCGACCACCGGCGATCCGCATCGCCCGGGCGCCGGCCTGCCGGCCGATGTCCGCGCCGCGGTCGACAACGTCGCCAGGCGCGGCGCGACGCCGCTGGTGGTCGCCGACGGCGGCCACGTGCTCGGCGTGGTCCAGCTCGCCGACGTGGTCAAGGACAGGATCAAGGACCGCTTCGGCGAGATGCGCAGGATGGGCATCAGGACGGTGATGATCACCGGCGACAATCCGGTGACCGCCGCGGCGATCGCCGCCGAGGCCGGGGTCGACGACTTCCTCGCCGAGGCCACGCCGGAGAACAAGCTGACGATGATCCGCGACTACCAGGAGAAGGGCCACCTGGTCGCGATGACCGGCGACGGCACCAACGACGCGCCGGCGCTCGCCCAGGCCGACGTCGCGGTCGCGATGAACAGCGGCACGCAGGCGGCCAAGGAGGCCGGCAACATGGTCGACCTCGACTCGAACCCGACGAAGCTCCTCGAGGTGGTCACCGTCGGCAAGCAGATGCTGATGACGCGCGGCGCGCTGACCACGTTCTCGATCGCCAACGACGTGTCGAAGTACTTCGCGATCATCCCCGCGGCGTTCGTCGGGACCTACCCGCAGCTCGAGGCGCTCAACATCATGCGGCTGTCGTCGCCGGCCAGCGCGGTGCTCTCCGCGGTGATCTTCAACGCGCTGATCATCATCGCGCTGATCCCGCTCGCGCTGCGCGGCCTCACGGTGCGCGCGGCTCCCGCGGCGGTGACCCTGCGCCGCGACCTCCTGATCTACGGCGTCGGCGGCCTGCTCCTGCCGTTCCCGTTCATCAAGCTGATCGACCTCATCCTGTCGGGCCTGGGCCTGGCGTGAAGGAGCCGCCGTGAAGGAAACCATCCGTCCTGCGCTCGTCTCGCTCGCCGTGTTCACCGTGCTCTGCGGCTTCGTCTATCCGCTGGTGATGGACGGGATCGCCGCCGTGGTGTTTCCGCACCAGGCAACCGGCTCGTTGATCCGCGACCGGGACGGCCACGTCGTCGGCTCCGAGCTGATCGGCCAGCCGTTCGACAACCCGGCGTACTTCTGGAGCAGGCTGACCGCCGAGGCCAACTACGACGCCTCGAATTCGACCGGCACCAACCTGGGGCCGTCGGGGTTTGTCAACGACAGGGGCCAGCTCGGGCCGAACCAGACGCTGGCCCGGAGCGCGAAGGATCGCATCGATGCGCTGCGCGCCGCGGATCCGACCAACACCCAGCCGGTGCCGGTCGATCTGGTGACCTCGTCGGCCTCGGGCCTCGATCCCCACATCTCGCCGGCCGCGGCGTACTACCAGGTCGGCCGGGTCGCCCGGCTGCGCGGCCAGCCGGCGGACGCGGTGAGGAAGCTCGTCGACGACCACCTCGAGGGCCGGACGCTCGGCATCCTGGGCGAGCCCCGGGTGAATGTCCTACTCTTGAACCGGGCCCTCGACGACCGCTTCGGGCCCTCCAAGCCGAATGGATAGAGACCGCGACAACCGCCCCGATCCCGATGCCTTGCTCGCCAGCGTCAAGGCCGAGGAGACCCGCGCGGCCCGCGCGCGGCTGAAGATCTTCTTCGGGGCCGCACCCGGGGTCGGCAAGACCTACGCGATGCTGCAGGAGGCGGGGCGGTCGCGCGCCGACGGCGACGACGTCGTGATCGGCATCGTCGAGAGCCACGGCCGGCCCGAGACCGAGGAGCTGGTCGCCGGCCTGCCGGTGATCCCGCGCCGCGTGATCGACCATCGCGGCGTCCCGCTGACCGAGCTCGATCTCGACGCCGCGCTCGCCCGCAAGCCGGCGCGGATCCTGATCGACGAGCTCGCCCATACCAACGCGCCCGGCAGCAAGCACGTCAAGCGCTGGCAGGACGTGCTCGAGCTGCTCGACGCCGGGATCGACGTCCACACCACGGTCAACGTCCAGCACATCGAGAGCCTGTCCGACGTGATCCAGCAGATCATCGGGATCCGGGTACGCGAGACCGTGCCCGACGTGCTGATCGAGCGCGCCGACGAGATCGAGCTGGTCGACATCTCGCCCGACGAGCTGCTCGAGCGGCTCGCCGAGGGCAAGGTCTACGTCCCCGAGCAGGCCCAGCGCGCGGTCCAGAACTTCTTCCAGAAGGGCAACCTGCTCGCGCTGCGCGAGCTCGCGCTGCGGCGCACGGCGGCGCGGGTCGACGCCGAGGTGCTCGCGTACCGCAAGCAGCACGGCATCTCGTCGCCGTGGCCGGCGGCCGAGCGCATC
>VBLP01000323.1:0-4570 GCA_005887925.1 Deltaproteobacteria bacterium | reverse complement strand
CTCGGCGGTGAGGTCGTGCGGCTCGCCGGGGCCACGGTGGCCGGCGTGCTGCTCGAGCATGCGCAGAAGTCCAACGTGACGCGGATCGTCGCCGGCAAGCCGACCCACGCGCGCTGGCGCGACCTGGTGCGCGGCAGCCTGCTCGACGCGCTGATCCGCGGCTCGGGTCCGATCGAGATCCACGTGATCGCACCGCTGGACGAGGGCAGGCCGCCGCCGCCGTCGGTGATCCCGCGCGAGCACCCCGGCGCCTGGGCCTACGGCTGGGCGGTGCTCGCGATCGCGGTGACCACCGCGCTCGGCATGGCGCTCGCGAACTACGCGACGATCGCCGAGATCACGATGCTCTACCTGATCGCGATCACGCTGGCGTCGCTCGCCGGACGCGGCCCGTCGCTGGTCGCCGCGTCGCTCGCGGTCGCCGCGTTCGACTTCTGCTTCGTGCCGCCGAAGTACACCTTCGCGGTCTCCGATCTCCGCTACCTCATGACGTTCGGGGTCATGTTCGGCGCCGGGCTCGCGATCAGCGCGCTGACCACGCGGCTGCGCCGGCAGGAGCGCGACGCGCTGATCCGCGAGCGCCACACCGCCGCGCTGCTGGCGTTCACCCGCGACATCGCCGCGGCGCTCACGCCGCCGGACGCCGCAGCAGTGACGGTCGAGCACCTCGAGGCGTCGTTCCCGGTGTCGGCGGCGGTGCTGGTCCCCGATCCCGAGGAGCCGGGTGCGCTGACCGCGGTCGCCGGCCTGATGCCGCTCGCGCCCCAGGAGCTGGCCGTGGTGCGCTGGGCGTTCGAGCACAAGCAGGCGGCGGGCCGCGGGACCGATACCTTGCCAGGCGCGCACATCCTCGCCGTGCCGCTCCTGTCGGGCGACGACGCGGTCGGCGTGATCGCGGTCCAGGCCAAGCAGGACCCGCGGCGGCGCGGCGGCGCGGCGGTGCCGCTGATCGAGGCGATCGCGCGCCAGGCCGGGCTGGCGCTCGGCCGGGTCAAGTTCGCCGAGCAGGCCCGCGAGGCCACGCTGCGGGTCCGCACCGAGGAGATGCGCAACGCGCTGCTCTCGGCCGTGTCGCACGACCTGCGCACGCCGCTCGCGGTGATCACCGGCGCGGCGACCACGCTGCGCGACGACGAGGATCGCCTGCCGGGCGCCGCGCGCCGCGAGCTGCTGAACCAGATCGTCGACGATGCGCGGCGGCTCGAGCGGGTGCTCGCCAACCTCTTGCAGCTGACTCGCGTCGAGAGCGGCCTGATCCCGAGCCGCGAGCTGATCCCGGTCGAGGAGCTGGTCGGCGCCGCACTCACGCGGATGGAAGGCGCGATCGGCGGCTGGAAGGTCGATCTCGACGTTCCCGCCGATCTGGTGATCCCGGTCGATCCGATACTGTTCGAGCAGGTGCTGATCAACCTGATCGACAACGCGATCAAGCACGGCGCACCGCCGCTCGAGCTGCGCGCGCGCCGCGAAGGAGCCGCGATCGTCCTCGATGTCATCGACCACGGTCGCGGCATCCCGCCCGAGCTCGCCTCGACGTTGTTCGACAAGTTCGTGCGCGCCTCGAACGCCCGCGGTGGTCCGCGCGATCGTCGAGGCCCACGGCGGCCGGGTCGGCGTCGAGAACATGCCGGGCGGCGGCGCGCGGTTCCGGGTCGATCTCCCCGCCGATCACCCGGACGCCATGCGCCCGCCGCTCGACGAGCTATCGATCCTGCCCGTGCGCACCGGCGCCGAGCCGGCGCCGCGCGATGCCCTGACCCCGACGGAGGCGCCGTGAGCACGATCCTGGTCGTCGACGATGATCTGCAGCTGCGGCGGTTCCTGCGCACCACGCTCGCCGGGCACGGCCACACCGTCGCCGAGGCCGGCTCCATCGCCGAGGCGATCGACGCGATCGACCGGGTCCACCCCGCGGTGATCCTGCTCGACCTCGGCCTGCCCGACGGCGATGGCCTGACCGTGCTGCGCCGGTTCCCGGCCGACACGCGCCCGCCGGTGATCGTGCTGTCGGCGCGCGGCCAGGAGGGCGACAAGGTCACCGCGCTCGACGCCGGCGCCGAGGACTACCTGACCAAGCCGTTCGGCGCCAGCGAGCTGCTCGCGCGGATCCGCGTCGTGCTGCGCCGCGGCGGCGGCACCCCGGCGCCCGACGTCATCGAGGTCGGCCCGATCAAGATCGATCAGCCGCGCCACACCGTCACCGTCGCCGGCCACGAGGTCCACCTGACCCCGATCGAGTTCCGGCTGCTGCTCGAGCTCGCGCGTCAGCCCGGCCGGGTGCTCACCCATCGCCAGCTGCTGCGCGAGATCTGGGGGCCCAACGCGGTCGACGAGGTCCACTACCTGCGCGTCCACATGGGCGCGCTGCGCCGCAAGATCGAGGTCGATCCGGCGCGGCCGCAGTGGCTCCTGACCGAGGCCGGCGTCGGCTACCGGCTGCGCGAGCCCACGCCCGATCCTCCCGCGAGCTGAGCGGCCTCCGCCGCCGTGTCACGCCGCGCGCGCCGCGGTCGCGACCGCCGCGTTGCTCGCGCCCGGCCGGCCCACCATCAGCACCGCGGGCACGACGATCAGCGCCGCCATCACCGTGCACGCCTCCCCGAGCAGCGAGACCACGCCGAACGAGCGGATCGCGAGGTTGTCGGAGACCAGCAGCGAGCCGTAGCCGATCATCGTGGTCAGCGAGCACACGAACACCGACGAGCCGGCCGAGCGCAGGATCGCGCGTGCATCGCCGCTCCTGCCCTGGGGATGCGCGACGTTGATCGCGTAGTCGACGCCGAGCCCGAGCGTGATCGGCAGCGCGATGAAGTCCAGGAAGTTGACGCGGATCCCGATCACCGCGCAGGCCGCGACCAGCCCGGCGGCCCCGACCGCGGTGGCCGACAGCGTGGCCGCGGCGCGCCGCCGACCGCCGCCGGCGAGCACGACCATCACGAGCAGCCCCGCGGCGGCGAGCACGGTGACGAACGGCGCGTCGCCCGCGATCGCGTCGATGATGTCGGCGAACACGACGCTGAACCCCGAGGTCGTCACGACGTGCTTGTCCGGCAGCTCGAGACGGCGCACCGCCGCGGCGAACCGGATCAGATCGCGGCCGCGATAGTCGTCCAGGCCCAGCGCGGGCCGCACCGACACCAGCAGGCCGACGTGGCCGCCGCGCTCGCGCAAGGGGCCGAGCACGCTCGGCGGCACGGCGTCGAGCCCGAACGCCGCGACGCGGTCCGGCGGCCGGAGCTCGTCGATCACGGCGCGCTCGTCGGGCGCCAGCTGCGCGATCGCGGGGTCATCGAGCAGGCCGTGGATCTCGCCCAGCACGGCGAGCTTCTGCGGCTGATCGGGCGGCACCAGCTCGAGGATCGAGTGGACCTCGCCGATCGTGCGGTCGCCGGGCGGCCGGCCGTGATCGATCGCGCGCAGCGCCTCGACGATCTGCGGCACCTGGTCGAGCCGGTCGGCCGCGATGTACGTCGCGCCCGACACGCCGCGGCCGAACGCGCGATCGCTCGCCTGGGTCCAGCGCTCGGACTCCGAGGCGGCCGCGTTGTGGGCGCGGAGCTCTCGCAGGTTGTACTCGAACGGATCCGACGCGGCGTAGCGATACGAGACGATCGCCGCGATCGTGAACAGCGCGGCGACCGCGGTGCACACCACCGCGGGGTGCCGGAACCCGAGCAGCCGGGCCTGGAGCTCGGCGAGCAGGTCGCGGCCGTGGCCGCGCGGCGTCGGCGCGTGGCGCAGCACGAGGATCGGCACGAGCACGAACGTCGCGATCCAGCACATCGGCATGCCGGCCGCGCCGATCACCGCGAAGTCGGCGAAGCCCTTGAAGCGCGATGCGGCGAGCGCGCCATACGCGATCATCGCGCCGAGCGAGGCCACCGCGGTCGGCCGCATCGCGCCGGCGACCGCGCGCACCATCGCGGGCTCGGGCGGGAGCTCCGCGCGCGCCGTGTTGTAGCGCGCGATCAGGAAGATCCCGTAGTTGACGCCGTTGCCGGCGACGATCGCGCCGAGGAACGCGGTCGCCGCGTTGAGGCGGCCGACGGTGAGCGCGGCGGCGCCGAGCGCGGCGGCGGTGCCGATCACCGTGACGCCGAGCAGGATCAGGAACAGGCGCGCCGACCGGAAGAACAGCACCAGCACGAGCGGCACGAGCAGCGCCGTGAGGATGCCCGACCAGATCACGCCGCGGACCAGCGCGTCGTGCTCGACCGACGTCGCCTCGATCGCGCCCGCGAGCCCGATCGTGACGCCGGGGCTGGCCGCGGTGACCTCGTCGCTGGCGCGCCGCATCGCCGTCATCAGGGCCTCGACCCGCGTCGCATCGGTCCGCGAGAACGCCGAGCGCACGATCACCAGCTGCAGCGTGCCGTCGTCCGACACCATCCGGCTGCGGTCGAGCCGGGCCGCGGCATCGCGCCACTTGGCGCGCAGCTCGTCGAGCCCGGCATCGGGCTTGGCCGGCGCGTCGTCGAGATCGATGTAGAGCGGGTTGGCGTCCAGCTTGGCGGTGCGAAGCCGCTCGGCGAGCGCGTCGCGGACGTGCGCGAGGTCGGCCAGCGGGACC
>VBLP01000322.1:5673-11691 GCA_005887925.1 Deltaproteobacteria bacterium | reverse complement strand
AGCTCGGGGTTCGACGGCGCGGTGGCGGCCTCGGCGGGCGCCGCGGTATGCTGCGCCTGCATCGACGGCACGTAGCTGGCCCCGGGGACCTGCGGGATCCGCGCGGCGCCGGCCTGCGCGACGTAGTGGACCTGCGGCGGCTGCACGTCGGGCCGCGCCGGCATGATGCGCGGCGCCCCCGGTGCCCAGTTCGCGGTCGGCTCGCGGTTGAAGGTCGGCTCCTCGTCGGCGAGCCGCGGCGGATTGCCCTTGGAGCCGGCGATCCGCCGCGCCGCGTGCTCGAGCTGCTCCTTGATGTGCGGCGCCCGCGCCTCGGGGTCGTCGCCGACGTGGATCCCCCACGGCCCGTTGAGGTCGAGCCCGGCGGGACCGATCGCGAGCTCGATGCCGTGCAGCATGATGGTCGGCCGCAGCTGGTCGCGGCTCTCGGCGTAGGCGCGCATCAGCACGCGCTGCTCCGCCCACTTCTCCGCGATCACCATCACGGACCGGTAGTGACTCGGCGCCGACGCCGGGCTGCGAAGCCAGTCGTCGACGATCCGGATCTGGGCCATCGCTGCGCATCATACCGCGGTCGGCCGGGGCCTTGCGCCACGCGGCGCCGCCAGCTCGCGGCCCGCCGGCGCCCTGCCGCATTGTGCGCCGGCGATCTGCGGGAGCAACCGATCTCCGTCGCGGCGCGCCCCGCGGGTGAGCCGCTCACCGACATGCGTGGTGCGCGCCGGCGCAAAAAAAAACCGCCGGTAACCTGGGGGAGGCTACCGGCGGGACCCGCTCGCGCGGGGGTCAGGGCGGCTCTCCGGCGCGGGTGGAACGCCAGACGGGCCGCAGGCAATACCTAGTCGTCGCGCTCCAGCCAGCGGTTGAGCTTGGTGCGAACGTCGTCGTTGACCTTCGCCCAGCCAGCCTTGAGGTGCGCCTCGAGCTCGTCGAGCCGTGCCTTGACGCGCGTCCGCGTTTCGGCGGCCTCGTGGCGCGAGTCGGCCTTGAGCTCGTTGTACTTCGAAAGCAGCTGGTGCTTCCGAGCTTCGACTCGATCGCGGAGCTCATCGGTCTTGTCGAGCATGCGGAGGCCATCTGCACGCTCGATACCAGTCGGCCGGCGCCTCGAGTTTGGCCAAGTTGCGCCGATGATTACCGAGCGGGACCCGTCTGGACGCTGTGGCATCATCGCTCGCCGGGCGAATGCGCTCGGTCGCTTCGACACGGTCGCGCCGTCGCTGCGATCCCACCGCCTGGCACCCATGCTGCACAGGATCGGACCATGTCGCGCCCCACCGCCAGAAACTCCAACACCTACGACGACATCGTCCGCAAGACCGTCGTCGACCCCGACTCCTCGGTCCGGCCGACCCGGGAGCAGGAACACGCCGCGCGGGAGGGCTTCCGAGCGCTCGATCCCGAGGAGCAGCAGATCCACGATCGCGTGCAGCAAGCGCTCGCCGCGCTCGGCCCCGAGGCCGCCAGGATCAGCTTCGAGGTCACGCGCGATCTGGTCACGCTGCGCGGCCAGGTCGGCGACCTCGCCTCGCTGCGCCGGATCGAGGATGCCGTGGCGGTGGCCGGCGGCGTCGAGACCATCCATAACCAGATCGTCGTCGCCCCGGCATGAGGATGCGCGACGCGTTCCGCGCCGCGGCACACGCGACATCGTGCGCGATCGGCTCGCCCTACGGCTTCGCGGTGGCGGTGCTCGTCGTCGTGATCTGGGCGGCGTGCGGGCCGACCTTTCATTACTCCGATACCTGGCAGCTGGTGATCAACACCGGGACCACGGTGGTGACGTTCCTGGTGGTGTTCATGATCCAGAACACCCAGAACCGCGACGCGCGCGCCATCCACCTCAAGCTGGATGAGCTGATCCGCGCGGTCGACGCAGCGCGCAACCGGCTGGTCGACGTCGAGGACCTGCCGGATGAGGAGCTCGCCCGGCTCGCACGGGAATTCCAGCGGTTGCGCCGCGACATCGACACACCGGGCGGCGCCCCGGAGGGCGCCCCGACCGCTGCCCCGTCCGCCGGGAAGCGTCCCGCGGTCGATGATCCGACCGCCAGATGAGCGAAGCCGCGCATCTGAGCGTGCCGAAGCGCGCAGTGGGCGTCAGCGCACGGTTCTGGGGCCGCCGGGGATGTTGATTCGCGGATCTAGCTCGTCCGAGGATCCGGCATTGTACTGGCATGTACGCTGCACCGTCGAGATGCATAACCATAGGAGAGAATCATGTTTTCCTGGGCCATTGCATTCTTCGTCATCGCGTTGATCGCGGCGGTGTTCGGCTTCTTCGGCCTCGCTGCGAGCGCCGCGGGTATTGCCAAGATCATCTTCGTCGTTGCGCTCATCCTGGCGCTGGTGAGCTTCGTGGCCGGGCGTCGGCCAGTGGTCTGAGCGTCCCGGCTCCGGGTAGTGCCTGGACTCCCCCGGAGCAGAAAGGTATGACCTCTCCTGATCGTCGACGATGATGACGACACCGCGGTGCTCCTGCGCGATAGCCTGCGCAAGCGCGGCTACGACGTCGATGCCGTCAATTCTGCGCAGCAGTGCCTCGAGCACCTGCGGACCGACCCAGCTGATGTCGTCGTGACCGACGTCCAGATGTCCGGAATGTCCGGGATCGATCTGTGTGTCGAGCTACGACAGCGCTACCCGGATCTGCTGCCGCTCGTGCTCACCGGACAGGGAGGACTCGACACGGCGATCGCCGCGATCCGGGCCGGCGCCTACGACTTCATCACCAAGCCGGTGAAGGTCGATGCGCTGGCGATCGCGGTGCAGCGCGCCCTCGAGCACCTCTCGCTCCAGCGCGAGGTCCAGCGGCTGCGCCGGGACGTCAACAAGGACATGCCGATCGACGGCATCGCCGGTAGCAGCCCGGCGATCCGCGAGACGATCGAGATGATCCGCCGCGTCGCCGACAGCGATGCGACCGTGCTGGTGACCGGCGAGTCCGGCACCGGCAAGGAACTGGTCGCGCGCGCGCTGCACCGGCTGTCGCCGCGCGCCAACGAGCCGTTCGTCGCGGTCAACTGCGCCGCGATGCCGGCGCCGCTGCTCGAGAGCGAGCTGTTCGGCCACGTCCGCGGCGCGTTCACCGACGCCAAGCGGTCGCGCGCCGGGCTGTTCGTGCAGGCGGGGGCGGGGACGATCTTCCTCGACGAGATCGGGGAGATGCCGATCGAGATGCAGGTCAAGCTCCTGCGCGTGCTGCAGGAGCGCAAGGTCCGCCCGGTCGGCGGCGACGAGGAGGTGCCGTTCGAGGCCCGCGTCGTGACCGCGACCAACCGCGACCTCGAGACCGAGGTCGAGGACAAGCGGTTCCGCGAGGACCTGTTCTACCGGATCAACGTCGTCGCGATCCCGGTGCCGCCGCTGCGCGCCCGGGCCGGCGACATCCTGCTGCTCGCGCAGTACTTCCTCAAGCGGATCGCCGGGCGCACCAACAAGCCGGTGCAGGGCATCTCGGGCCCCGCGGCGCGGCTGCTCATGGACTACGACTGGCCCGGCAACGTCCGCGAGCTCGAGAACAGCATGGAGCGCGCGGTCGCGCTGTGCCGCCTCGACGAGATCACGGTGGACGACCTGCCCGCCAAGGTGCAGGAGCATCAGTCGAGCAAGATCGTGATCACCACCGAATCGCCGGGCGAGCTGATCACGCTCGACGAGATGGAGCGCCGCTACGTGCGGCAGGTGCTCAACGCCGTCGGCGGCAACAAGACCCACGCCGCGCGCATCCTCGGCATCGACCGCCGCTCGCTGTACCGCCGGCTCGAGGAGCCGCGCCACGAGCAGAAGCCGGCCGAGTCCGCGAGCGCAAACCATCCGCGCACACCGACGCCGGTCCCGCCGTCGCATGCGTCCAATGGACACGGCGCGTCGTCATCGCCACCGGGTTCGGGGGCCGCGACCGGCCACTCCGGGGAGGCCGAGTAGGGGTAGCTCCAGGCAATCATGAAGCAGCAGCGGATCCATCTCCTGCTGGTGGAAGATGACGACCTGGATGTGATGAACGTCCACAGGGCCTTGTCCCAGGCACCAGAGATCGCTTCGATCACGGTCGCGCGTGACGGGATCGAAGCGCTCAAGCTGCTGCGTTCGGGCGGACTGCCGCTCGAGCGCCTGGTGGTGGTGCTCGACCTTCGCATGCCGCGGATGTCGGGCCTCGACCTGCTCAAGGAGCTGCGCGCCGATCCGCGGCTCAAGCGGCTGCCCAACGTGATCCTGACCACCTCCGATGACCCACACGACCGCGACGCCGCGTTCTGCCTCGGCGTCGCGGGCTACTTCGTCAAGCCAGCCGCGCCGGGGCGGTTCCGCCAGATCATGGATGCGATGCGCAGCTACTGGTCGGTCGCCGAGTTCGCGCCGCCGCCGCTCGAGGGCAAGCTATGATCGATCGCATCCGGTTGCTGGTCGTCGACGATGATCGCGTCGACCGGCTGGCGATACGCCGCGCCGTCGAGCACAGCGAGCTCGATGCCGAGGTCGTCGAGGCCACCACCGCCGGCGAGGCGATGCCGCTGATCGCCTCGGGGTTCGACTGCCTGCTGCTCGACCACGATCTGCCCGGGGTCACCGGCGTCGAGCTGACCCGCACGCTGCGCGAGCGTGGCGACCTGACGCCGGTGATCCTCGTGACCGGCCAGCACGACGAGGAGCTGCTGCGGGCCGCGGTCGACGCCGGGATCACCGACTTCTTTCCCAAGGCCGACCTGTCGCCGCGCCGGATCGCGCTGCGCATCCGGTTCGCGATCCGGATCGGCCGCGCCGAGGCCGAGTCCGCGCGGTCGCTCGCCGCGGCGACCCAGGCCGCGCGGGCCCGCGACGACGTGCTCGCCGTGGTGTCGCACGATCTGCGCGGACCGCTCCACGCGATCGGCCTGGCCTGCGAGGCGCTGCGCGACGAGGTCACCGGCAATGCCCTGCGCTACCTCAGCGCGATCGACCGCGCGTCGCAGCGCGCCGAGCGCCTGATCGCCGACCTGCTCGAGGCCAGCGCGATCGAGAACGGCGTGCTCACCCTGGCGCGCGCCACGGTCGACGCGGCCGCGATCGTGCGCCAGGCGACCGCCGACCACGAGCTGCAGGCCAAGGAGAGCGGCGGCAAGATCACCGCGAAGCTGCCCGACGGCTCCACGCTGGTGTCGGCGGACCGGGACCGCGTGCTGCAGGCGCTCGGGAACCTGATCGGCAACGCGCTCAAGCACGCCCGCGGCGCGCCGATCGAGATCTCGCTCGAGCGCAACGAGCGCGACGCGGTGATCGCGGTGCGCGACCAGGGCCCCGGCATCGCCGACACGGAGCTGCCGCACGTGTTCGATCGCTACTGGCACGGCCGGACCAAGAAGGGCGGCGCCGGCCTGGGCCTCGCGATCGTCAAGGGCATCATCGACGCGCACGGTGGGCGGATCGCGGTCGCGAGCAAGAAGGGCGCTGGTGCGGAGTTCTCGTTCACCCTGCCGCTCGCCGCCCGCGCCGAACGCGCACGCTGACGTGCGCGCGCGCGACGCTGCGCCACCGCGTCACGATCGCCGTGCGTCCGGCCGGCGCATCGCCGCGCTGGCACACACGCATCCGCCTGCGGCACGTGGCACGCGCGCTGCTTTGTCCGCGATCATGGCCGTCACGAGCATGCACGTTCGATCGGTCGGCGAGGGATCGCTGACGCTGACCACGCGGCGACAGGCCGCGGGCCCCCGCCTGGTCCACATCCTGATCGGCGGCATGCTCGAGCTGATGATCCACGCCATCGAGACGCTGCGCGATCGCCGCACCGGCACCGCGCGCGGCTGAGCGATCGCGCCACGCCCGCCGCGGGCGAGCGCGCGCAGCGCGACCCGGTCCGCCTGGCACCTGGCTTGCTGCGGATCGCGTCAATGCCCGACAAGCACGACTTCGACGAGTCCGACCTGCGGCCCGACGACGAGCCCGACGAGGCGGTCGACCGCGAGGACCGCATCGATCAGGCGCACGAGATCCGCGACGACGAGCCCGACGACGACGACGACCGCGAGCACGGCGTCG
>VBLP01000322.1:0-5646 GCA_005887925.1 Deltaproteobacteria bacterium | reverse complement strand
GATCGCGATACACGGTCAAGCCTCGCCGAGGTCGAGGCGCCCCGACGAAGGGCTACCGGGCGTAACTCGAGGAGGGGCAACGAAGAGATCGGCGAGGATCGGCCGTGGAGCGCGAGCAATATCCCGCGGTCGGGGCACTAGGACAGCCGCGGCGGTCCGCCGTGATGGCGGCGCGCGCGAGGCCGCGGTGATCTCAGTCCTCGGTCAGCGGCCACGCCGGCCGCACCAGGTTGGTCGGCGTCACCTTCGTCTCGTAGACCGGCATCGGCGCGCCGTTGGCGGCCTCGGCGAGCCGCACGTAGTGCGGCGCCTGGCGCGCCGCGCGCAGCTTGCCGAGCGACGACCACACCTCGGCGGCGGACGGCCGCTCCTCGTGGTTCTTGGCCAGCATGCGCTCGACGAGCTCGACCAGGCCATACGGCGCGTCGGGACAGCGCGGCGCCAGCGCGGGAGCCGGGCGGTTGAGGTGCTGGACGAGGATCTCGACCGAGCTCGCCCCGAGGAACGGCGCGCGGCCGGTCAGCGCCTGATACGCGACCACGCCGAGGCCGTAGACGTCGCTGTGCCCACCCGGCGGACCGCCGCGCGCCTGCTCCGGCGCCATGTACGTCGGAGTGCCGATCGCCTCGTTCATGTTGGTGAACCGCGCACCCGCGGGCGCGTGGGCGATGCCCCAGTCGATCACGCGCATCGGGAACCGCGAATCGCCGGGCGCGAGGATGATGTTGTCGGGCTTGAGATCGCGGTGGGTGATACCGCGTGCGTGCGCAGCGGCGAGCACCTCGGCGACCTGTACGACGAAGTCGATCACCGTGTCGGCGTCGAGCGCACCGCGCTGCATGCGATGTGTGAGCGCCACGCCCTCGACAAGCTCCATCGCGATCCACGGCCGGCCGTCGTCGAGCAACCCACACTCAAAAAACCGCGGGATCCCCGGGTGGGAGACCGATGCGAGGATCGTCGCCTCGCGCATCATGCGGTCGATCGAGCGGTCGAACGCGAGCTGATCTTCGCGCAGGATCTTGAGCGCCGCCGAGCGCGCGGTGAACTCGTGGCGAGCTCGATACACCCAGCCCATACCGCCCATGCCGAGGAGCCTCTCGATGCGATACGCCGAGATCATGTGGCCGGCATGCAGCGGCCCCGACGGAAGGTCGAGGTCATGGTCGGGAGCGGGAGGTATTTCGACCTGCGAGCTGACCATGACAGACGCACCGGGAGCACACCACGTGCCAGCACGGCTCGCTGCGATCTCGCTTCGTGCGCTGGCGCTACAAGCTGTGCAATCTACCCTTGAATCGGCTGGGTCTTGGATAGCAAATCTCCTGGCGAGGTTCGTGCACCGTCCGCACCCATGACGTCCGAGCCCCTCGCCGAACTTGGCCGAGACTCTTTGGTGGGTGCGTATCGGATCGTGAGAGAGATTGGTCGGGGTGGAATGGCCACGGTATACGAAGCCGGCCACACCGTCCTGCCGCGTCGTGCTGCACTCAAGGTGATGCACGGCGACCTGCGTCGTCAGCCGGGCATGGCGACCCGCGTCGTGCAGGAAGCGGCGATCCTCGACGCCGTACGTCATCCCGGGGTCGTACGGGTCTATGACTGTGCGGTGCTGCCCGATCGCCGGCCGTGGATCGCGATGGAGCTCGTCGAGGGCGACACCCTCGCGAACCGCATCCACGAGGCCACCGCGCTGCCGCCGGTCGAGGTCGCCACGCTGCTCGGAGACGTGGCCGATGTGCTCGCCGCGGTGCACAAGGCCGGTGTCGTACATCGTGATCTGAAGCCGGATAACCTGCTCTGTACACCTACTGACTATGATTTTCCGATTCGCGTTCTCGACTGGGGCGTGGCGCGGATGGGGCCGATCGGCCGGCTGACCATCAACGGGCTCACGCCGGGAACGCCGATCTACATGTCGCCCGAGCAGGCGACCGGCCGCGACATCGGCCCGCCGTGCGACATCTACTCCCTCGGCGTCATCGCCTACGAGGCGCTCGCCGGCCATCCGCCGTTCGATGGCCGGACGCTCGCCGAGGTCGTGTGCATGCACCTGACGCGCGAGCCGCTGCCGCTGCGGCTGTGCTGCAACGCCCCGATCGAGATGAGCGCCCTGATCTCCCGGATGCTCCACAAGCGGCCCGAGGCGCGACCGACGGCCGTCGAGGTCCGCCACGCCGCTCGCGGCATCGCGCGCGAGCTGTCGCAGGCCTACGAGTCGTTCGAGCTGTCGTTCCTCGAGGCCGACGCCGCGGCGGCCCGGCGTCCTGCATCCGCCTACACCGCCCCGAGCGACGAGGTCGAGGTGATCGACGCCGAGGCGCTCGAGTACGGCGTCACCGAGATGATCCCGGTCGTCCCCCGGCCGCGATGGACCCCGGATTTCGCCCGCGTGCCCAGCATGATCGCCGAGCAGCCTCGGCCGGCGACGATCGCGCCCCGCGCGCAGCGCGACCAGGTCGCCGGCGAGATCGACGTGACCGCAGACGTGACCGATGAATCGCAGTGAACACGCTCATCCGCTGTGCGGTCGTGTCACGTTGAGCATTTTCGCGACGTGACCTTCGTGAGTCACGGGTGAGGAAACTCGTAGGGCAGCGAAACCTTTCTCTGACGCGTGCTGATTTCCGTAGTTGAACCTTGTTCACATTTTCAATCAGGAGAATCCCGCCATGAACAAGAACGGCATGACCGACGTCGGTTCTGCGACCCGCACGGTCGACGACAAGCTCGACTCGCTCAAGGACACGATGAAGGGCATCGTCGATGATGGTGCGCAGAAGGTCGGCGCGCTCAAGACCAAGGTCATCGAGGTCAAGGATCAGGCGCTCAACCGCGGCGGCCAGCTGCTGGATCGCACGGCGGGGTTGATCAAGGCGCATCCGCTCAAGGCGGTCGGCATCGCGTTCGTCGCCGGCTATCTCGGAATGCGGCTGTTCCGCCGCTAGGCCCGTCATGCCCGGCACCCCCCTGGATCCCGTCATCGCCGAGGCCGATCAGCGCGTCGAACGCGCCAAGGCCTCGCTGCGCTCGCGCGTCGGGTTGCTCGAGCGCAGGTTCGTCGACGTGCGCGACCGGCTCGACGTGCCCGAGCACATCAGGCGCCATCCCTGGCCGGCGATCGGGATCGCGTTCGCGCTCGGTGCCCTCGCCGGCCGCGGTGGTCGCCGGTTCGTGCTCGCGGCGGCGGGCGAGCCGTCGCGCGGCCGCCCCGCGCTCGCCTTGATCGGCAAGCTCGCGTTCCGCGTGCTGCGAGAGCTCGCGCTCGCACAGGTCGGCCTGGCCGCGCGTCGCTGGCTCGATCAGCGCGGCGGCATGGACGATGGATCGTTCGACGACACCGGCCCGTTCTACGCGCCGGGCGTCGAGCGCAACCCCGCGCCGTGACCGCGCACGCAGGCGAAGACCGCTCGCGATGCTACGATTCCCGGCATGAAGTTCTTCGTGAAAGCGGTCATCACCGGCTTCGCACTGAGTCTCGGCTCCGCGCTGTTCAAGAAGGTGCAGAAGCACCTCGGGCTGGGGGAGGACAAGGACAAGGACAAGTCCACGGCCGAGGTGGTCAAGCAGGACGGCGCGACCGATCCCGGCCTCCACCAGCGATTCAGCTGACCGAGCCGAGGAAGCGTCGACCGCACCGCGAGACCGCGGCAGGTGATGTACTGGGCCGTAGGAATCAGCCTCCGGGCAGATCCTGCGTGGCACACCTGCTTGCGTGCCGGGGATCGGCTGCGACACCTCGCACAGCCGGACGCCGCGCGTGCGGGAGCAGCGTTTGTCAGTAATTCCAGCGGCGAACGACCAGGTTTTGCGGAACACTTGGGGGACATTGGTGGAGCCGTCCAACCTCGCGCCGGGCCTCTTGCTCGCGATGCCGCAGCTCGCATATCCGAACTTCTCGCGCGCCGTGGTGCTGATGATCGAGCACAGCGAGAACGGCTCGTTCGGTCTGGTGATCAACCATCCCTCGCCGATCCGCGCGCGCGAGCTGCTCGATTCGCTCGAGATGAGCTGGCGCGGCGAGGACACGGCCGTGGTGTGGGCCGGTGGCCCGGTGCAGCCCAGCACCGGCTGGGTGCTCCACGAGCCGATCGGCGTCGCGCAGGCCGGCAACGGCGGGACGATCGAGATCACCTCGTCGATCTCGCTGTCGACCTCGCAGGACCGGCTGCGCGCGATCGCGAGCCAGCCACCGCGCAACATCCGCCTGTTGCTCGGCTACTCCGGCTGGGGTCCGGGCCAGCTCGCGACCGAGATGGCGCGCGGCGCGTGGCTGCACACCAGCGTCGACCCCGTGCTCGTGTTCAACACGCCGGCCGACGAGATGTGGGAGAACGCGATGCGCTCGCTCGGGATCAACCCGCGCGATCTGTTCGTCGGCCGCGGCGTGAACTGACCGCCTATCGCTGACCGTGTGTCGCTAGTCGTAGTACTCCGCGCCCAGGTGCGTGATCAGCTCGTCGCCCTTGGTGTAGCGCAGCGTGTTCTTGAGCTTCATCAGCTGGATGAACAGGTCGTGCTCGGGGTAGAGCCCCTCGGGTGTCATCGGCGACTTCCAGTAGAACGACAGCCACTCCTGGATGCCGCTCATGCCGGCGCGCTGCGCGAAGTCCATGAACAGCGCCAGGTCGAGGACGATCGGCGCCGCGAGGATCGAGTCGCGGCACAGGAAGTTGACCTTGATCTGCATCGGGGAGCCGAGCCACCCGAAGATGTCGATGTTGTCCCAGCCTTCCTTGTTGTCGCCGCGCGGCGGGTAGTAGTTGATGCGGACGACGTGCGAGATGTTGTCGTAGAGGTCGGGGTAGAGCTGCGGCTGCAGGATGTGATCGATCACGCCGAGCTTGGTGACCTCCTTGCTCTTGAACGACTCGGGGTCGTCGAGCACCTCGCCGTCGCGGTTGCCCAGGATGTTGGTCGAGTACCAGCCGGACAGGCCGAGCATGCGGGCCTTGAAGCCGGGCGCGAGGATGGTCTTCATCAGGGTCTGGCCGGTCTTGAAGTCCTTGCCGGCGACCGGCAGGCCCTGGCGGCGCGCGAGCTCGAGCAGCGCCGGCGTGTCGACCGAGAGGTTGGGGGCGCCGTTGGCGTAGGGCACGCCCATCTTGAGGCACGCGTACGCGTAGATCTGCGACGGCGCGATGTCGTCGTGCGACCCGCGCAGCGCGGCCTCGAACTTGTCGAGCGTGCTGTGGACCTCGGCCGGCTTGCGGTAGACCTCGGTCGAGCCGCACCACACCGCGACCAGGCGATCGCAGCCGTGGGTCGCCTTGAAGGTGCGGATGTCGTCCATCACCTGCTCGGCGAGGTGCATCTTGGTGGTGCCCTTCTTGACGTTGGGCCCGTTGAGCTTCTTGACGTAGGCCTGCTCGAACACGGCGGGCATCGGCCGGATCGCCTCGAGCTCGGCGCGCAGCGGCTCGAGGTGCTTGCCGTCGAGCACGCCGGCGCGGACCGCGGCCTCGTACGCGTTGTCGGGGAAGATGTCCCAGCCGCCGAAGACGATGTCGTCGAGCGTCGCGAGCGAGACATAGTCGCGGATCGCGGGCGAATTGTCGTCGGTGCGCTTGCCGATGCGGATGTGACCGAGCTGCGTCAACGAGCCGATCGGCTTGCCGATGCCGCGGCGGATCGCCTGCACGCCCG
>VBLP01000321.1 GCA_005887925.1 Deltaproteobacteria bacterium | reverse complement strand
TCCTCGGCCGCCTTGCGGCGATCGTCGTCGGCCTTGCGCCGCGCGTCGTCGTCGCCGTGCCGCCGCTGCTCGTCCTGCTGCCGCCGCTGATCCTCGGCCGCCTTGCGGCGATCGTCGTCGGCCTTGCGCCGCGCGTCGTCGTCGGCGTGCCGCCGCTGCTCGTCCTGCTGCCGCTTCTGCTCCTCGGCGAACCGGCGCTGCTCCTCGCCGCGCTTGCGCTCGAGCTCCTGGGCCTGGCGCTGGCGCTCGGCGTCGATCCGCCGCTGCTCTTCCTGCTGCCGGCGGCGCTGCTGTCGTCGACCCGGCGGCGCTGGTCCTCGAGCTTGCGGTGCTCCTCGGCCTGCTGGCGGCGCTGGTCGTCGCCCTTGCGGTGCTCCTCGGCGAGCCGGCGGCGGTCCTCGTCCTGGCGGTGCTGCCGTCCCTCGAGCTCGCGGCGCACCCGCTCGTCGCGGCGGCGCCGCTCGTCCCACTCGCGCTGGCGCTGGTGCGCCCGGGCCTCGGCCTCGCGGCGGCGCTGCTCGTCGAGCCGGCCGATCTGATAGAGGTCGACGCGCTCGCGCCGGACCTGCACGCGGTTGCGGCGCAGCCAGTCATCGTCTGGCCCGAGCACCCAGGTGTGGTTGCGGCGGTCGTGGCCGTAGCGCCGCGTCACCCACGTCGTCGTCACGTACGAGTGGACGTTGCCACGGATCACGTAGCGCGGCGCATCGGGCGCGAACAGGTACGCCACCGGCACGAACCGCCAGTGGTCCTCGGGGAAGTACGCGTCGTCGGAGTAGCCGATCGGCGCCCAGCCGACGTAGCCCTCGCCCTGGCGCCACTGCACCCAGGCCGGCCCCCAGGTCGTGTCGGGCCGCCATACCCAGCGGTTGGCCCAGACCCAGCGGCCGTAGTGATCGGTCGCCCAGCCGAACGGATCGTTCGATACCCACGTGAAGCCGTACTCGGTGCTGGTCCAGCGACCGTTGGTGTAGGGCAGGTATCCCGCGTCGTTGGGCGTGAACACCCAGCCGTACGTCGGATCGTCGTACCAGGTGCCGTACGGCGACAGCTGATCGTAGAACACGTCGACCGACGGTACGTCGTTGCCGGCGACCTCGACGTTGACGTCGGTGTAGACCGGATCGCTGTAGGTCGGCGGCGGCGGCTCGGCCGGCTCCGACGGCGGCTGCGGCTGATAATCCGCCGGCGGCGGCGGCGGCTCCTGCTGCGTGTACTGCGGCGGAGGCTGCTGCGGATCCTGCTGCGCGGTTTGCGGCGGTGGTTGCTGGTAGTACTGCGGCGGGCTACTCGCCGGGACGACGCATCCAGCGAGCAGCAGCGCGCTCAGCCACATTCTCATTCTGGGCATGGACCGAGACCTTTCGACGGGACCGAGGAGGTTGACGGCGAACCCTCGGACTCATTCACCACGATAGATCCGAGCCGATGGTGACGGCCATCCCCTCGGGGCAATATGCCCCGCGTGCCTCTTCGGCACGACATCGATCACAGCCGCACACTCGCTCGCCGATGTCGGCTGCGCGGAATTTCACAGCGTCACCGGCGACGGTAGGCTGTGACGATGCAGAGCTTGCGCCTGGTCGACGTTCATCGCGGCGCGGACCAGATCGTCGCGAGCTGCGCGATCGGCGATCTGCGGTTTCACGTGACCGTGTGGTACGAGGACGTCGATCTCGCGGAGCTCGCGCACCGCTTCGGCGACGAGGCGATCGAGCGCATCGCGGTGCACATCGCGCTGTTCCAGCTCAACGCCGCGTGCAGCCTGCGGCCCGAGGTCATCGAGCTCGGGCGCTACGCGCGTTACCTGACCGACGACCTGGCGCGGCTGTGGCGCACCGTGTTCCGCCGCGTGTGGGCGCAGTGGCGCTACGAGCACGATCTGCCGGACTACGACGGGCCGCGGTTCGTCGACGCGCCCGCGCCCGCGGCCGTACCGGTCCGCGCACCGGACGGCCCGGTCGAGCTGCTCGCGTTCTGCGGCGGCGGCAAGGACAGCCTGGTCGCGCTCAAGCTGCTCGAGCGCGCCGGCCTGCCGTTCGCCACGCTCGGCTACGCGCACTCGATCTACGGCGCCGGCGAGCCGCAGCACGCGCTGCTCGATCGCATCGCCGGCGTCACCGCCCGCGTGCGCGCCGAGCGCCAGTGGGTGATCGACGACCTGCTCGACGCGCCGGTCGCCCGGCTCCGCCCCGCGCTCGGCGTCAAGTACATCCTCGCCGCCGAGACGCCCGCCTCGGTGTTCGCCGCGCTGCCGATCGCGCTCGCGCGCGGCTACCGCGGCCTGGTCGTCGCCCACGAGGCCAGCGCCAACACCGGCAACCTCACGTGGAACGGCGAGGACGTCAACCACCAGTGGGGCAAGGGCTGGGAGGCCGAGCAGCTGCTCGACGGCTACGTCCGCCGTGCGCTGGTCGGAAACCTCCGCTACTTCAGCCTGCTGCAGCCGATCCACGACGAGGTCATCTTCGAGCTGCTCAGCCGCGACGCCGCGCTCGCTCCGCTCACCCACTCGTGCAACCTCAGGAAGCCGTGGTGCGGTGCGTGCGCCAAGTGCGCCTACGTGTGGCTGCAGTTCGCCGCGCACCTGCCGGCCGACGTCGTGCACGCCACCTTCGGCGCCGATCTCGGCGAGCGCCCCGACAACGAGCGCTGGTTTCGCGAGATGTTCGGCCTCGCCGAGCACTCGCCGTTCGAGTGCGTCGGCAGCATCCCCGAGGCGCGCCTCGCCCTCAGCGTCGCCCGCGCCCGCGGCTTCACCGGCCCCCGGCTCGCCGGCTACGCCGCCGCCGTCGGCCCGATCGACATCGCCGCGCTCGCCCCGCCGCTGCTCCAGGTCGGCGCGCAGCACGGCATGCCGGCCCACGTCGCGGCCGCCGTCCTGCCGCAGCTCACCAGCGCCGCCGCCGCCGCCGCCGACCGCCTCGCCGGCATGGCGGCCGGCACGGCCACCATCGATCGCTGACCGATCGCCGGGCGATCCGGACGAGCGTCGGCGCCTGCGACGCAGCCGGCGAATCAGTCGCCGACGGCCTGGTGGAGCTTCTTGCCGATCGCCTGCAGGCGCTGGTGCAGCGCGTGCGCCTGGGTGGCGAGCTCCTCGAACTCGGCCTCGCGCGCGCCCGTGGCGAGCCGCTCGGCGCGGTCGGACAGCGCCATCAGCATCGCCGAGATGTCGCGGGCGGCGTCGAGGGCGGGCGACCGGCTGGGGTCGCCGTTGTTGCGGCTGGAGATCGCGGTGTTGAGCCCGCCGACCTCGCCTGCGACCGCGCTGAGCTCGGCCATGAGCTCCTTGAGCCGCTGGTTGCGCGCCTGGACGACCGGGACGTGCGCGACGACATCCTTGGCGAGCTGCTCCTGCCGCGCGCGAGCGGCGCCGAGCGCCAGCACCATGCGCTGGCCGGCGGCCTGCAGCCGCTCCTCGCACGCCGCGATGTCGGCGAGCGCTCCGTTCGCGCGCTCGAGCTGCTTGACGCTCGACAGCGGCGTGTTCAGGAACAGCTCCCCGAGCCGCGTGTAGGCGGCGAGCTCCCGATCGAAGGTGGCGGCTGCGTCGGGGAGATCGGCGTCATCCTGGTCCATCCCGGTCACGTTACACTCGATCCGCGCGGCCCGGGCTCGTTCAACCGCGCGGCGTCAGAGGATCTCGGCGGGGCGTGGGCCGGTGCTTGCAGCACACGGGAGCATGTGGCTCGTCGTACAGCGAACGCTCGCCGGCATCGGACGGTGGCTGCGGCCGCACCGCGCCGGCCGGCGGACGCGTCCCGCGCGCACACCGCGCCCCACCGAGCGCCGTTGACACGGCCGGGACACCATATTCATACGGTCTCCCAGCACATCACCGTCCGCGGATCGCTACTCGACGGCCGGAGCCGCGAGCCGCGGGCCGAAGAACCGCATGCTCGCGATGAACATGTTCTCGTCGCCGCCCTTGACCTCGCGGCGGCCGGCGAGGTCGAGGCCCCAGTTGACCGCCGCGTAGCCGAGACCGGCCGAGAGATAGGTCGCGCCGAGGCCGTTGTCGTGGAGCACGCCGGCGCGCAGCGGAAACCCGACCTGGCCGCCGCCGCCGGACAGGAACAGCTCGGCGCCGCCGCCGTAGCGCGCGGTGCGATCGCCGTCGAGCCTCCACCGCGCGTCGAAGCTGACGGCGAGCGGCGCGATCGGGCGGGCGTAGAACCCGCCGCCGACCGCGCGCGGGAACTGCGGCGAGTCGGTCGACGACCACAGGTTCTGCGCCGAGACGCCGACGTTGAGGATGTCGGTCACCCGCAAGGTCGCGCCGATGTCGAACGTCGTGCCGCTGGCGTTGGCGTCGCCGGGCATGCTCGAGGTGAAGTGGAAGTACTTGGTGGTCGCGCCGATCAGCAGGCGCGGCACGACCATCCGCGACAGCGCGAGGCCGCCGAGGTGGGTCGCGCGGTGCGAGGTCATGCCGTCGAGCTCGGGGTTGGAGCCGGCGTAGTCATAGAAGAAGCAGCCGGGCATGGCGTTGGTCGAGTCGCACGCCGAGACGCCGACCAGCGACGCCGAGTCGGTCGCGCGGTAGCCGTAGCCGCCCTCGAACACGAGCTCGCGGTTGAGCCCCAGCCCGCCGGGGTTGAGATCGGCACCGGCCGCGCCGGTCGCGCTGCCGCGCAGCGCCTCGCCGACGGCGACCTCGCGGGGACCGAGCAGGTCGTTCAGCGAGTCGGCCCCGGCGGTCGCGCTGCCGGCGAGCGCGGCGACCGAGAACACACCGAGCACGAGCGAGCGCATGTCCAAAGTGTTGGCGTGAACCACCGCGCGGCGCAAGAAACCCGCCGGTGGCCGGTCGATTGCCGATCTGGCACGCCGAGCACGCCGCCGGACACCGAAACGACACCGAAACGACGACGCGGCCCGTTTCCAGGCCGCGTGCTCTTCGAGGCTTCGTTCGCTCTGCCGGGAACCTACCAGCGATCCCCGCCACGGCCGCCGCCGCGCCCGCCGCGCCCACCGCGACGGCCACCGCCATCGCCGTAGTCGCCGCCGCCGCCGCCACCACCGCCGCCGTAGTCACCGCCACCGCCGCCGTAGCCGCCGCCACCGTAGCCACCGCCACCGCGGCCGCCGCCACCACCGCCATAGCCACCACCGCCGCCGGCGTAGCCACCGCCGCCACCGCTGCGGAATCCGCCGCCGCCGCCGCGTTGCTGGCGCTGTTCCGCTTCGTTCACACGGAGCGGACGACCGTCGAGAGTGCGACCATCCATGCCCTCGATGGCCTTGGCGGCCTCCTCGGGGCTTCCCATGGTCACAAAGGCAAAGCCGCGAGAGCGGCCGGTCTCACGGTCAGAGACCAGGTGGACATCGCTTACTGTTCCGAACTCCTGGAACGCCGCACGCACGCCTTCAGCATTGGTATTGAACGACAGGTTTCCGACATACAGACGAGTGTTCATCGCTTGCTCGATCTGGCCCAAGAGACATCATTCCCGCCCAGAGGGGGCCATGGGTGCTCCAAAGCGGGGGTTTCAGAACGAAAGAGGGCTGCTTCAAACTCCCACTGAGCACCGGAACAAAACCGACGAACCGTGGCAAGCCGAAGCTACTCCTCGCGGTGGGTGATTGCCACCTGGAAAGTCGGTAGTAGGCCAAGTTCTTGGAACAACACGGCTTAAATGTCAGAAACTCACGGAGCCTGCAGGTGTCGGACGGTTGGGACGAGTATGCTCGCCGGACATGTCTGAGCTCGAACGATCGCTGCTGCGGCGCCTGCGCGACCGCGACGAGCGAGCGTTCCGCGAGCTGATCGAGGCGCATCGCGACCGCGTGTTCAACATCACGTACCGCATGCTCGGAAACCGGGCCGAAGCCGAGGACGTCGCGCAAGAAGTGTTCATCTCGGTGTTCAAGACAATCGAGACGTTCCGTGAGGAATCGAGGTTCTCGACCTGGCTCTACCGGGTCGCCGTCAATCACTGCAAGAACCGCATCAAGTACCTCGCGCGGCGCCACGAGCGCGATCGCGACGAGCTCGACGAGACGTCGCACGAGACCAACGGCGCCGCCGGCGCGCCGCGCCACGTGCAGCCCGACCGCGCGCTCGAGGGGGCGCAGCTCGAGGTCCTGCTCCAGGCCGCGATCGCCAACCTCGATGACGATCAGCGCCTCGTCGTGGTGCTGCGCGACATCGAGGACCTGTCGATCGAGGAGATCTGCGAGATCACCGGATTGCCCGACGGCACGGTGAAGTCGCGGCTGCATCGTGCGCGGCTCGTGCTGCGCAAGAGGTTGCAACGCCATGTGTGACCGAGGGCGATGGATCGAGCGCGGGGCAGGGGCCCCGCGCCCCCACGGCCCGAGGGAATCCCCGCGGGGTGAGGTGGCGCTACGCTGGAGGCCGACGTGACCGACGAGACCCGGAGCGACCCGACCGCGGACAAGGCCGACGAGGCCGGCGAGCCAGATGAGATCGACGAGGCGATCCTCGCGAGTGTGTCCGACTACCTCGATGGCGCGCTGACCGGCGCCGCGCGCGCCGAGGTCGCGGGCAAGATCGCCGGCGACGCGACCTGGAAGCGTGCGCACGCCGAGCTGAGGGCGGTTCTTCGGCCGCAAGACGCTGGGCGACCGCGTGCCATTCGGCGCGCTGCTCGCGCTCGCGCTCGCCGGCCTCGCGGTGCTCGCGTACGTGCTGTGGTCGTCGTCGACCGGCTCGCTCAAGGTCGACCACGGCCGCGACCGTACGCAGCAGGGCTCGGCCCCCGTCCTGACGCCGTGATCGCGACCGCCGCGGTCATCGTATTCCGCCGATCCCTCGCTGCGCCTGTCCGGCACCGCGGCCTTCCTGGCCGGACGGCCCGAGCTTCCGGGCTTCGCTCGGTCTCTGCTACCCGTGGTGCAGCGAGGCGCAGAACCGGCGCAGCGGCTCGCGCCGCTCGGGCGGGACGAACTCGAGGTTGAGCTGGCGATCGGTGACCTCGAAGAACGAGCGATCGGCGGCGAGCAGCTCGGCCTCGGCGCGCTCGACCTCCATCGCGTCGACGTCGTCGAGGTTGCGCCGCACCAGCTCGGCCTCGGCGTCGAGCTTGTTGGCGACGAAGAACCCGCCGAGGATCAGCTTGGCCTTGACCGCCATCTAGTGGACGTCGGCGCCGGTGCGGTGCGGCAGCGCGAGCACCTCGCGCAAGAGGTCGGCGCCCGCCGGCGACGCGCGCTCGAACGCGCGGCGCGTGACGTAGCCGAGGTCGAAGATCACCAGCTGCGGCGCGAACACCATGCCGTAGATCCGCGCCATGCCGGCGTAGTAGCTGAAGTGCTTGCCGACCTCGCGGAGCAGCTCGGGGCGATCGACCAGCTCGCGGCCGAGCCGGCGGTACTGGTGGAACACGTCGTAGACCGCGCGCAGGTTGCCGGCCTTGATCGCCTCGCGCAGGTAGTTGTTGAAGAACCGGATCGCCAGGCGCAGCGCCTGCTCGTCGTGGTGGCCGACGGCGCGCGCCGCGATCACCCGCGTCGCGTCGGAGAACGTCGACACCGTGTCGCTCGCGCCGTGCAGCGCGCGCAGGAAGCCGAGCTCGAGCTGGCTCAAGCACTTCATCTCGAACCACGTCCGGGATTCGGACATCATCTCCAGCGCTTCGTCGGACAGCCCGACGAAGTCGGCGCGATCGACGATGAACCACTCCTTGGGCATCCGCGGCTTGTACCCCGCGTAGTGGTCGAGCAGCACCTTGATCGCCCACGCGCCCTCGGCCGCGACGTCGCGGTCGTCGCGGTCGAGCGACTTGATGATGATCGTGCCGATCTGGCCGACCCGCACCGACAGCGCGGTCTGCGCCTCCATCGGATCGCGCTCGCGATCGGCGACCTTGCCGACGACGTACATCGCGTCCTCGCGCAGCCGGACGAGCAGCCGCGACGGATCGACGAACCGCACGACGTAGAAGAAGTACGGGATCAGGAGCGCCCAGCCGATCATCGCGGTGTACACCGCGACCGCGATCGCCCAGGTCGGGGCGAACTTCGGGCCGACGATGTAGTCGACCCACAGCACGTGCGCCGCGCCGAACGCCATGAACGACAGCACGTAGCGGTTGATCCGATCGCGGAGGAACATCTCGATCAGCTTGGGCGTGTGCATGTTGGCGGTCAGCGGGATCGCCAGGCCGATCGTCGCGAGCAGCATCGCGAGCACGTTGTTGTAGGCGCGCGCCATCGGCGACAGCACGTCGACGAGCTTGGCGTTGTTGATGTCGGCCCAGCTCATGTCGCCGGCGCCGGGGCGGCCCGCGCGCTGCCACTCGCCGAAGAACTCGAGGCCGAACAGCAGCGCAAAGACCACGAATGCGATCGCGAACGACCGCACGAAGAGCTTGCGCATCCGCGTAGCCTATCGCACGCAGCGCCGCCGTGCCGCGCGGCGACGCCTCAGTCGGATTCGTCCTGGAGGAACGCGAAGTAGCGCTCGGGCAGGTCGTCGAACTCGAGAGCGCCGCCGCAGCTCGGGCACTTGAAGGTCGGCGGCTCGAGGTTGGACGCGAGGATCGCCGCGGTCTGGAGCAGGCGCTCCTCCTGATGATCGCAGCCGATGCAGTGGAACGGCGCGAAGAACGAGGTCACCGTGCAGCCCTGGATCCGGGCATGGCGCAGGAACTCGCACCACGCACGGACGCCCAGCGAGTTCATGTACGTGACCCGCGCGGTGTCGAACACGACCCGGCCGACCATGGCCGGCAACAGGTCGTCGAACCGGGTCGCCTCGGTGAAGTCGCCGCGCAGCACCACGCGGATCCGCTCGCCGTCCTTGACCACCTGCCACTGGGTGAGCCGGGCGAGCACGGCGCGGGCGCGGTCGTCCGGCCGGTCGAACGCGACGCCGACCACGGTCTTGCCGTCGCGCGGCTGCGCCCACACCGCGGTGCCGCGGATCTCGACCGGCGCGTCGCCCTCGGGGGCGATCGCGATCTCGAGCACCTGGCCCTCGGCCACCGGCTCGTCGACCACGAGCCGGACGCCGTCGATCGACAGGTTCGACACCGTGGCGGTGACCGGCCTGTCGGCGAGCCGGACCGCGACGCTGAATGCCTCGCTGCCCGGCCGCGGCTCGCCGAGCTGGATCGCGACGACGTCGTGGAGCTCGTCGGCGGTCATCGGCGCGATCAGGAGCTCGTCGCAGCCGGACACCGAGACCTGGCGCATCTGGTCGCCGGACAGCTGCTTGCCGGCCACCAGGACGACGCGGGTCGCCGGGTTGTGCGCCTTGATCGCCCGCGCGGTGTCGAACCCGCCGGGCTCGGCGTCGATCACCGCGAGCGCCGGCTCCTCCCTGCGGAACAGCTCGTGCGCCTCGGCGGTCGACGCCGCGACGAGCAGCTGCAGATCGAGCCGCTGGAACGGCGGTGCTGTGAAATGCCGCAGCAGCTCCGTGTTGTTCGAAACCAAAACCTTCGTCACCGGCGACGGTACAGTATCACGCAGGTGGCCGGCCGGCAGGATACCCGGGAGCCGCGATCTCGCCGCGCGCTCACCGAGCGCCGATCACCGCAGAACTGCGCGCAAGATCACGATCAGCGCGATGAACACGAGGATCGCGCCGCCGATCGCCGCCAGGCCCCGGGCCAGGTTGCCGCGGTCGTACGCCTCGCGCTCCGCGGTCAACCGCTCGATCTCGGTGGTCCGTGCGGTGATCGCGCCGCGCAGCCGGTCGATCCGCTGGTAGAGCTCCTCGAACTGCGGGTCCTCGATGCGGTTGAGGTTGACCAGCGTGCCAAGCGTTACCAGCCGGCGGGCGATCTCGCCCTCGGCCTGCGCGATCTCGCGCGCCTTGCGCTTCTGCTCGGCGTCGAGCTCCGCCAGCCGGTGGGTGTGGCCCTCACGGGCGTCGGCCAGGCTGCGCTTGGCGGCGTCGAGCTCGGCCTTGGCGGCGTCGAGCTTGGCGGTCGCCTCGCCGATCGGGCGCTCGATCGCGCCGAGCCGGCGGTCGACGTCCTGGCGCTCGGGCTCGAGGGCGGCGGCCTCGCGGCGGTGCTGCTCGGCGCCGCGCCGCAGGTCGGCGCGCGCATCGCCGAGCTCGGCGCTCCCGACCTGGCGATCGTTGTCCTCGGCCGCCTTGAGGTACGCCTTCTGGCGGCGCTCGAGCTCCTTGCGCCGGTCGCGCAGGCCGCGGCGCTGCGCCTCGAGCTGCGCGAGCTCCTTCTGGGCCTCGTCGACCATGCGCTCGGCCTCGGCGAGCTTGGTGTTGCGCTCGCGCTCGACGTCGACGAACTTGGAGTTCTCCTCGACCTTGCGGGCATCGACGTCGTTGTGCTCGCGGGTCAGCTGCGCCACGCGCTCCTCCGCCGAGTTGATCGCCGCGTTCTCGCCGGCGAACACGC
>VBLP01000316.1:8370-15837 GCA_005887925.1 Deltaproteobacteria bacterium | reverse complement strand
TTAGCTGTCTTTGCCAGAGTCTTCGACCCAACCCCTGGGGTTGCCGAGCCCGCCGACGGTGCTCGACGACAATTCGAACTCTGTGAGTCATTTGGATGTTGTGGGGGCAGATGTGAGGAAAGCCCACATCATCTTGATGCTTAACGCGAGTCCTCTTTGCGAACATCGGCTCGCGCTAGATCTCGAAGCGCGTGCGATCGAGCAGGAACTCGTCAAGTCGCCTCATCGTGACCGATTCAGCCTCGTGACTTGTTGGGCCGTGGAACCGCTCGATCTGCTCACTGGTCTTCGCCGTCATCGTCCCACGGTGGTGCATTTCAGCGGTCACGGTGTTCAGCGCACAAGCAGGAGGACCGCGGCTGTACTGCGCGACGTGTCCGAACAGCCGAGCTCTCATGGTAGTCGGTCAGGTGGATTGTGCTTTCAGCAGCCCGTTGGCGGCGTCCAGATCGTCTCGCCGGATGCGCTGAAGGACACGTTCCGCGCAGTCGGCGCCTCGGTCAGGCTGGTGGTCTTGAACGCCTGCTACACCGAGGTGCAGGCCCACGCATTGCGGACACACGTGGATTGCGTGATCGGCACCCGGGGATCCATCCAGGACGACGCGGCAATTCGGCGGTGGTGCGTCGATCGCCAGCGCCTATCGCCAGGGCCGCGCCGCGATCAGCTTGAAAGGCCTCCGCGATCGAGATCGGCCGCAGCTCAAGGTCCGGGCCGGGATTGACGCCGACAGTCTGGTGCTGGCCGATGACGGGCCGTCCAGCGCGGGTCCCTGTCGGGACCAGCCCCGAGCGCGCCGTGCCCGCGGTTGATCCCGACAGGCTCCGTGAGGCTGCGCAGGCACGCGGACCACGGCTACTCTAGGGCGTGCTCACCGAAACCGCGGCGCGCTGGATGCTGGTGCTGCACACCGCCTTGGGAGTCGCGGCGGTCGGGGCGGCGACGCACCTGGTGCTCTGGTCGCGCGGTTTTTTGCGCGGCGACTTCGGGCGGCTGCGCGCGGTGCGGCGGTTCGCATGGCTCGCGCTGGTGCTGCAGCTGGCGGCGTTTGCCGCTGGCAACGTCATGTATCCGACTTACAAGGTCGAGGTCCGCGCCGCATACCTCGAGAGCGGCGCTGCGGTCGCGGCCGAGCAGGATGGCCATCAACGTGTGCTGGCGCGCATCGCGGCGCGCGAGGGTGCGCGTGCGCCCATGTCCACCGCGACCGAGGAGATGGTGCGGCGCGCTGCCGGGGCTGCGCGCTGGTTCGATATCAAGGAGCACTGGATCGCACTGGGGATCCTGGCATCGCTCGGGCTGGTGCTGGTGCTGGCGTTCTGGGATCCCCGGGCCGGGGCACGCGAGCTGGTGCCGGTGGTGTTCGGGCTCGCTGTGATCGTCGCCGGGACGGTGTGGCTCGGCGCGGTGATCGGCGTCCTGACCGCGAGCTGGCGCGCGGTGTGACAGCTCCAGCGGCGGCAAGACGCCAACGCGCGGCCGGCCGTGGGCGGCCGCGCGCGGAGGGGGGTCGGGCAGCGACTGTGACTACGCCGGTGGGTCCGCGCCCGCACGTACCTTGCCCTCGTTCGCGCAAGCGTCGGCGGTTCTTCGGCAGGCGCTGTCCCGACTCCCATCCGCGCAGCAGCCCACGCCGAGCCGCGCGTGTACGCGCTCTCTCGGGGGTTATGCCCACAGGTCATATGGTGTCATGAGCACACTAATCGGCCGCGGTCGTCGACCTGCAACGTCTTCGGGTGTGGCGCAGCCCACGTCGCCGGTGACCGCGCACCGGAGGCGGTGCGCTACGCTGTGGAGATGCGCCGTGTGCTCGCGACAGCGATCGTGCTCGTCGCGCCGAGCCTGGCGCACGCCGAGCGCGCGGTGAGCGGCACGGTGGTCGACGACGCGACGGGCAAGCCGGTGGTGGGCGCGCTCGTCGCGGCCGGCACCGCGGAGGCGGCGACGGATGACGCCGGGAAGTTCGCGATCACGGGCACGCCGTTCGGCCGGCTGGAGCTGATCGTGATCGCCGAGGGCTACCGCGCGTACTTCGGCGCGGCGCGCACGGGAGACGAGGTGGCGATCCGGCTGACGCCGGAGCTCGGCGGCGGCGAGGTGATCCATGTCAGCGGCCAGCGGCCGAGCGGGCCGCCGCTTGCCGGGCGCGGGCAACGACGCGCTGCGCGCGCTGCAGAGCCTGCCCGGCGTGGCGCGCACACCGTTCGGGCTGGGCGGCCTGGCGCTGCGCGGCACCGCGCCGCGCGACACGAAGGTCTACCTCGACGGGATCGAGGTGCCGCTTCTGTATCACTTCGGCGGCATCGCGTCGTTCGTGCCGACGGCGGCGGTCGACGAGCTGACGCTCGAGCCGGGAGGAGCGAGCGTGCGCTACGGCCGCGGGCTGGGCGGCGTGGCGGTGGTGACGTCGCGCACCGGGCGCGGCGACGAGTGGCGCGCCGGCGGCGAGCTCAGCCTGATCCACGCGGCGGCGATCGCCGAGGGGCCGGGGCCGCTCATGGGCAGCTGGCTCGTCGGGGTGCGGCGGTCGTACTTCGACGCGATCGAGGACGCCGCGAACCTCGACCTCGCGCTCGCCCCGCGCTACAGCGACGCGCAGCTGCGCTGGGAGTCGGGCGACGGGCGCTGGATGGTGATGCTGTTCGGCTCCGACGACAAGCTCCGGCTGCTGCACGATCCGACCGACACCGACACCGGCGGGATCAACACCAGCAACGTCAAGAGCTTCGAGTACACGTCGCAGTTCGCGCGGCTCGGGGTGCGCTACCGCGCGGTGTCGGGCGCGACCCAGCTGACGATCGTGCCGTCGGCGGGCATCGACGCGGTCAGCGCGGTCGCCAACCAGAACGACATCGACAAGGGGCTGCACCGCACGACGATCCCGCTGTCGCTGCGCGCCGATGTCGCGACGCCGCTCGCCGGCGGCACGCTGCTGGTGGGCGTCGACGGCGGCTGGTCGCGGTTCTCGTACAGCATGCTCAACACGCCGCCGCCGAACCCGACCAGCGCGGCGCCGACGATGGTGATCCAGCGCGACCTGGCGCTGTGGGCGGCCGACGTCGGCGCGTTCGTCGAGCAGTCGTGGTTCCTCGCCGGCGAGCGGATCGAGCTGCGGCCCGGGCTGCGCGGCGATCACTTCGGGCTGTCCGATCAGTGGACGCTCGATCCGCGGCTCGCGCTGCACGAGCGGCTGCCCTACGGCATCACGCTGACCCAGCAGATCGGCATGTACCACGAGCCGCCCCTCATCACCGACCTCGACCCGGTGTTCCTGCGCAAGACCCCGATGCTCGGCTCGAAGGCGATCCAGTACGCGGTCGGCGCCAAGGCGATCATCGCCGACAGCTCCGAGGTCTCGGCGACGGCGTACTACCAGGACCTGTCGCAGCTGCCGGTCGACGCGGTCAGCTCGGCGACGCCGATCTCGGCCAACGGCGCCGAGGAGTCGGGCGGCCTGCTCGGGATCAGCCGCGAGCTGGTCGACACCCAGTTCGGCTCGTACAGCTACCGCGAGGCGATCGGCACCGGCCACGCCTACGGCATCGAGCTGATCGCGCGCCGCAACACCGGCCGGTGGACCGGCTGGATCGCATACACCTACAGCCGCTCGTGGCGCCGCGATCCGATCCGCAGCCCGGTCGACCTGCCGTACGTGCTCGATCAGCCGCACTCGCTGACCGTGCTGGCGACGACCGCGCTCGGCGACAGCTGGCGGCTGGGCGGCCGGTTCCGCTACACCACGGGCAACCCGTTCACGCCGGTCGATCACGCGGTGATGAACGGCAGCCAGTACATCGCGATCGACGGCCCGCTCCTGTCCGAGCGGCTGTCCGCGTTCGTCCAGCTCGATCTGCGGCTCGATCACGCCTGGCGGCGGAGCTGGGGCACGCTCGACCTCTACCTCGACGTCCAGAACGTCACCAACCGCGACAACCCCGAGGGCGTCACCTACAACCGCGACTACAGCCGGCGCAGCTACACCACCGGCCTGCCGGTGTTCCCGGCGATCGGCGTCGAGTACATCCCGTAGCGGGCCGGCGGCGTGTTACGACCGCCCCATGAAGCTACTTGCCATCCTGCTCGCGCTCGCCGCCTGCAGCGGCATCCAGCCCAAGAGGGAATCCCCGCTGGTCAACGAGGGCTCCGATACCCCGGAGACCTGCTGCTGCAAGTCATTTCCGATGACCAGCGAGGACGGCAAGCCCGTGTTCGAGATGGCGCCCCGCATGGAGTGCTCGGCCCGCCAGGGCGAGTGCGTCCCCGACGTGCAGTGCCCCAAGATCGGCCCGGGCTCGGGCCGGTAGCGGCTACCAGGTCACGAGCAGGCTCGACTGAATCAGCATCGAGCGATCGACGAAGCGGTCGTGCTGCGGCTGCGGCGCGGCCACGGTCCGGCAGGTGGCGTCGCCGCGGCAGGTGGTGTCGGGGTCGCTGCCGAGCGCTTGGTGTCGTCGGGGACGACCGGGTTCGCGGGAGCTACGCGGGAGCAAGCGCGGCGTCGAGCGCGCGGCGCATCGCCTCGAGCGGCGGCGCGGCGCCGGTCCAGATCGCGAAGGCGCGGGCACCCTGGTGGAGCAGCATGCCGCGGCCGTCGACGGTGGCATGGCCCCGCGCCCGCGCGCGCTCGAGCAAGATCGTGCGGTGGTGATAGACCAGGCTCGCGACCCGCGCGCCGGCCGGCAGCGCGTCGAGCGGCAGCGCGTCGAGCGCGGCATCGGTCGCGTCGCGGTCGCCGTCGGCCAGGCCCATCGACGTCGCGTCGACCACGAGGTCGGCGCGCGCGAAGCTGGCGCGCAGCTCGGCGGCAGTCCACGGGTGGGCGGCGGTCCACGCGACCTGCTGCGGCCGGCGCGCGATCACGTCGACCGCGGCGGCCCCGGCGACCTCGAGGCCGTGGGCGACCGCGCGCGCCGCCCCGCCGGCGCCGAGGATCGCGCAGCGCCTGCCCGCCGCGTCGAAGCCGGCGGCGAGCAGGCCGTCGGTGAAGCCGTGGCAGTCGGTGTTGTGGCCGACCAGGCGGTCGCCGGCGACGTGCAGGCAGTTGACCGCGCCGATCGCGCGCGCGGCGTCCGACAGCTCGTCGCACAGCGCCGCCGCGGCGAGCTTGTGCGGCACGGTCACGCAGGCGCCGATCGCGCGCATCGCGCGCAGCGCGGCGACGACGACGGCGAGCGACTCGGGCGGCACGCCGATCGGGATCATCACCGCGTCGAGACCGGCCGCGGCGAACGCGGCCTCGAACATCTGCGGGCTGCGCGAGTGCTCGACCGGCCAGCCGATCACAGCCGCGACGCGCGTCGTGCCGCGGATCATGACTCGACCGCGAGCGACGCGCCGGACGCCTGCGCCGACTCGAGCAGCTGCGTGGCGTCGCGGACCAGGCTCGGCAGCTCCGGCACCTCGCCGGGCGGCGCGGCAGTCACCGCACCGATCACCCTGGGCGGAAACGTGCGGCCCGCGGCGGTCACCGGATCGCCGGCCGCGACCGCGCCGATGATCCGGCGCGCGACCTCGGCGCCCCCGGCGCGATCGGTGTGCGGCATCACGACCAGGAAGCGATCCTGATCGAGCTCTGTGGCGAGATCGATGTCGCGCAGCGCGTGGACCAGCGCATTGCCCGCGCGCGCGCGCAGGATCCCGCGCAGCCCCGGCGCAGGCGGCGGCTGGCTGACCTCGAGCATGAACATCGCGACCGCGAGCGGATAGCCGTAGCGGCGGGCGCGCTCGAGCTCGCGCAACGCCGCCTGCGCGAACGGCTCGGCCGCGAGGAACCCCACCGGCTCCGGGTCGTGGTCGGCCTCGGGCGGAACGCCGGCATAGATGTCGGTCGTCGACGAGCGCTCGACCGGGTGGCCGCCCTGAGCGGTGGCGCGGCGCTGCTCGACGAGGCGGCTCGCCGCCAGCAGGATCGGCGCGAGCCGCTCGAGGTTGTGCGGCCGCACCGTGGCGAGATCGGCGCCCGCCGCGGCCGCCCGCCGCGCCGCCTCGATCGCGCTCGCCGTCCACGCCGCGATCACCACCGGCCGCCGCGGCCCGAGCGCGTACGCCGCGTCGATCAGCAGCTCGCCGCCCGGCATGCCGACCAGCATCGCGTCGACCTCGCCGACCGCGAACCGCAGCTTGTCGATGCCCTCGCGGCCGGCGGCGCCGATCACGACGCTGTGCCCGGCGGCGACGATCGCGCCCTGAGCGGGCGGAAGGTGCGGCGCGACCTCGAGCACCAGCATGCGCAGCCGCGGCGGACCGGCCTCGGCCGGCACATCGGCGACCTCGAGGATCTCGTCGTCGTCGATCCGCTCGTAGCGATCGGTCGGCACCACGCTCGCCGAGCGCCGCTTGTCCCGGTCGCGGTCGGAGTGGGTCGAGCCGCGGGTCTTGGCCCGCTTGCCCTCGGTCCGTCCCTCGCCCTTGGTCGACGCTCGCGGCGGTCGCCCCGTCATGGCTCGACCTCGTTGTCACGGGGGCGGACCCCCGCCCCGCCGGCACGGCCATCGGGGTCCCCATCCCCCGCGATCGAGCTTCGCCGATCGACGATCACGTCGAGCGCGCCGCGCGCCAGCCGGACCCGCAGCCGGTCGCCGGGCGCCACCCGCGCCGCGTCGCGCACGATCTCGCCGTCGCGCATCACCATCGCGAAGCCCCGGTCGAGCACCGCGAGCGGCGACAGCGCGGCCATCTGCGCGCCGAGCTGGCCGAGCTGGGCCCGGCGCGCCTCGATCCGGCGCCGGATCGCCGCGTCGCGCCGCGCGGTCAGCACATCGAGCTCGTGGCCGGCGCGCGCCAGCCGCGAGGCCGGGTGCACCCCGGTCAGCCGGCGCGTCAGCTCGGCGAGCTCCGCGCCCCGCATCAGGATGCGCGCCCGCGGATGCAGCCCGGTCAGCCGGTGCGCCAGCGCGTGCAGCTCGGCCCGCGTGGTGCGCGCGATCGAGGCGGTGCCGGATCTCGCGATCGAGCCGCCGGCGCTCCTTGCGCAGCACCTCGCCGAGCGCCGCTCCATCGGGCACCGCGAGCTCGGCCGCCGCCGTCGGCGTCGACGCCCGCGCATCGGCCGCCAGATCGGCGAGCGACAGATCGACCTCGTGGCCGACCGCGCTGATCACCGGCACCGGACAGCGCGCGATCGTGCGCACCACGCGCTCGTGGTTGAACGCGGTGAGATCGGTGGCCGCGCCGCCGCCGCGCCCGACGATCACCACGTCGACCCCGGCGCGCACGACCATCGCCATGCCCATCACGATCTGGCTCGGCGCCGTCGGACCCTGCACCGCCGCGTCGGCGATCAGGATCGGCGTCGGCAGCCGGCGCTGCACCGTGCGGATGATGTCGTGGATCGCGGCGCCGGTCCGCGACGTCACCACCCCGATCCGGCGCGGGTACCGCGGCAGCGGCCGCTTGCGCTCGGCGGCGAACAGCCCCTCGGCGGCGAGCCGGGCCTTGAGCTGCTCGAGCGCGATCGCCTCGGCGCCC
>VBLP01000316.1:0-8328 GCA_005887925.1 Deltaproteobacteria bacterium | reverse complement strand
CCATCGCGGTCGTAGACCCCGAGCCGTCCGCGCACGCGCAGCCGCTGCCCGGCCTCGAGCCGGAACTTGAGGCGCGCCGCATCGCGCCCCCACATCACCGCCGGCAGCACCGCGTCGCGGTCGCGCAGCGCGAAGTAGACGTGGCCCGACCCAGGGTGCGAGACCTGGCTGACCTCGCCCTCGAGCCACACCAGCCCCAGCCCGTCGAGCACGCGGCCCGCCAGGCGCACCAGCTCGGTGACCCCGAGGGGTCGCTCGCGACTGGAGGGGGGACGCTCACCCGTTGCCACGGACGGCGACGGTATCATTACCGATGCGCGTGTCGATCGCGCCGCCGCGCCTTCTCGCCTGCGCCCGCGCTCGACATGCGCGCGATCGCGCCCCAGGAAATCTCCTGCAACCGGCGCGGGTGGCAGGTTGTCGATCCGCACGATAGGATGACGTTTGTCGCTGTCATGGCCGAGTCCACGCCCACGCCGCCCGCCTCGTCCGCGCCGGCGGCACCACCCCGCGCGGGATCGAGCGAGCGCGATCCGGGCGCCCCGGTCGAGCCCGGCGCGATCGATCCCGAGCTGATCAAGCTCCGCCGCCCGCGGCCCAAGGTCGGCCTGATCACCGCGGCGGGGCTCGTGTTCCTCTGCATCTTCGCGCTGATCCGGCTCACCCCGGACCGCCGGTTCGCCGGCCACGGCAGCGCCGCGACGCCGGCTCAGCCCGCCGACATCCTCGCCGGCAAGGTCGACCTCGACCAGCTCGTCACCGTCGCCGCCGATCCGCTGGCCTCGCACGCGATCCGCGTCACGCGAGCCGCCGGCACGCTCGGGCTTCGCCTCGCGCCGTTCCGCGGCACCGGCGACCGGCTGTGGCTCGCCACCACGGGCGACGGCAGCGATCCGCCCGTGGTCACCGGCTACACCGGGCGGCTGCGCAAGCTCGACGACCTCGCGTTCGCCGCCGCGGCGCGCGCCTACTCCGACGAGCATCCGCGCCCCGCGTTCGCCACCGCCGCCGCCGTGCGCAGCGCGTTCGCCACCGGCCGCGTCGTCACCGTCGCCGGCGACAGCGTCTCGATCGCGGACCGCGACGAGGTCGCGCTCGACGTGGTCGACCCTGCCGCGGCCACGATCGCGGCGTCGCTCACCCTGCGCGACGTCGCCGCGTGGCGCGCCGAGCTCAGCCGCGCCGGCATCACGCCCACCGCCGTCGGCGAGCCCAACACCGCGATCGGGCAGGTCCGGTTCAGCGTCGCCGCTCCCGTCTCGATCACCACCGCGCAGCTCGAGAAGGCCCGGCTGTTCGGCGCGCGCGTCGAGCCGGTCACCCGGCACCACCAGACCACCTGGGCCACGCTGCGCCGCTCGCCGCCCGCCGGCCTCGACGTCGGCGGCGCGACCCTGCCCGACGACCAGATCGACCTGATCGGCCTCCACGTCCTGCGCGGCATCCCGCACGACGCCTACGCGATCGTCACCGGCGAATCGCCCGACGACTACTGGTACGTCCTGCCGATCACGATCGCGCTCGCCGCGACCATGCTCGTGTTCGCATGGGCGCTCGTCCGCGCGATCCGCCGCGACCTCTGGCCCGCGCGCGCCGGCTGACCGCTCTATACTCGCAGCGTGGCCGACGACAAGACTGCGCCTGCGCCGCCCGAGGCCCCCGCGCCGAAGCAACCCCGCACGCCGACCGGCGGCGCAGTCGAACCGCTCGGCACCATGCCGATCTCCCCCGGCGCGATCGGCGCCCCTCCCGCGATGCCAACCCTCGCCGGCGCCGCCAGCGCGGCCTCCGCCGGGCCGCCCGCGATGCCTGGTGGTCCATCGATGCCGGGTCCACCACCGATGCCAGATCCACCACCGTGATCTCGGGACCGATCGGGGCGCCGCCTGCGATGCCAGGTGACCCACCGCGGATGCCCGGGCCGCCGCCGATGCCGGCCCCCGATGCCGCGCGATCCAAGCCCGCCGTCAGCGCCGACTCACTCGGCACCATGCAGGTGATGTCCGGTCCGATCGGCGCGCCGCCCGCAATACCCCGGTTACCACCGATGCCAGGCGGTTCACCCGCGATGCCCACCGCCGACGCCGCGCGACCCAAACCGCCGACCAGCGCCGACTCACTCGGCACCATGCAGGTGATGTCCGGTCCGATCGGCGCGCCGCCTCCGATGCCAGGCCCCCCCGCGATGCTGGGTCCGCCGCCGATGGCAGGCCCACCTGCCATGCCAGGTGAGCTGCCACCTATGCCGGCCAGGCACAACCGCACCACCAGCGTCGGGGCGGTCGATTCGCTCGGCACCATGCAGATGGTGTCGGGACCGATCGGCGCGCCGCCCGCGATGCCGGGGCCACCCGCGATGCCGGGTCCACCCCCGATGCCGGGTGGCCCACCGACGATGCCAGGGCCACCGCCGATGCCGAGCGGTCCGCCCGCGATGCCCGGCCTGCCCGCCGTGACGGGCGGCTCGCCGGTCATGCCGAGCGCAGGCTCGGTGCTGCCGACGCTGGCCGGCGCGGCGCCGCCCGAGCACCTGCCGCCGGCGCTGCCGCCGGTGCGCTACCAGCTCGGCCACGAGATCGCGCGTGGCGGGATGCGCTGCGGCGGTTCGAGCGCGAGATCCGGATCACGGCGCGGCTCGAGCATCCGTCGATCGTCCCGGTGCACGACGCCGGCGAGTCGGGCGGCGGCGCGCCGTTCTACGTGATGCGCAAGGTGTCGGGCCAGCCGCTCGAGCGCCTGGTCGCGGCCGCCGAGACCCTGAGCGAGCGGCTCGCGCTGATCCCGCATATCGTCGATGCGGCGCAGGCGATCGCGCACGCGCACGAGCGCGGCATCGTCCATCGCGACATCAAGCCGTCGAACATCCTGGTCGGCGACCTCGGCGAGACGGTGGTGATCGACTGGGGCCTCGCCAAGGTGATCGGCGAGCACGACGAGCAGGTGGCCCGGCCGCTGGTCGACCTGTCGGACACGCTCAAGACCCGCGCGGGGATCGTGTACGGCACGCCCGGCTTCATGGCGCCCGAGCAGCTGCGCGGCGCGCCGGTCGACGAGCGCTGCGACGTCTACGCGCTGGGCGCGACGCTGTATCACCTGCTGTCGCGCTCGCCGCCGCATCACGCCAAGACCGCCGACGAGATGATGAAGGCGGCGGTCGCCGCGCCGCCCACGCCGATCCGCGAGCTGGTGGCCGGCGTGCCGCCGGACCTGTCGACCATCGTCGACAAGGCGCTGGCGCACGACGCCACGCAGCGCTACCAGAACGCGCGCGAGCTCGCGAAGGACCTGCAGCGCTTCCTCACCGGCCAGCTCGTCGCGTCGCATCATTACTCGCCGCGCGAGAAGCTGGTCCGCCTCATCCGCAAGAACCGCGGGGTGTCGGCCGCGGTCGCGGCGCTGGTCGTGATAGGCACGGTGCTGGTGATCCGGATCGTCGTCGAGCGCAACCGCGCCGACCGCGCCGCGAGCGACGCCCAGCACGCCCAGGCAGTCGCCGAGCTCCACGCCGAGGAGCTGACGCTGACCCAGGCGCGCTACAACGTCGACCTCAACCCGACCAAGGCGATCACCATGGTCAAGCCGCTCGCGGCCAAGTACTGGCGCGAGGTCCGCGCGATCGCCGCCGCGGCGCACGCCGCCGGGGTCGCGTGGAGTCTGCCCGCCGCCAAGCAGACGCTGTCGCTCGACATGAGCCACGTCGGCGTGCGCGCGGTGTCCGCCGGCGAGGATGGCGTGGTGCGGCTCCACGATCTGGTCCGGCGCACCACCCGGCCGGTGGTCGCGCTCGGCGCCCCGGTGATGGCGCGGTTCGCCGACGACGACCGCCGCCTCGTGATCTGGCACGGCGACCAGCTGACCGTGCTCGACCCGGCGAGCGGCCGGCGCCGCGACGTCACGGTGCCGATGGCGATCCACGACCTCGAGGTCGTCCGCGACATCGCCTACTGGGTCGACACCAGAGGCGCGCTGTGGCGGCTCGGCCTCGACGGCCCCGCGCCCCTCGAGATCGCGCTCGACGAGCCGGTCCGCGGGCTCGCACCAGCGCCCGGCGGCCGCTGGATCGCGCTGTCCGGCGAGCACCACCTGTTCCTGCTCGACCGCAGCCAGCCGGCGGCGCCGGCGCTCGAGGTCATGGTCGGCACACCGCGCGAGGTCGCGTGGTCGGCCGACGGCGAGTACCTCGGCGCGCTGGTCGACGACTTCGTGGTCGCGGTCGCGATGGCGCCGGCGCCGTCGATCATCGAGCGCCAGACCGTCGGGCAGCGGCTCTACGTCGGCTTCCACGCCGGCCGGCTCTACGTCATGGGCCCGACCGGCGTGGCGATCCTGGTCCGCTCCGACGAGGCGGGCGACGTCAACACGCGCAAGGCGATCAGCGGCGCGCCGGTCGGCCTGACCGAGGCGCGCGGCGGCACCGTCGTGGCAGGCGCGAGCGATGGCATCACCGTGATGTCGCGCGACGGCGATCGCACGCTGCCGCTCGCGGCGGCGCGGGTCGAGCGCGTCCTCGCCTCGCCGCGCTCGCCGTACCTGCTCGCCCAGCTCGAGGGCCGGCTGCTGCTGTGGAACCTCGACGACATCCAGCCGCGCCGCCTGCTCGATCAGGTGACCGGCCGCGCGCTGTTCGCCGACCCCGATCACGCGATCGCCAGCGGCACGCTCGACGTCCCGACCCAGGCGATCGACCTCGCCACCGGCGCCGTGCAGCCGCTCGGCCCGTGGACCGACCTGCGCGCGGTCGCCTCCGCCGGCCCCGGCCGCGCCACCGCGATCATCGACGGCGCGCGCCGCGTCCACCTCGTCGTCCCCGGCCGCGAGCCGCTGGATCTGCCCGGCGAGATCGACATCGCCGCGTTCGCGACCGACAACCTGCTCGTGCTGGCAACGCTCGACGGCTACATCGCCGTCCACGACATCGCGCGCAACCAGGCGACCCCGCTCGCCGTCCCGCGCGCCCGGCTGCTCGGGCTGGCCTGGGGTCGCGGCCGCCATCCCTGGGTCGCCGCCGCGTTCAGCGACGGCACGCTGTGGCGCAAGAACCTGGTCACCGGCGTCGCCCAGACCGCGCCGCGCACCCCGCGGCTCGATCCGCGGCACCTCGCCCCGCGCGACGGCAAGCTGCTGGTCGGCGCCGACGGCGGCGTACTGTTCCTGTCGGGCAGCGAGGTCCATAGCTGGCGCGCCGACGGCGGCTTCGCCCGGCTCGCCGCGACGCCCAAGCCGCTCGAGGACTTCGGCGAGGCCGGCGCCGACGCGATCATCGCGATCGCGAGCGACACGACGATCTACACGATCGCGCGGCCCTCCGCCGGCGTCACCGAGGCGCTCGCCAGCATCGAGAGCAGCTCGGCTGCGATGTCTCCCGACACCGGCGTCCTGGTCGCGATCGAGCGCGGCGCGCTCACCGTCCTCGATCCGCTGGTCCACCAGCGCTGGACGCTCGCCCTGCCCAACGCGATCACCTTCTCGTACCCCGCGATCTCGACCGACGGCCGCCGCGTGATCGCCAAGACCCCGCGCAGCTTGCTGGCATGGACGATCGAGCTGCCGGCCACGGCCGAGGCGACCGTGCGCTGGCTCGACGCGATGACCAACGCCGTCGACGACCGCAGCCCCGGCGGCCTGGGCTGGCGCTGATCACGCAACGAACCGGTTAGTGCTACAACCGACCGGGTGACGCCGGTCCGGTTGTACGATTCATTCCGACGCGAAAAGGTGCTGTTCGAGCCGCTCGAGCCCGGCGTGGTCGGCATGTACGTCTGCGGCCCGACGCCCTATGCGCCGGCGCACATCGGCCACGCCTACTCGGCCATCGCCTTCGACACGATCCGCCGCAGCCTTCGGTTCCTCGGCTACCAGGTCCGCTACGTCCGCAACATCACCGACGTCGAGGACAAGATCATCAAGCGCGGCAACGAGACCGGCGAGGACCCGATGGCGCTCGCCGCCCGGTTCGCCGCCGACTACAACCGCGACATGGCGCGGTTCGGTGTGCTGCCGCCCGACATCGAGCCCAAGGTCTCGACCCACATCGCCGAGATCATCGCGCTGATCGAGCGTCTGATCGCCACCGGCTGCGCCTACCAGGTCGACGGCGACGTCAACTTCGAGATCGCGAAGTTCCCCGCCTACGGCGCGCTCAGCGGGATGAAGCTCGACGAGCTGCGCGCCGGCGAGCGCGTCGAGGTCGATCCGCGCAAGCGGTCGCCCGACGACTTCGCGCTGTGGAAGGCCGCCAAGCCCGGCGAGCCGGCGTGGGGCTCGCCGTGGGGCAAGGGCCGGCCCGGCTGGCACATCGAGTGCTCGGCGATGACCCATGCCCACCTCGGCGACACCTTCGACCTCCACGGCGGCGGCAAGGACCTGATCTTCCCGCACCACGAGAACGAGATCGCCCAGTCGCGCGGCGCGTATGGCCCCCGGAGCTTCGCGCGCTACTGGCTGCACAACGGCTTCCTCAACTTCAAGGGCGAGAAGATGAGCAAGTCGCTCGGCAACGTCGTCGACTGCAGCCAGATCGCCGACACCGTCGGCGGCGAGGCGCTTCGCCTGTTCTGCGTGTCGCACCACTTCCGCTCGCCGGTCGACTTCGACTTCGAGGCGATCCGCGACGGCGACGGCCACGTCACCGGCGCCCGGTTCCACAGCCTCGAGGCCGCCGACAAGAAGCTCGAGTACTTCTACACCACGCTCAAGCGGATCGACGACTTCATCGCCCAGAGCGGAAACACCGGCGACGCCGGCGACGGCAAGGTGCTGCCCGAGGCCGACAAGCTCATCCCCGACGCGCGCGTCGCGCTCGCCGACGACTTCAACACCCCCGTCGCGATGGCCGCGCTCCACGAAGCTGCCGCGCTCGCCAACCGCCTGCTCGACGAGCCCAAGGGCATCGACAAGCAGGTCCGGCGCCGCACGCTGGCCCGCCTCGCGCGCGACCTGCGCGCCGTCGGCGTCGCCCTCGGCGTGTTCGCCGCCGATCCAGCAGTCTACCTCGCCGAGCGCCGCGCGCGCCTGGTCCAGCGCCGCGGCATCGACGCCGCCGCCGTCGAGCGCCTGATCGCCGACCGCGCCGCCGCCCGCGCCGCCAAGGACTTCGCGCGGTCCGACGCGATCCGCGGCGAGCTCACCGCGCTCGGCGTCGCGCTCCACGATACCCCCCGCGGCACCGAATGGAGCGTGCTCGACACCGCGAGCTGAGCGATGGCGGATGACATCAAAGACCGGCCGCTGATCCCGACGGCGATCGTCGTCGCCGACGACCGGCGCGATCGCGCGCTGGTCCCGTCCCGGCCGATGATCGCGCGCCGGCTCGACGAGGCCGGCAAGGGCCAGCTCGTCTACGTCGGCCGCGACGGCGAGGTCAAGGACCCCGAGGGCGTGCGCAACCGCCAGCTCGCCGCGTACGTGGTGCTGGGCGGCTTCATGGCGGTCGGCGTGTCGCTCGCCGCGACCTCGCCTGCCCGTGCTGATCCCGTTCTACGCCGCGCTGTGCGGCCGCGT
Organism: Deltaproteobacteria bacterium; assembly: GCA_005887925.1. Classification (GTDB taxonomy): domain Bacteria; phylum Myxococcota_A; class Polyangia; order Haliangiales; family Haliangiaceae; genus JABFXX01. The sequence goes on along the minus strand of VBLP01000316.1, from coordinate 828 downwards.
CGTCGGGCACGTCCGCGCCGTCAAGCGCGTCAACCAGGCCAGCGTCGCCCTGTCCAACGGCGACTCCGCCGGCGGCCGCGCCCTCGCCGAGCCGATCACGCGCGCCTGGTGGGCGCCCGGCCGGGTCCGCGCCCTCGCCGAGCTCCGCGTCGCCGTCGCCGACGCCCTCGACGGCCGCGGCGACCAGGCGCTCGAGCGGCTGCGCCACGCCCGCGCCCGGCTCTCGCCGCGCCTGGTCCAGTACCAGTTCTCCTACTACACCGAGATCAACCTCCTGATCGCGCTCGGCCGCACCAAGGAAGCGCGCGTCGTGCTCGACGCCCGCGGCGGCGTCCCCACCGGAGAGGTCCTCAAGTTCTCGCACTGGCTCGCCGAGATGCACCTCGGCATCGCCGAGGGCCGGCTCGACATCGACGACGTCGAGCTCCACGAGCGCATGCGCAAGGGCCTCTCCATGACCACCGGCCGCGAGCTCCTCCTGCTCTGCGCCTGGGCCTACGCGCAGCGCGGCGAGCACGACGAGGCCTGCTTCGCCTGGCGCCATGCCATGCAGCGCGAGGGCGTCGCGCGGATCGACGTCACCATGCCCCGGCTCGTCGCCTGGATGACCGAGCACGCGCGCGAGCATCCCGAGATCGAGCAGCCCGAACCCGACGAGGAGCTGTGATGGCCCGCGCCGCCCACCCCGCCACCGAGGCCGCGCTGCGCGCCCACGCCCTCGCCAAGCCCGAGGCCACCGAGCACTTCCCCTGGGGCGAGCGCGCGATCAAGGTCAAGGGCAAGGTCTTCCTCTTCATGTACAGCGACGCGACCCAGCTCTCGCTGTCG
>VBLP01000315.1:34112-37416 GCA_005887925.1 Deltaproteobacteria bacterium | reverse complement strand
GCGCGACATCTAACGGCGGCAGCTCCCACAGCCCGCCGAACAGCCCGTCGGGCGTGCGCCGCACCAGCACGATCGCGCCGCCGTCCTCGATCCACACGACGGTGCGGGCGAGCAGCGGCAGCTCGGACGCCTTCCGGCGCGCGGCGACCACCGGCAGATCGTCCTGCCGCCCGGTCAGCGCCGCCGCGCAATCGCGGGCCAGCGGACACGCCAGGCAGCGCGGCTGCGACGCGGCGCACAGCGTCGCGCCGAGCTCCATCAGACCCTGGTTCAGGTCGCCCGGCGCCGCCGTCGCCGGCAGCGCCGCCATCAGCTCGCCCGCCGCCGACCACAGCGCCTTGCCGCCCGCCGCCGACTTGATGTCGTGCTCGATCGCGAACACGCGCGCCAGCACGCGCGCCACGTTGCCGTCGACCAGCGGCGCGCGCTCGCCGAACGCGATCGACGCGATCGCTCCGGCGGTGTACGGCCCGATCCCCGGCACCACGCGCAGCTCGGCCGCGCGCGACGGCAGCGCACCGCCGAACCGCGCATCGACCGCCTGGGCGCCGGCGTGGAGGTTGCGCGCGCGCGAGTAGTAGCCGAGGCCCGCCCACGCCGCGAGCACGTCATCGAGCGGCGCCGCTGCCAGCGCCGACACCGTCGGAAACCGCGCCATCCAGCGCTGCCAGTACGGGATCACCGTCGCGACCCGGGTCTGCTGCAGCATGATCTCGCTGACCCAGATCGCGTACGGATCGCGCGTCCGCCGCCACGGCAGGTCGCGCCGCACCTGCGCGTAATGGGCGACCACGGCGGCTGCGATCCGCGAAGCCCGATGCACGCCATGTCGTATCCCGCCGCCGCACCGCCTGCAACCCCGTGCGACGGCGACTCAGCGCTGGCCGAACAGGTGCTTGCGCGCCTCGTCGTCCATGACCTCGGTCCGGGCGTCGCTGCGGACCGCCATGCCGCGCGCCACCGCCGGCCGCGCCGCGATCGTGTCGAGCCAGCGCACGACGTTGGGCCACTCGCCGAAGTCCTTCACCAGCCGATCGCGCGCCGAGACCACCCACGGAAACGACGCGATGTCGGCGATCGAGTAGCTGCCCGCGACGAACTCGCGATCGGCCAGCCGCGTGTTCAGCACCCGGATCAGCCGCTTCACCTCGTTGACGTAGCGGTCGATCGCGTACGGCAGCTTCTCCGGCGCGTAGGCCGCGAAGTGGTTGGCCTGTCCGAACATCGGACCGATGCCGCCCATCTGCCACATCAGCCATTCGAGCACGGCCGTGCGGCCGCGCAGGTCCGCCGGCATCAGCTTGCCGGTCTTGTCCGCCAGGTAGAGCAGGATCGCCCCCGACTCGAACACCGGCAGCGGCGGCCCGCCGTCGGCAGGCTTGTGGTCGACGATCGCCGGGATCCGGTTGTTCGGGCTGATCGCGAGGAACTCCGGCTTGAACTGCTCGCCGCGCGCGATGTTGATCGGGAAGATCTGGTGCGGCAGCTCGAGCTCCTCGAGCGCGATGCTGATCTTGCGGCCGTTCGGGGTCTGCCAGAAGTACAGATCGATCATGTCGTGTTCTCCGTGGGTGGCGGGGCGGCGTGCGTGGATGTCGTGCGCAGCCTACCAGCCCGATCGCCGGCTGCCGCCGCAGTGCGGGCCAGATCACGGCCGAACAGTGTCGCTCTGGCCGTTCGGGTAGGTCGGCGCGGCGGCGAAGCCCAGGGTGAAGCGGAGCTCGTCGCCGGTGGCGGTGGCGCCCAGGACGCGGGCGACGAAGCGGTGGCCGCCGATGGTGAGGCGGGTGTGTGCGGCGGCGCGGTACGAGCTGTCGAGGGAGCCCTGGAGGAGCTGCTTGAGCCAGAGCGCGACCTCGAGGGCGACCGAGGCGTCCGCCGATTCGACGAGGCGGTCGCGGACGTCGACCTCGAGCTTGTCGTCGACGATCGCGAGCTGGTACCGGAGGCCGACCTGGAAGTACGAGCAGCCGCCGCGGTCCTGGAACACGTGGATCTTGACCGGCCGCCGCGGATCGCCGGCGAGGTAGTCGAAGCGCGGGCGGTACTCGCCGTCGGCGCGGGGCTCGAGGCCGCGCGTGTAGTGCTGCGGCAGGTGGCCGCGCGCGATGCTCCAGTTGGCGAGCTCGGCGGCGGTGCTCTGGGAGATCCGGACGATGACGTCGTCGGAACCGGCCGCGGCCGCGCCCAGGCCCTGGCGCACCGGCAGGTCGGTGGTGAGATCGATCGTCATCGCGTCGGGCGTCGACGTCACGGCGGTGCGCGCGATCGGCAGCGCCGGCAGCCGGATGCGCAGGCGGGTGAGCTCGCCGAGCCGGTGCAGCACGGTCGCGCGCAGGAGGTCATAGGCCTGGCCGGTCAGGTACTGCGCCAGCGCGACGGCGGCGCGATCGAGCACCGCGCGCGGCAGGTGATCGCGAAGCGCGGCCGGCAGCCAGCGCCCGATCGCGTCGACCAGCGCGCGGCCGGAGTCGCCGCCGAGCTCGGGGCGCACCGCGACCAGGTTGTCCGGGCCGAAGCCGGCGACGAGCTCGCTCGCGTCACCCGCGCGCACCAGCTCCGGCGTGACCTCGGCGACGACGGCGAGCGCCGTGACCGGTCCGGCCGCGTCGTCGATCTCGAGCTCGATCGCGAACCGCAGGCGGTCGGCCGCCGCCGGCCGCAGCTCGACGCGCCTGGCCTGCGCCGTCAGCTCGCGCACCGCCAGCGCGAACGGTCCGAGCTCGGGCAGCGCGAGCGGCGCGCGCAGCGGCGGGTCGCGGACCAGCGCGGCGAGGAACGCGTTGGCCCGCGCGAACGGGATCACGACCTGCGCGTGCGGCCCGGCCGCCGCCCCGGTGCGGTCGAGCGCCCGCCGGCGAGCTGCGATCTCGGCGCAGTGCCCGCCGCAGCCGGCCGTGATCGCGAGCACGGCGAGGACAGCCACCAGACCACGGCGCATACCTCAACATACGATGGTCCGCGCGCGGATCCAGCCCGCATCGTTCACCACGACGTCGAGGGTCCCCCGACTCCCGCACTGTTTCCCCGCCGGCATGCAAATACGCGCGTGGCTCGCGCTGTGCTGATAGACGACCCGGCCGTGGACCGTTCGCCTGGCGCGCTCGTTCGAGCTCGGGCCGTCGAACAACAAGGGGCTGCAGCCGGTTCCGTTGCCGGTGCCGCGAAACTCCACGTGACGCCCTCGCATCCGGTGATCGCCTCAGTCGTAGAGGTGGATCATCAGCGCGACGCGGGGCTCGAAGACCAGGCCGAACGTGGTGGTCTTGTCGACGGTGACGTTGGCCGCGCCCATCTCCTGGCG
>VBLP01000315.1:4412-34102 GCA_005887925.1 Deltaproteobacteria bacterium | reverse complement strand
TGATCCAGTAGGCGAGACCGAGGCCGTAGCCCAGGCTGAACGTCGTGATCGACCGGGTGTTGTCGTTGCCGGCGGGATCGACGGTGTTGCTCGAGATCAGGGCATTGCCGAGCAGCTCGAGATCGACCCTGCGATGGACGCGGAGCGGGTAGTGCACGAGCGAGCCGAGCGTGAGCTCGGACTGCTTGTTGGTGACGGGCATGCCGGTGTCGATGTCGTTCGACGTCGTCGCGAGCACGAGGATGGGCTCGAACGTCAGGCCGGTGGCGAGGCGGAGCCGCACGCTGGTGGTGTTGGGCGTCTGCAGCGAGGTCGGGAACGAGTAGCCGACGCCGATCGCGATCGCCAGCTCGGTCGGCCGGCCGGTGTCGGGGGGTGGCGCCGGCGCCGGCATCGCGGTGGGTGGCGGCGGAGGGCCGGGCTCCGCGATCGGCGGGGGCGGTGGTCCGGCCGGCGCGGGTGCTGGTTGCGCCGAGGCGGGGCCCGCGGGCCACAGGGCGAATGCGATCGCTGACACGAATCCCCAGGTCCTGTTCATTGTCGATCCTCTCGATCCGATGGCGGTGATGGCGGCGCGCTGACGTAGGACGCGAGCGGCACTGGCTCGTCACAGAGCGGGTCGCAGTCGAGGATCAGGGCCCCGCAGCGATCGCGATGCTCGACGATGCACGCGACGCAGAGCTCCGGGAGCGGAGACCTCTCGAAGACAGCGACGCACTCGGTGGTGCAATCGCGCTGCGCGGTGGGTAGCGGCTGGGCGCAGCCGCACAGCGGGTCGCAGGCGCGGACGGCGTTGTCGGCCACGGTCTGCGTGCAGGCCACGAGCACGACCACCCAGACGATCGCGAGCCGTTGCATGTTTCAGATTGTCAAGCCGGCGCGCGAGGCCCGCAAATTTTTGGCGCGCCGCGTTCGCGCTACGACCGGCGCGCGTCGGGTGGGACCGGCGCGAACGTCGCGAGCACGCGCGCGGGTCGCACGATGCCCTCGGCGGCGAGCGCTGCGACCGCCTGGCCGGTCAGCGCGCGGCCGGCGTCGCCACCGAGCAGCTGGCCGAGGCGCCAGCGCGCCGCGGACGCGGTGAGCAGCATGTCGGCCGCGTCGAAGCTGGCCGCGGCACCGCGGTAGCCCTCGACCGCCGCGTCGAGATCGCCGCGCAGCACGGCGAGCCCGGCGCCGAGCAGGAGCGGCACCGAACGGGTGACGGCGTCGTCGCCCAGGCCCGCGCACACGCGCTGGATCGCGGCGCGCAGCCGGGCCGGCTCGCCGTCGCCGGCGGCGATCGCGCCGAGCCATGCCGTGGCGCGGAGGTAGCCGGTGAAGGTGTGGACCGCGTAGATCCGGGTCAGGAAGGCGCGCCGGATCGCCGGCAGCTGGCGCTCGATCACCTCGACGGCCCGCGCCGGCGCACCGGCGTAGAGCTCGACCATCGCGCACGACTGCGTGTGCTGCCAGTGCTGCGTCGTGATCTCGCGCTGCGGCATGCCGGCCTGGGCGCGGGCGAGGACATCGCGGGCGGCGGCCTCGTGGTCGTCCATCAGGCACACCATCGGCTGCAGCGCGGTGCGCAGCTCGGCCGCGGTGTAGAGGTCGCCGCGCCGGTCGGCCTCGTCGAGCGCGCGGGACAGGCGCGGCCGCAGCTCGCCCACGCGGCCCATGTGCCACAGGCTCGACAGCGCGAGCTGGCTCGCCGTGCTGATCTCCCACGCGACACCGACGCCGTCCTCGCGCAGCGCCCGCTCCGCGGCGTCGCACCGCGTGAGCGAGTGGCGCCACCGGCCGCACAGCAGGGCCACCGTGCCCTCCGCCAGCGCGAGGTAGGGCTCGGCGAGCCGCTCGTCGCTGCGCGCCGCCCACGAGCGCGCCTCCTCGAGCAGGGCGTGCGCGCGCGACGCGGGCGGGCCGCCGAGCGCGCTGGCGGCGGCCTCCGAGCACAGGCCGAGCGCGATCCGCCGCGCATCGCCGGCCGCGAGCGCGATCCGGAGATGGCGGCTCTGATACTCCGCCATGCGGACCGGCGAGGCCTTCGCCAGCCCGATCACCGCCGACCAGCAGCACGCGAGGCGGCGGAGCTGCTCGTTGTTGCTCGCGCGGCGCCCGGGTCCGCGCCACATGCGCACGCGCAGCAGCGCGCGCTGCCACACGAGCGACGCGATCGCCCACCGCCGGCTCACCGCCGGCAGGCCGACCTCGCGGAGCACGTCGTCGATCACGTGCAGGCCCCGGTCGGTGTGGCCCGAGCGCAGGAGCTGCTCGGCGGCGCGGCGGCGCAGCTCGAGCGCCTCGTCGCCGCTGACCAGCGCGGCGCCGGCGAGGTAGGCGTCGGCGGCCGGCGCGCCGCGGCCCGCGTTGGCCAGGGCGTCGCCGAGCCGCGCCCGCAGCGAGACCTCGTGCGCCGGCGCGTGCGCGGTCAGGGCGAGCGCGCGCTGGTACAGATCGGCGGCGCGGTCGAACGCGAGGGCGCGCGCGGCCTGATCGCCGGCGAGCTCGGTCCACCGCGCGGCCTCGGTCGGGCGCTCGGCGCCCTCGAGGTGATAGGCGAGCAGATCGGGCCGGTCCGCGCCGAGCCCGCGGGCCGCGAGCGCGGCGGCGAGCCGGGTGTGACCGTCGACGACGACGTCGTGCGCGAGCCGTGGGTGCGCACCAGGCTCGACGCGCGCAGCGCGGCCAGCGCGGACCACCACGCGGCACCGTCGAGCGCGGCGGCGTCGCCGACCACCGCCTGGGGCAGCGCGCCCGCGATCGCGATCAGCGCGAGGACGCGGGCGTGGTCCGCCGGCAGGTCGCGGACGCGCTCGGCGATCGCGTCGTCGAGGCGCGGCGCGGCGTCGCCGACCCCCATGCGCCAGTAGCGTGCGAGCTCGGCGATGTGCAGCGGGTGGCCGGTCGCCTCGCGCGCGATCGCACCGGCCGCGGCGTCGCCGGCGAGCCGCCGCGCCAGCTCCTCGGCGTCGTCGGACGGCAGCGCGCCGACGGCGACGCAGGTCCCCGCGGCCAGCCACGCCGCGGCCGGATCGACCTCGCCGTCGCGCGCGGCGGCGACCACCAGCAGCCGCGCGCGCGCCACGGCCGCGACGTGCTGGAGCACCGCGAGGCCGTCGCGGTCGGCCCACTGCAGGTCGTCGATCATCAGCGCCAGCGGTGCATGGTCGGCGAGCCGCGCGATCAGCTCGGCGAATGCATCGAACACGCGGGTGCGCCGCTCCTGCGGGTCGCGGATCGCGGGCGCGCGGCGCGCGGCGCCGGCGAGCTGATCGATCTCGGAGAGCGACGGAAACACCGCCGGCAGGAGGCCGACGTCCGGCGACTGGACGGCCGCGATCCGGGCGCCGCGGTCGTCGCGCAGGTGCGCGGCCAGCGCCGCCGCGATGCCGTGCACCGCCTTGTACGGCATCGCGACGCGCTCGTGGCAGCGCCCGACCAGCACGATCGCGCCGTCGCCGCGGATGTCGTCGGCGAACCGCGTGAGCAGCGCCGACTTGCCGACCCCCGACGGTCCGCGGACCAGCGCGGTCGCGGTCTGATCCTGCACCGCGGCCCACGCCTGGCGCAGCACCGCGAGCTCCCGGCTGCGGCCGACGAACGGCATCGCGGGCGCCCGCACCGGCGCCGGTGCGCCGAGCCGCCGCATGATCTCCTCGTCGGACGGCCGCCGCGCCGGGTCGGGGTCGAGCAGCGCGGTCACCAGCTGGGTCAGATCCGCGGGCCCGTCGACCGCCGGTGGGCCGGCCAGCTTGCGCGCCGCCAGCTCGCCCTCGGTCCCCGAGAACGGCAGCCGCCCGGCCAGACCGGCCTGCTCGGGCGCCATGTACGCCACCGTCCCGCGCATCCCGGCCGCCGCCGAGGCCTGGCCCGCGTCGACGTCCAGCACCAGCCCCATGTCCAGCAACACGACCCGATCCTCGGGCGTGACCAGGATGTTCGACGGCTTGACGTCGCGGTGGACCTTGCCGGCGGCGTGCAGGAACGCGAGCCCGCCGGCGAGCTGGGTCATCGCGCCGCGCAGCCGCGCCAGGTCGAGCGCGCGGTCCGGCCGCACGTGGTGGAGGAAGTCGACGCCGTCGACCAGCTCCATCGAGAAGAACCAGCGGCCGTCGTCGTCGAACAGCTCGTACAGCGACACCAGGTTGGGGTGCGCGAGGTCGTGCAGCACCAGGAACTCGTCGCGCAGCCGGTGCAGCGCGTCGGGCGTCGCGGCGCGCAGCGTCTTGACCGCGACCGCGCAGCCGCGGTGGTGATCGCGCGCGGCGTAGACCACGCCCATGCCGCCGCTGCCGAGCGGCCGCTCGATCTCGAAGCGCTCGCCGAGCAGGTGCGCGCCGGTCGGCAGCAGCACGGTCGCCGCCCGCACCGTGTCGTCGGTGACGCGCGCGGCATCGCGCAGGAACGTGTCGTACGCCTCGGTATCGTGCGCCGCGGTGTCGTATCCCTCCACGGTGGGACCGACGCCGCAACCGAGCGCCGCGAAGGGCCGTGTGGTGGCAATGTGACGACCGCGGCGTCCTGCCTCGCGCCGGACAGACGTGTTCGCTACTTGCTCAACCCGTCACAGCTCGCCGCGCAGACCCGCCGTCGGTAAGATCGGTAGTGCGCGAAACGCTGCGCGCTGCTGATAGTCGTAGCTGTAGAGGTACGCGAGCGTGCTCTGGTTGACGTACACGTTCTGGATGTCGAGGAAGTAGGTCATCTTCACCGGCCCCCAGCGCCACTGGCGATCGAGCCGCAGGTCGAGCTGGTGGTGCACCGGCGCGCGATCCGAGTTCACCGCGCCGTAGATCGGCGTGTAGAGGTTGCTGTCGCTGTCGAACACGGCGCCGAGGACGGGAGTCTGCGGCAGCCCGGAGTACAGGCGGAACCGGCCGCCGAGCTGCCAGCGGCCGAAGCGGTAGCTCGCGGCGACATTCAGCGTGTGCGGCTGGTCGTAGTCGAACAGGCGGGTCGCACCGCCCGGCTGGTCGACGCGCGTCGAGTGCGAGTACGCGTAGGACAGCCAGCCGAACCACGACCCGTGGTGCAGCGTGGCGAACAGCTCGGCGCCCGCGCTCGTGCCGCGGCCGTCGTTGGTCAGCCGGTCGGCGACGCGCGTGATCAGGTGGCTGCGATCGGTGTAGTAGGCCGAGGCCTGGATGCGCACCGCGTCGTGCGGCTGGATCGCGACGCCTCCGACCAGCTGGGTCGCGCGCTCGGGGGCGAGCGCGGCGTCGAGCAGCTCGGTCTGGTACTCGGGCGGGCGGCGGTACGCGCCGGCCGACAGGCGCGCGGTGACCCGCGGGGTGAGCGCGACCGCGAGCTCGGCGCGCGGCTGGATCGCGACGGCGTGGATCCGCGCGAACGCCGAAGTCGGGCGTCCAGATCTCGCCGGTGAAGCGCTGCGAGGTGTCCATCGGGTCGTCGGCCGCGTTCGGCTCGCCCTCGCGGCGGTCGCGGGGCAGCGCGAGGTCGATGGTGCTGCGCGACACCGCGAGCTCGCCGCCGATCCGCCACGACACCGCGCCCAGGCCCGCGACGTCGCCGAGCCAGCGCGTCGCCTCGCCGCGCGCGGTGACCCCCGGCGAGGTCACCGACAGGTGCTGGTGGCTGCCGCGCTCGAACGCCGCCTGCTGGGCGATGCCCGAGACCGCGAGGTCGGCGGTCCACGCGCCGTCGCGGTAGCGCGCGGCGGTCGTGACCCGCACGAACCGCGTGCGATCGTAGAGCCGCTTGTCGGGGGCGAGCATGTGGCTGGTGTACAGCGCGAGGACGTCGTCGGAGCCCACGCTCGACAGCCGCAGGCTCCAGCGCGGCGACGGCGCGTAGTCGATGCGGAGCTGCTCGTCGTAGTAGCGCGGCACCGTGGTCAGCGACAGGTCGAGGTCGTCGGGCAAGAGCGCGGGCAGGAGCTGGTCGATCACCGAGCGGCGGAACGCGACGAGGTAGCGGCCGCCCGGCATCGCGCCCTGCGCCAGCACGCCGCCGTCGGCCGACGACATCTCGGCCTGCTGGTGGGTCTGGTCGCCGCCGGCCCGCGTCGTCACGTCGACGATGCCCGACGTCGCGCGGCCGAACGCGACATCGAAGCCGCCCGGGATGTAGTCGAGCTGGTCGATCGCCTCGGCCGGCACGATCGAGCGGAAGCCGATGTCGTGATACAGCCGGGGGATCTCGAAGCCGTCGACCAGGATCTTCGAGTCCTGCGGCGACGCGCCGCGGATCACCACGCCGGACTCGGCGAGCGGGAGCTGGAAGTTGACCACGCCGGGCATCGCATCGAGCGAGCGGATCGCGTCGTTGCCGCCGCCCGGCAGGCGCTCGAGGTCGGCGCGCACCAGCACTCCGGCGCCCTGGACCAGCGGCGGCGCCTCGCCGGTGACCGTGATGGTCTCGTCCGCGCCGGAGTCCGGCTCGGCCATGGCGCCCCGCGCGAGCGCAGGGACGATCACGGCGACGGCAATGCGGCGCAACACCCGGCGAGAAGACTCGCACGCTGCCGCCGCGCCCGCCACGGAGAATGCACGGCCCTCCGCCGGCGCCAGAGATCATCTGAGGCGGCTCGCCCGCCGCGCACGCGTCGCTACTCGGCGCGGATCGACCACAGCTGCCACGCCACGCCGCCGTGGGCATCGCGCAGCACCACGCCGAGCTCACCGGCGTCTGGATCGTCGGTCTCGACCTTGAGGTAGGCCTGGGGCAGATCGAAGTCGTGCATCGTGCCGCACGACGTCAGCCAGGCGACGTCGAACACCGCATCGTCGGCGTCGATCGCGAGCGGCACCTTGACCAGCTTGCCGACGACGATCGCGGTGTCGCCGGGGGGCTTGCCGTCGACCGTGACGCCGGCGATCCGGGGGTTGTCGGCGGTGGCGCCCCCCGGGGCGAGCTGGAGCTCGCTGCGCGCGGCCGCGAGCCGATCCTCACCCGGCGCGGTGACGACCCAGTTGCCGGCCCGGATCGACAGCACGTCGGCCAGGCCCGCGGGTGACACCACCGTCGCGAGCTCGGGCGCCGCCATGCTGGTGCCGCTGCCCTTGTGGGCGAGCAGCGCATCGATCGTCGCGGTCTGCCCGGCGGTGATGGCCGGCGGCGTGGCGCGCACGGCGATGATCCGGTCGTGATCGAGCTGCCACGGCGGATCGAGGTCGCCGGCGCACGCGGCCATCGCGACCAGCGCGACTGCCAGCGCGTTCCTCAAAGCACGCCCCGCAGGCCGATCGACGGGATGATCGGCAGCGACTTGAACGCCTGGCGCTGCGTGTAATCGTAGTTGTAGAAGTAGGTCACCACCGACTCGTTCATGTACACGTTCTGGACGTCGGCGAACACCGTGAGGTCGGTCGGACCCCAGCGCCAGGAATAATCGAGCCGCAGGTCGAGCTGGTGGTGCATCGGCGCGCGCTGGGAGTTCACCGAGGCGTAGATCGGGATATAGAGGTTGCGGTCGCTGTCGAACACCGCGCCGGTCGTCGGTGTGTACGGCAGACCGGAGTAGAGCTGGAACCGGCCGCCGAGCTGCCAGCGGCCGCGCCGCCAGCTCGCCGCCGCGTTGAGGCTGTGCGGCTGGTCGTAATCGAACAGGCGGCTGGGCTTGCCCGGCTCGTCGATCCGCGTCGAGTGCGAGTACGAGTAGCTGAGCCAGGCGAACCACGGGCCGGCGCGATAGGTCGCCAGCAGCTCGGCGCCGACGGTCGTGCCGTGTCCGTCGTTGTTGAGCGTGCCGTCCGGGTTGTTCTTGATCAGGTGCGAGCGATCCGTGTAGTAGGCCGACGTCTGGACCCGGATGCCCTCGCGCGGCTCGTACTGCAGGCCGGCGATGGTCTGCGCCGAGTGCTCGGAGCCGACGCTGGTGTAGAGGCTCTCGGACTGGAACTCGGGCGGGCGGCGGTACGCGCCGGCCGACAGCCGGGCGGTCAGCGACGCCGGCAGCTTGACCTGGATCTCGCCGCGCGGCTCGAGGTCGACCTCGCCGATCCGGCCGAACACGTCGCTGCGCAGGCCCAGCGTCGTGCGGATCTGCGGATCGAGGTCGGCCGTCACCGCGGTCCAGCCCGCGAAGTCGGGGAGCCAGTACGACCCCATGAACTTCGTCGAGGTGTCCTTGGGATCCATGCGCTGCGGCGGCGTGCCCTCGCGGCGCTCGATCGGCAGCGCGATGTCGACCGTCGAGCGGCCGACGTTGGCCTCGGCGCCGACCCGCCACACGACCTTGGACAGCCCGGCCCACTCGTCGGCGGTGTGCGTGATCTCGGCGCGCGGCGTGACCGTCGGCTGCTCGACGTGGATCCGCTGGTACAGCCCGGCCTCGAAGATGAACTGCTGCGCGATGCCCGACAGCGCGAGCTTGGCCGACCACGGTCCCTCGTGATACTGCGCGCCGAGCGTGGCTCGCACGAACCGCGTGTTGTTGTAGAACCGCTTGGCCTTGGCCTCGGCCGGGTCCTCCTTGGTCGCGTAGAGCTCGAAGACGTCGTTGGTGCCGATGCTCGACAGGTACAGCCGCCACCTGTCCGACAGCTCGTGATCGATGCGGAGCTGGCCGTCGTAGTAGCTCGGGACGGTGGTGAGCGACAGGTCCGCGCTCGCCGGGATCAGCTGGGGCAGCACCAGGTCGATCGTCGAGCGCCGCAGGCCGAACATGTAGCGCGTCCGCGCGCCGGCGCTGCCCTGGGCGAGCACGCCGCCGTCGATCAGTGACACCTCGGCCTGCGCGGTGCGGTGATCGCCGCCGGGGCGGGTCTCGAGCGCGACGATCCCCGACGACGCGCGGCCGTACTGCACGTCGAAGCCGCCCGGGATGTAGTCGAGCGACTCGATCGCCTCGGCGGGGACCAGCGCGCGGAACCCGATGTTGTGAAACAGCACCGGGACCTCGAAGCCATCGATCAGCACCTTGGAGTCCTGCGGCGACGAGCCGCGGATCACGACGCCCGAGTAGCCGAGCGGGATCTGCAGGTTGACCACGCCGGGCATCGCGGTCAGCGCGCGCACCACGTCGTTGCCGGTGCCGGGGATGCGCTGCAGCTCGGTGCGCTCGAGCACCGCCGCGCCGGGCGCGGCCGCCGGAGCCTCGCCGGTGATCTCGATCGTCTCGTCCTGGCTGCCCGCCTTGAGCAGGACCACGTCGTCGAGCCGGGTCGCGGCCACCGTGGCCAGCCCCGGATCGTAGCCGTCGTGCTCGATCACCAGGCTCGCGCCGATCGGCGCCGAGATCCGGAACCGGCCGTCGCGATCGGTCTGCGCGGTCTCGCTGCGGCCCTCGACGCGGACCGTCGCGTTTGCCACCGGCTTGCCGAGCGCATTGATCACCCGGCCGGTGATCGCCGCGGCCGGCAGCTCCGGGGCGGGCGCCGCGCTCGGGGTCGGCGCGGGTGCTGGTTCCGGCGGCGGTTCCCGCGCGTCCGCGATGCGGGCTCCCGCCGCGACCACGGTGCACATGATCAGGTAGCGCAGCAACACGGCAGTGTACCCGCGGACATGGCGATCGTTCATGGGGGGACCGGCATCTCGGTCGAAGCAACGTCCATGCCCCGGCGCAGCTCGCCCCGCGCCACGAGGTTACGGCGGTCGGCCGCAAGTATTGCCGACACTGTCAGCCATCACGACAGTCCATGCCCGGCCGGCCACACGCGTGCCGCCCGATGTCGGGTGGCGCACGTCGGGCCGCGGCAGCAACCGTACGCGCCTCTCGCACGCCGAAAAAAACTGCGGCGCCCGCCGGGGGGACGCGGGCGCCGCGGGCGCGGGACGGGTGGTGGGCCGCATCCCCGCGCCGGGTGCGGGGCCTCGGAAACGCCGAGGCTCCGGCTGGGCTCGATCTCGCGTTTCAGTCCTCGAAGTCGTGGCCGTGGCCCGCGTGGCCGCCGGCGGCCTTGTCTTCCTTCTTCGGCTTCTCGGCGATCAGCGTCTCGGTGGTGAGCATCAGGCCCGCGACCGACGCCGCGTTCTGGACCGCGGTGCGCACGACCTTGGCCGGATCGATCACGCCGGCCTTGACCAGATCGGTGTACTCGAGCTTGGCGGCGTCGAAGCCGAACGCGCCCGAGCCCTCCTTGACCTTGGCGACGACGATCGAGCCGTCGACGCCCGCGTTGCCGGCGATCTGACGCAGCGGCTCCTCGAGCGCGCGGCGCAGGATGTTGACGCCGTAGCGGCGATCGTCGGTGAAGCTCAGCTTGTCGAGCGCCGGGATGCAGCGGATCAGCGCGACGCCGCCGCCGGGGACGATGCCCTCCTCGACGGCCGCGCGGGTCGCGTACATCGCGTCCTCGACGCGCGCCTTCTTCTCCTTCATCTCGAGCTCGGTCGCCGCGCCGACGCGGATCACCGCGACGCCGCCGACCAGCTTGGCGAGCCGCTCCTGCAGCTTCTCGCGGTCGTAGTCCGACGTGGTCTCCTCGATCTCGCGGCGGATCGTCTTGACCCGCGCGTCGATCGCGTCCTTCTTGCCGGCGCCCTCGATGATCGTCGTGTTGTCCTTGTCGACCGAGATCCGCTTGGCGCGGCCGAGCTCGGTGAGCGTGAGGTTCTCGAGCTTGAGGCCGAGGTCCTCGGTGACCGCCTCGCCGCCGGTCAGCACCGCGATGTCCTGCAGCATCGCCTTGCGGCGATCGCCGAAGCCGGGCGCCTTGACCGCGCAGACCTGCAGCGTGCCGCGCAGCTTGTTGACCACCAGCGTCGCCAGCGCCTCGCCGTCGACGTCCTCGGCGATGATCACGAGCGGCTTGCCGGCCTTGGCCACCTGCTCGAGCACCGGCAGGAGGTCCTTCATGTTCGAGATCTTCTTCTCGTGGATCAGGATGTAGGCGTCGTTGAGCACCGCCTCCATGCGCTCGGAGTCGGTCACGAAGTACGCCGACAGGTAGCCGCGGTCGAACTGCATGCCCTCGACCACGTCGAGCTCGGAGGTCATCGTCTTGGCCTCCTCGACCGTGATCACGCCTTCCTTGCCGACCTTCTTCATCGCCTCGGCGATCATCTCGCCGATCTCGGTGTCGCCGTTGGCGCTGATCGTGCCGACCTGGGCGATGTCCTCCTTGCCCTTGGTCGGGGTCGACTGCGCCTTGAGGTTGTCGACGACGCTCAGCACCGCGGCCTCGATGCCGCGCTTCATGTCCATCGGGTTCATGCCGGCCGCGACCAGCTTGGCGCCCTCGTTGTAGATCGCCTGGGCGAGCACCGTGGCGGTGGTGGTGCCGTCGCCGGCGACATCGGAGGTCTTCGACGCGACCTCCTTGACCATCTGCGCGCCCATGTTCTGGAACCGGTTCTCGAGCTCGATCTCCTTGGCGACGGTGACGCCGTCCTTGGTCACCGTCGGGGCGCCCCACGACTTCTCGATGATGACGTTGCGGCCGCGCGGGCCGAGCGTGATCTTGACCGCGTTGGCGAGCAGGTTGAGGCCCTTGGCGATCTCACCGCGGGCACCTGACGAAAAAATCAGTTCTTTGGCAGCCATGGTATCTGTGTCCTTCTGTCTTCTAGCGTTCTGGTCTGTGTCCGTCCGCCGCGCCGCGGTCCCCCGGGTCCCGGAGCCCTGAGGCCCACCGGCGAAGCGGTCGGCCGGGCGAAGCGGTCGGCCGACCGAAGCAGTGGGCCGGGCGAAGCGGTGGGCGGGCGAAGCGGTTGGGCGGTTGGGGTGATGTCAGTCGAGCACCGCGAGCAGGTCGTCCTCGCGCATGATCAGGTGCTCCTCGCCGTCGATCTTGACCTCGGTGCCGCTGTACTTGCTGAACAGCACGCGGTCGCCGGCCTTGACCTCGGGCGCGATGATCTTGCCGTCCTTGTCGCGCTTGCCCGTGCCGACGGCGATCACCTTGGCCTGGATCGGCTTCTCCTTGGCCGAATCGGGGATGAACAGACCACCCGAGGTCTTGGCCTCCTCTTCGAGACGCTTGACCAGAATTCGATCGTGTAGTGGACGGATCTTCATTACTTCGCTCCCAGTTGAGTGCCTGGCGGTAGCTATAGACATCGTGCACCAGCTTGGCAACCCCCGGCGTCGAGTGCTAACAACAATCGGATAAACCTAGTATTTACGAGATCTTGACTCGACGCGTCTGGGCGGCGTCCCGCGGCTTCCTGGCCGACCTCCTCGCGGGCCGCGGGCTGCCTCCACCTGCCGCAGGTTGCCGCAGCCCGGGGTGGCCGGGCGTCCATGCTAAGGAATTCGCGTGGCCCTCACCGACTACGAGAAGTACATCCGCACCGAGGAGCTCCTCGCGCTGCAGAAGGCGCCCGAGGCGCTGACGTGCCACGACGAGCTGCAGTTCCAGATCGTGCATCAGGCCCACGAGCTGTACATGAAGCTGATCGAGCACGAGCTGCGCTTCCTGTGCCAGCTGCTCGAGACCGGTGAGGTGGCGCGTGCGGTCACCGCGATCGGTCGCGTATCGCGCATCCAGCGCGTGCTGCTGCAGTCGATCGATCTGCTCGACACGATGGCGCCCACCGACTACATGACCATCCGCACCGGCCTCGGTCGCGGCTCGGGGCAGGAGTCACCCGGCTTCCGCACCATGCTGCGGCTGCCCGGCGAGATCGTGTGGCCGGCGGTCGCGAGCTTCCTCGATCGCCAGGGCGTCACGCTGCGCCAGATCTACGAGGCGCCGCACGAGCGCCACGCGCTGTTCCAGCTGTGCGAGGGCCTGCTCGACTACGATCAGCTGCTCCAGACCTGGCGCTACCGGCACCTCATCCTGGTCTACCGGATCATCGGCACCGGGACGCCGTCGCTCAAGGGCAAGCACAGCGATCTCCTCTCGCACGGCATGAAGCAGCGCTTCTTCCCCAAGCTGTGGGACATTCGCGACGAGGTGTTCGGCGAATGGACCGCTGCCCAGGCCGCCAAGGGCCACGATCCGGGGTACCACGGATGATCGGCCCGCCCCGCGCGCACGCCTGGCTCGCAGCATCGCTCGCCGTGGCTCTGGCCGCGGCGCCGCTCGCCGGCTGCGAGTCCGCCGTCAAGCATCCCGCGACGACCGCCGGCATCATCGGCGCCACGCTCGGCTTCGGCACCTGCAAGCTCAACAGCGACAACTGGGGCGCGTGTGCCGCCGTCGGCGGCGGCGCCGGCGCATTCCTCGCCCTCGTCGCCGCGACCGCGATCTGGCTCGGCGGCGATGGCCACTCCATCGCCGTCGAGGAGGAGGCCCCGCCGCCGCCGCTCGAGGACACCCGGCCCCGACGGCACCGCACACCGCCGGCCGAGCCGGCGACCTCCGATCCCGATCAGTCCCCCGCGACTGCACCGCCCGTGAACGCGCCCCGGGACCCGGCGCCCGCGAACCCGCCATCTGCGAACCCGCCGTCTGCGAACCCGCCGTCTGCGAACCCGCCGTCTGCGAACCCGCCGTCTGCGAACCCGCCGTCTGCGAACCCGCCGTCTGCGAACCCGCCGTCTGCGAACCCGCCGTCTGCGACGCCACCGACTGTGACCGCGCCGCGTCTGTGATGGCGCTCTCCCCGGCGCCGTGCGCCGGTCGGAGCCGCTGCGGCGTTTCGGGGAGCGCGACCGCCATGGTAAGCCAGGCCATGGCCGACCCTGTCGCCGACAGTCTGCTCGAGTATCGCAAGGCGTTCCCGGCGCTCGAGGAGTGCGTCCACTTCATCTCCCACTCGCTCGGCTGCGTCCCCGCGCAGGCCAAGGACGACCTCGGCGAGTTCTTCGAGCTGTGGCGCACCAGGTCGATCACCGCGTGGAGCGACTGGCTCCCCGAGGTCGACCGCGCCGCGGCGCGGATCGCCAAGATCATCTCGGCGCCGCCCGGCACGACGATCATGAACCAGAACGTCTCGACCATCACGTCGATCCTGGCGTCGTGCTTCGACTACGCGGCCCCGCGCAACAAGGTCGTCTACGAGGGCCTGCAGTTCCCGACCGTGTCGTACGTCTGGCAAGCCGAGCAGCGGCGCGGCGCGCGCTGCGTCCTCGTGCCGTCGCCGGACGGCCTCACCATCGACGCCGACGCGCTGTGCGCCGCGATCGACGAGGAGACCCTGCTCGTGCCGATCTCGCACGTCGTGTTCTCTTCCGGCTTCATCCAGGACGCCAGGAAGGTCTGCGACCGGGCGCGCCAGGTCGGCGCCCACGTCATCCTCGACTGCTACCAGTCGGTCGGCACGCTGCCGATCGACGTCGTCGATCTCGGCGTGTCGTTCGCGTGCGGCGGCTCCGTCAAGTACCTGTGCGGCGGCCCCGGCGCCGCCTGGCTCTACGTCCGCAAGGACCTGATCGAGCAGTTCGCGCCGCGCGTCACCGGCTGGTTCGGCAACGAAGCGCCGTTCGCGTTCACCATGCCCGACCAGAGCTACGCCGAGAGCATCTGGCGCTTCATGGGTGGCACCCCGGCCGTCGCCGCGCTCTACCAGGCGCGCGCCGGCCACACCCTGATCGGCGAGATCGGCGTGCGCCGCATCCGCGACAAGAGCCTGGTCATGACCCAGAAGTGCATCGACTGGGTCGACGAGCTCGGCATGAAGCTCAACACACCCCGCGCCCCCGAGCAGCGCGGCGGCTCGATCGTATTCGACTTCCCGAGCGCCGCCGACGTCTGCCGCGAGCTCAACCGCCGCAAGTTCTTCTGCGACCACCGGCCCGGCGTCGGCATCCGGATCGCCCCGCACTTCTACACCAAGTCCGAGGAGATCGACCTGTTCTTCGCCGAGCTCAAGAAGATCCGCGGCGGCACCGGCCGGTAGCGCACATCAACGCGCGCGGTCGAACACGGCGCGCAACAGCAGGCGCACGAGCTCTTCGAGCACGATGTCCTTGGACAGGGCGGGAGCCGGCGATGGAGCCCGCATCGTTGTGCGGCACGACGAGGCGCGTGAATCAAAGCTACCGAGCGAGCCGTCAGCGAGTCGTCCTTGCAGGGGAACCGACGGGCTTCTACGCTCCATGGCGATGCGGACGGCTGCTGGTGCGATGCGCGTGGTCCGGGCGTGTCGCGCGTGCATCGTCGCGGTCGAGCGATGTCAGCAGGAAGGGATCGCGCTGCCGGCGCTGTCGAACGGCAGCGCGCCCGCGCCATGACGCGTCTCGAACAGAAGCGCGCGCGGCGCCGAGGCCGGGGCGGCGGCGATGCCGCGCTTGCGGGTCGCGAGGTGATAGTTATCACCCAAGACGGGCGCCTTACTGGATCGCGAAGACAGACCCTGGGTAGCGTGTGGTTGGTTGCGTTTTGGTCGATTTTGACCTAAGGTGCTTCGAAGGCTGAATTGCGACGTGCAGCCGCCCCCGGAGCCGGCCAGTGCTTCGTGAAGAAGCGAGGAGCGCCATGCTGAGTGCAATCGCGCTGGAAGAACAGATTCGCCGTATGACGCCGGTTTCGGCGTCACGGGACAGGTTGCCGGAGCTTGAAGCAACGGCAGAGATGTTGGCCCGCATGGTGGGGAGACGGAAAGGGAAGGCGCGGACGTCAGCACAGCCCCGGCTTGTGGGTCCCGCCGGAGAGGAGATCCATCTGCCCGAGCCAATGTTCCAGCTCCTGGCGCGGATCGCGGAGGTGCTCGCGCGCGGTGATGCCGTCACCATCGTACCTGTTGGCCAGGAGCTCACGACGCAGCAGGCGGCCGACCTGCTCAACGTGTCGCGCCAGTACCTGATCCGGCTGCTCGATGCGAACGAGCTCCCGTTCACTCGTACCGGAGGAAAGCATCGACGCCTCCGCATCGAGCATGTGCTCGCCTACAAGGCGAAGCGTGATCGCGAGCGGGAAGAAGGACTCGACGAGCTCGCTGCGATGACCCAGGAAATGGGTGGATACCCGGAACTCGGCTAGAGTGACGGCGTCGACACATCGGCGCCGTCATGTTCCCAGCTCCGTTCCGGGTAGTCGTCGATGCGTGCGCACTGATACCGGCGTCTCTGTGCGATACACTGCTGCGTGCCGCTGCTGCGGGCTATTTCCAGATCTACTGGTCCAGAGAGATTCTCGAGGAGACCCGACGCAACCTCGTGAGCCAGCTGGGGCTCACCGACGAAAAGGCAGCGAAGCGCTGCATGGCCATGCACAAGCACTTCCCGGAAGCGATGGTCATCGAGTACGAGCGTTACATCGATGCCATGGAGAACGATCCGAAGGACCGACATGTTGCAGCCGCTGCACTGAAGGCCGGCGCACAGGTCATCGTGACGAGCAATGTGCGGGATTTCAAGAAACTGCCCGAAGGTGTTGAAGCGCAAATACCCGACGAGTTTCTGTGCAATCTGTTCGAGCTCAACCGAAGCAGAATGGTCGCACTCGTGAAAGCGCAGGCAGCTGCGCTTCAGCAGCCGCGCGTGACATGGGAGCAGTTGCTCGGAGGGCTGGCCACGGTTGTCCCCGAATTTGCGGCCGCCGTGAAGGCGCACGCTGCTCACCCGGCCCCGCAGCGCTGATCGTGCTCTCGATCGTCGCCCTCGGGCGCTGCGCGCAGGAGGGCATCGCGCTGCCCTGATCAGGATGGCTGGCTGCGCGTCGCGCGTGGTGGAAGGTGCCTGCGTGCAGCGTTTTGCAGCAGAGCGATGTGTGGCGATGTCTGCGCGGCACGAGGCGCGCATCCGCGGCTGGAATCCGCCGCGCTTGCGGGGGGCGCACCGCTTCACTAGTCTCGGAGCACGGCATGGGAGGGGATCTTCGTCCCGGTGTGATCCTGCTCGACAAGTATCGCATCGAGAGCGTGCTCGGCCGGGGAGCGATGGGTGTCGTCTTGCGGGTCATGCACCTCCATCTGGGAGAGCAGGTCGCGCTGAAGGTGCTGGTGCCCGAGATGGCGGCCACCCGGGAGATCAGGTGAGCGGTGGGCCTCAGACGACCCGGCGGCGCGGCAGGACGGCCGCGAATACCGCGAGCGCGATGGCGATCGCGCCGGAGGGATCGCCGGAGGCGCAGCCGCCGCAGGCGTAGAAGCTGGTGCTCGACAGGCTGGTGTCGGGGCCGGCGTCGCCGTCGCCGCCGGGGGCGACGCCCTCACCGCACAGCTCGACGGTGAGCGGGTCGCGCAGCTGGGGCGAAGTGATCGTGAGCTGCTTGGACACCGGGCCGAGCTTGGTGGGATGGAACCCGACGCTGAACGTGGCGACCTCGCCGGGGTTGAGCGCGGCGGGGAAGCTCGCGCTGTCGATGGAGAACGGCGCCGGGACCTGCGGCGTGTCGAGCCGGAACGCCGCCGTGCTGCAGTGCTGCAGCGGGTCGGGCCGAAGCCGAGGGCGGCGGGCGCGATCGCGCCGCCGTCGTCGATGAAGGTGGCGGTCAGGGTGGTGCGCGACGCGGTGGCGCCGGCGGCGTCGGTGGTCCACACGATGTCGTCGCTGGCGACGCCGGCGGTGCCGCGCTGCCGGGGCGTGGCCGAGACGATGGCGCGCTGGCGCGGCGCGACGATGTTGGGGTAGCCGAGCGGAGCGACGAGCGTGAGCTCGAACGGCGAGGTGGTGCTGGCCAGCCGCGGCGCCGACAGCCGGAGCGTCGCGGTGCCGGTCGAGGTCAGCGACACGATGCGCGGCGTCGTGGGCTGCTGGACGCAGAACGTGCCGAGCGACGCGGCGTCGGGGACGCTGTAGCTCGCGGTCACGGCGGCGCCGGACACCGGGATCGCGAGCATCGGCCCGGTGCCCGGTGTGACGAGGATGCGGTCGTCGAGGCTGCCCTCGGCCTGGGGCGCCGCGGTGAGGTCGAGCGTCGCGGGCGTGGTGGCGGGGGTGCCGCGCACGGCGACGCCGGCGATCGCGGTCTCGAGCTCCGCCGCGGTCAGCGCGATCGGGGCGTTGCGGCTCGCCACGGCGACGTGCGCGACGGTCGGGGCGGCGAGCCGGACCTCGCCGAGGACGAGCGCCGGCGGCGTCGCGACCAGCGTCGCGCCCGGATCGCCGGCACAGCGCAGGCTGATCTCGGTCGGCGACCCGAGGACATCGGGCGCGGACAGCTGGAGCTTGCCGGTGACGCTGCCGGCCGCGGTGGGCGTGCAGGTGACGGTGATCGACGCGGCCGACGCGGTGGTGACCGAGAACGTCCCGGCGGGGCTGACCGAGAACGTCCCGGCCGGCGTCACCGTGACCCGGGCGTCCGCGAGGGTGCGCGTGCCGTGGTTGGCGACCGGGAGCACGATGGCGCCGGCGGTGGCGAGCGGCAGCGCGCCGAAGTCGAGGGTCGCGGGAGCCGCGAGGTCGAGCGTCGGCCCGACGCCGACGCCGCGCAGCGGGATCGAGATCGAGCGGTCGGCGGTGTCGTGGTAGTTGATCAGCAGCGCGACGTCGCGCACGCCGATCGCCTGGGGATCGAACGCGAGGGCGAGATCGGCGGTCTGGCCGGCGTCGAGCACGCACGACGGCGGGATCGCGGCGGTGCACGGCGGGCCGGCGGTGACGGTCCAGTCGGCCGCGGCGCCGGTGCCGTCATCGAGCAGGTCGACGGCGAGCAGCTTGAGCGTGCCGCCGCCGGTGTTGGTGACGTGGACGGCCGCCGACGCGGTGGCGCTCACGACCTCGATCGGGCCGACGTCGAGCGCGGGGGGCGAGACCGAGAGCACCGGCGCGTCGGCGGGAGCCGCGGCGGCCCAGCGCGCGCCTGCGATCGCGGCGAGCGCCGCGAGCCCGCGCGCCGGGCGCATCACAGCCGCCCGATCACACCGAGGGTGGGGACGAACACGTCGGCCTCGAAGTGGTCATCGACGAAGAAGAAGTGCTCGTAGCCGACGTCGCCCTGGACGCTGAGGTGGCCGTTGATCTTGAGCTCGAGCCCGGCCGCCGCGCGCAGGCCGACCGCGAGCCGCTTGGTGGTCTGGATCGAGCCGTCGGGCTGCATCTCGTCGTGATCGTACGCGATGCCGGGCACGCCGAAGCCGGCGTAGGGCCGGAACACGCCGGTGAACGCGCGGTAGCGCATTCCGAGGTAGCCGCCGATCTCGTCGGACTTGAGCACCATGAGCTCGACCTCGAGGTTACCCCGCGAGATCGCGATGCCGGCGCCGCCCGCGAAGCCGCGGCCCTTGCCGTCGATCCGCAGCACGCTGATCAGGCCCGAGTCGATCGCGTCGTCGTCCTCGACGATGGCCGTGCCGCGGTCGGTGACCTCGTAGCGCGGGACGATCGCGCTCAGCTCGCGCCCGTTGCTGCGGTCGTGCACGGTGCGGCCGCGGCCGGCGGCGTCGGACGTGCCGTACGCGGTGCCGGTGATCAGCCAGCCGTCGACGCGCTCGGGAGGGGCGACCTCGGGGCTGGTCCTGATCTCGGGCGGGGTGACCTCGGCGCCGCTCTTGATCTCGGGCGGCTTGACGCGCGAGACCTCCGGCGTCCTGGCCTGGGCGACCATGGTCGGCGGCCTGGCCTCCGCCAGGCTGGTCAGCACCTCCTTGTTCTCGCCCTCGAAGCCGTTGATCGGCAGCTCGTCGCCGCGCTCGTCCTTGCGGATCCGCACCAGGTGCAGGCCGGTCCGCACGCGGGTCACCAGCGTGCTGCCGACCGGGATGAACGGGCCGCCGTCGATCGAGATCTCCGAGCCGTGCGGCGACACGCGCACGGTGAGGATCGTCAGCTGCTCGTCGAGCTGCAGCAGCAGGTCCTTGACCTCGGCGACGCGCTCCGAGCCGGTCGCAGGGTCGCTGAGGTAGCGCTGGTAGGTGTTGGCGGCATCGGCGAGCCGGCCCATGTCGTGCAGCGTCGAGGCGATGTTGAGCAGGATCTTCGGGCTGGGGAACTTCGCGTAGGCCTCGAGGAAGTTCGCCAGGGCCTGATCGAACGACCGGCCGCGCAGCTGCTTGACCCCCTCGGTCATCAGCGCCTGGGCGAGCGGCCGGGTCGCCGGGTTGTCGACGGTGATCGCCGGGTCCTGGGTGATCGACTGCAGCACCTCGGAGATCTGCTTGTCGTCGCGGATCTGGGCGAGCGGTGGCGCCGGCGGAGCCGCCGGCGCGGCGGCGGTCGTCGGCGCGGCAGGATCGGCGGGTGCCGGGGATGGCGCCGGCGCCTGGGCGCGCGCGGCGCGCGGGCCGACGAGCACGGCCACGAGCGACGCCACGAGCGGCGCCGCGGAATGGAGACGGTGCGAGCGGAGCGAGATCACAACCTGGAATCCTTGGACGCGGGAGGCGGTGGAGAGAGCGGCGGCGCCGGTGCGCCGCGTGGCTTCGGCCTGGCGTAGGGAGCGAGATCCTCTTCGATCGGATGGCCCTCCACGTGCGGTCCGGGGCGGGACGGATCGTCCTCCCGGCTGTCACGGTGCACCCCGCTGCCCTGCTCTGGCAAGCGTGTGTCGCCGCTCGGCGTGAGCGGCCCCACGCTGGAGTCGGCCTTGCGCACGGTCTTGCGGTGTGGTGCCGGCGCAGGAGGTGGGACCGGTCGACGGCGATCGCCCGCCGGCGCGGTGTCGCTGACCTCCGGGGCGGACGCTGGAGCCGCCGGGCCGGGGGCCGCCGCCGCCGGGCTCGCGGCGATCGGGGCCTGCGGCTGCGCCGGTGGCGATGAGGCGGGCTGCGCCGGTGTGGGCGGCGCCGGTTGCGCCGGTGCCACGGCGGGGCGGGGCGCGTCGGGCCCGGTCGCGGCAGGACCGTCGCCCGAGACGGCGTAGCTGACCGCGACGGCCGCGATCACCGCGCTGATCCCGCAGGCGATCAGGCCGATCATCGCCCGCCTGCGCGCACGCGGCGGATCGCGGAGCGTCGACACCGCGCCGGGCGGCGGCGGATCGCGCACCGTCGAGGCCGCGCTCGGCGGCAGATCGCCGATCGCCACCTCGCTCGACAGGGTCGGCACGAGGTCGCTGCCGACGACATCGGACGGCCGCGTCATCCCGCGGGTCGGCCGGCGATCGAGGCGGACCAGCGCCTGCACGACGTCCCCCGCGCTCGCGAAGCGATGCTCGGGCTCCTTCTCGAGCAGCCGGAGCACCAGGCGATCCATCTCCGGCGTGACATCGGCGAACCGGCTCGGCGGCACGACCTCTCCGAACATCTGCAGCGCGATGATCTCGCCGGCGCCCTCGGCGAGAAACGGCGGGCGGCCGGCGAGCATGTGATAGAGGATGCAGCCCAGCGAGTACAGATCGGCGCGGTGGTCGATCGCGCCGGCGGCGCGCGCCTGCTCGGGCGCCATGTAGAGCGGCGTGCCGATCAGCGCGCCGGTCTGCGTGTTCTGGCTCGCCGACGGCGCGCCGTTGCCGAGCTTGGCGATCCCGAAGTCGAGCACCTTGGTCCGGTCGGCGCCGCCGTCGGGATCCGGCACGATGAACACGTTGTCGGGCTTGAGGTCGCGGTGGATCACGCCGACCCGGTGCGCGGCCTTGAGCGCGCTCGCGATGCCATGCGCGATCGCGGTCGCCTCGACCTCGGTGAGCCGCGTCCGCGCCAGCCGGCGGCCGAGCGACTCGCCCTCGAGGTACTCCATCACGATGAACGCGTGGCCCTCGCCGGTGTAGCCGAAGTCGTAGACCTCGACGATGCCGGGGTGCTTGCACGCGGTGACCGCCCTGGCCTCGTTGACGAAGCGCTGCACCAGATCCGGGTTGGTCGTGAGGTCGCGGCGCAGCACCTTGACCGCGGCGGGGCGATCGAGCAGGACGTGCTGGGCGCGGAATACCGTGCCCATACCGCCGCTGTTGAGCTCGTGCAGGATGCGGTAGTTGCCGAGGACCAGCCCGTCGCTCGTCGGGCCGGTAGGGGGGTACAGAGTGGTCATTTGCCCGACGCAACAAGGATGCGCTACCCGCCTGGCCGCTTCAAGGACGGCCTGGTCACCGCCTCGCCGCGAGGCGGGGTGCTACGCTCGCGCTGGATGCCGAGCCTACAGCGCCACGTCTTCGTGTGCATCAACGAGCGCGCACCGGATAACCCCAAGGGTTGCTGCATGCTGAAGGGCGGCGTCGACGTTCGCGATCGGCTCAAGGCCGAGCTGTCGGCGCGCGGGCTGTCAAAAGTGATCCGCGCCAACAACGCGGGCTGCCTCGACCAGTGCGAGCGCGGCGTGACCGTCGTCGTGTACCCCGAGCAGGTCTGGTACGGCCGGGTCACCGCCGACGACATCCCCGAGATCGTCGAGAAGCACCTGATCGGCGGCGAGGTCGTCGCGCGGCTGCTCCTGCCCGATCAGCCGCACCTGGCGGGCCGGACCCGGTTCCCCGCGCTCGAGATCGGCGCGGCGGTCAAATGACAGCCCGGCTCGCCGCGCTCGTCGTCCTCGCCGGTCCGCTCGCCCGCGCCGAGCCGCGCCCGCCCGCGCCCGCGCCCGCCGAGCCGGACCCGGCGGCCGATCACGCCGGTGAGGCCAACCTCGAGTCGACCAGCCCGCGCCGGGGGGTGACGTTCACGGTCTCGGTCGGCGGCGGCATGATCCTCGGCCTCGGCGTGGACAACTCGACGGGGCGCGGCGGCGCGCTGTCGCTGCGCCTGGGGCACGTCGCGACGCCGAGCACCGTGATCGCGTTCGAGATCATGGGCACCGGCGCGCTGCACCGGCCGGCGAAGGACCCGCAGGGCAACGACGCGCCGATCGAGACCAACACCGTCACCCACCTGCTCGCCGGCGCCCAGCACTGGATCAACTCGTCGCTGTGGGTCCGCGCCGCGGCGGGCCTGGGCCTCTACCAGGGCCGCGGCGTCAGGACGATGCAGGATCCGGTGACCAACAAGACCGTCTACCTGGACGACACGCGGCTCGGCCCGGCCGTGCTCGGCGGCGTTGGCTTCGAGGTGCTGCGGGTGCGCTCGGCGGCGTTCGGCTTCGAGACCGCGATGGCGGCCGCGATCAACCGCGAGGGCGTGGTCGCGTCGACCTTCTTGAACCTCGGCGTGTCGTTCGACTGATCAGTCGTCGGCGTCGTCGCCGATCACCACGTCGACCTGCTCGGCGTCGATGTTCGCGCCGCCGACCAGCGCGCGGCCGATCTTGCCGCCGGCCGCGGCGCGGACGATCGCGCCCGAGAACGCGCGGACCGTGTAGCCGCCGCGGGCGTCGGTGTGCACCGTCGCGGCCACGCGCGTCGGGTCGTCGGGGCGCACCACGCTGACCACGGCGCTCGCGACCGGCTCACCGGCCGCGTCGCGCACCACGCCGCGCACCGTCTTGTCGCGTGGCTCGCCGAGCTCGAGCTCGAGCCGCGCCACGCCGCCGGCGGGGATCGCGACCTGCTGCGCGGCGGACCGGCCGTGCCACAGCGCCGCGAGCGACAGCGGGCAGGCCGGCAGGGCGTCGACCGCGAACCGCCCGCCGGTGACGGCCACCATCCGCCGCGACTGCGGCAGCGCGATCGCCTCGGTGCCGTCGAAGCAGCGCTCGAGCACGAGCTCGAAGCTGCCGCTCGCCAGGTGCGGCGTGGTGCCCTCGAGGCGCCCGGTGCCGCCGAGCTCGAGCCGCGCGTCGTGATGCGGCGAGGCGATCACGGCGCTCGCGACGCCGCCCTCGGCCTGGGCGACGGCCCGGTAGCGCCCGGGTGGCACGCGGTACACCGCCCAGCGCCCCGAGGCGCCGGTGCGCTCCTGCTGGCCGACGCCGCCCGGATCGAGCGGCCGGAGATCGAGGAACGCGAACGCGAGCGGCCGACCGGCGCGATCGACCAGCGCGCCGTCGAGGTCGGGGCGCTCGTCGGCCACCTGGAACACCACGCCGTCGAACCGTGCGCCGTCGCGGCAGCGGAACCGCCGGGCCTGCGACGGCGGCGACCTCCACGGCCAGGCGCGGAGCGTCACCTCGGCGTCGTCGGTGGTGGCCCAGCGGAACGCCCCGTCGGCGTCGACCGCGCCGACCGGCGCAAACTCGAGGTCCCCGGTGCCCCACTGCCGCTCGATCGCGCCATCGCCGGCGCGGCCCCCACCCGGCGCGGCCACGCTGCCCGAGATCACGCAGCCCGGGGTGAGCGAGACGGTGAGGTCGATCCGCTGGTCGGGCCGCACCGCGCGGGTCGTCGGGCCGTCGATCCCGGCGAAGCGGGGGTGGTCCGCGACGAGCTCGAACCGGCCCGGCGGCAGGCGGAGCTCGAAGCTGCCGTCGGCGGCGGACTCCGCGATGTCGGTCGCGAGCACCGGCCGCATCCCGGCGGTCATGGCGTGGAGCACCGCACCGGCGACCGGCCGGCCGCGCGGGTCGACCACGTGCCCCGCGACGATCCCGGGGCGCACGACCGCCAGATCGACGCCTGCGGTGTCGCCGGTCGCGACCACCGCGGCCATCAGCCCCTCGTCGGGGACCCGCGCGATCTCCGCCGGCGGATGCCACGGCAGCCGCGGTCCGTCGCGCCGGCCGAGCGAGAGCACCGTGTCGCTGCGCACGAACGCGCGGTACGCGCCGCGCGCGACGCGGATCGCATAG
Organism: Deltaproteobacteria bacterium; assembly: GCA_005887925.1. GTDB lineage: Bacteria > Myxococcota_A > Polyangia > Haliangiales > Haliangiaceae > JABFXX01. The sequence continues at coordinate 9,855 of VBLP01000315.1, read as the reverse complement.
CCACCGTCGCGTCCGGTGGTCGCCGCGGCATCGCCGGCCTCGCCGCGGAGCACGACCTCGACGCCGGCGACCGGCCGCTGCAGCACGAGGTCGACCACGCGGCCGCTGATCGTCACCTCGCCCGCCGCGGGGGCAGGCGCAGCGATCGCGCGCACGGGCGCCGCCGGCGCGGTGCGGCCCGGGGCGACCGGCTGCGTGGCGAGCGCGGGCACGATCAGCACCGCGCCGGCGCCGAGCAGGCCGAGGACGGCGACCGCCCCGACGGCGAGCACGATGCGAGAGCGGCGCGTCACCCGATCGCTCTAGCAGCTATCCGCTGGTTTGCACCTCGATCACGACCGCCGTGATGTTGTCCTTGCCGCCGCGCTGGTTGGCCAGCGCGACCGCGGACTCGGCGCACTCCTCGAGCGAGCCGTCGCTGCACAGCTCGGCGACCTCGGCGTCGCTGGTGAAGTAGCCGTGCAACCCGTCGCTGCACAAGAGGAAGCGGTCCGCCGGGGCGATGTCGATGTCGGCGGTGTCGACCTGGACGTAGTCCTTGTGGCCGACCGCGCGGGTGATGACGTTCTTGCCCGACGCCTTCTCGGCCTCGGCGCGCGTCATCATGCCGTGCTTGACCTTGTAGTTGATCAGCGTGTGGTCCTCGGTCAGCTGCAGCACGGCCTGGCCGCGCACCCGGTAGACCCGGCTGTCGCCGACGTGGACCGCGAACGCGAGGTTGGCGCGGAGCAAGAGCGCCGACAGCGTCGTCGACATCCCCTTCTTCTCGGGGTCGAGCTCGGCCATGCCGTACACCATGTAGCAGGCGCTCTTGACCCCGCTCTCGAGCAGTCGGCGGATCTCCCAGACGCAGTCCTTCTCGCCGGCCTCGACCCGCGCGACCAGCCGGTCGAGGTCGCGGTCGGCGCCGTAGACCCACATGCGCAGCTGCTCGACCGCCTCGCGACTGGCGATCTCGCCCTTGTTGTGACCGCCGACGCCATCGGCGACCACGTAGAATCCCCGTGCATCGTCGCGGAACAGCGCATCCTCATTGATCTGACGTCGGCGGCCCACGTCGCTACGCGCCACGGATAGGAGCTTCACTCTTCCATCGATCCTATCATTCATGGCGATGCCGAGATCGACTTGCTACGATGAGACCCGGTGACCGACGCGAGCACACACGGGTTGGCTGCGGTCATTCGCGAGCGATCGAGCGAGATCCTCGCGAGCTGGATCGTGCAGTTCGAGCGCTCGGCCCTCCGGTTCCGGCGCGCCACCAAGGCGGCCACCCACACCGCGCAGGTCGCTAACCTGGTGGAGGCGCTGTCGGTCGCGGTGAGCGGCGGCACGGCCGACCTCCGGCCCGGCAGCCACGTGACCCGGGAGCTCGAGCGCAGCGCGGCATTCCTCGGTGCGCAGTTCGCCAGCGAGGGTGCGACAGGGTTCGACATCGCGGCGCTGCTGCTCGAGCTGCGCGACGTGGTCGCGGCGATGGCCGAGCGCGAGGACGCGGTGGCGCTGACCCGGCTGTTCGAGTGGCTGACCACGGTGGCGCTCGATGCGTTCGCGGCGTCGGGCATGCAATCGCTGCGGGAGCGCCAGGCCGATCAGCTCGAGAACGGCACGCCGGTGATCGAGGTCCTGCCCAAGGTCCCGGCCGTCCTGCTGGTCGGTGCGCCGAGCACCGCGACGCTCGACTCGCTCCTGTCCCGCGCCTGGATGCTCGCGGTCGGCACGGGAGCGCCCTGCCTGATCATCGACTGCGCCGGGCTCGCGGAGCCGGGTGAGAAAAACTTCGAGGCCGGCTATCGGGGCTTCCTGGAGCAAGCCGAGGGCAGCGCGCTGCAAGTCGTGCTGTCGGGAGGTCGCCGACCGCTGCGCGAGCGAGCTTCGGCGCTCACCGGCGAGCGCGGGCTGTCATTCCAGCACTTCGAGCGATTCGACAGCGCGGTCGCGCATGCGATCGAGCGCGCCGGCTACCTCCTGATGCGACGAAGCTGACCGGGCCAGGCGTGCTAGCCTGGCGTTCCGGTGGGCGACTTTCCGATCAGCTTCGGCCGGTATCAACTCGTCGAGCGGCTGGCTGTGGGGGGCATGGCCGAGCTGTTCGTCGCCGCCGCGCCGGGCGAGCACGGGTTCCAGAAGAAGGTGGTGATCAAGCGCCTGTTGCCGCACTTGATCGACGACGACACCTACAACGCGATGTTCATCGACGAGGCCAAGCTCACCGCGCGCCTCGTCCATCCCAAGATCGCGCAGACCTTCGAGCTCGGCAAGGTCGACGACGCGCTGTTCATCGCGATGGAGTACGTCGACGGCATCGACGTGCTGGCGCTGCTGCGCGAGTTCGCTGCGCGGCGCCGCCGGGTCGAGCCCCAGCTCGCGGCGTGGATCGCGTACTAGGTGCTCGACGCGCTCGACTACGCCCACAACCTGATCGGCGAGGACGGCGCGCGGCTCAACATCGTGCATCGCGACATCTCGCCGTCGAACGTCCTGCTCAGCGTGCGCGGCGACATCAAGCTGGTCGACTTCGGCATCGCCCGCCAGCAGGACCCCGACCGCGCGCACAAGAGCAAGAGCGGCACGCTCAAGGGCAAGTACGGCTACATGTCGCCCGAGCAGGTGATCGAGCAGAGCCTCGACGCGCGCAGCGACCTGTTCTCGGTCGGCGTGGTGCTCGCCGAGCTGCTCACCGGGCGGCGGCTGTTCGCCGCGACCAACGAGCTCGACGTGCTGATCATGGTGCGCGACGCCAAGCTGGTGCGGTTCGACAAGTACGGCGGCGACGTCGACGGCGACCTCGCGAACATCGTGCGCAAGGCGCTGCGCAAGTCGGTCGACGAGCGCTGGCAGAGCGCGGCGGTGTTCCGCGACGCGGTCGGCGAGTGGCTGTTCGAGAACCGCCACCGCATGACGTCGCGGGCGGTCGCCGAGGTCGTGGTCGAGCTGCGCGACGCGGTGGTCGAGCGCCGCAGCAAGACGGTCAACGCCGGCACCACCGTGCTCGACGACATCGCGGTCGGCCGCGCGCCGAGCGACGAGGCCGTGGTCGCGCGGTCGGCGAGCGAGGACGCCGTGCCGGTGCCGGCGGAGCGCGAGCCGAGCATGCCGCTGATCTCGGTCAGCTACGAGCCGCCGCAGGGCACCGATCCGGCGATCTCGTCGCGGCCGATCACCGCCGGCGACCTCGCCGCGCACGTCGCGCACCCGCGCGCCGACACCGTGCACGCGCGGCCGGCGACGCGCGCGGCGATCGTGCAGACCGGCTCTGCCGCCGGCGGGCTGCAGGTCAAGCGGCCGGTCCCGTCGTCCCGGTCGCGGCCCCCGACCCCGCACGGGCGCGACGGCGAGCGCGACGGCATCGTCGAGGTCCCGATCGCCGACACGATCAGCGCGGCGGTCGAGGCGATCACGCTGCCGGTGACGGATCGGCCGGCCGGCCCGAGCGACGACTCGGCGATGCGCGCGTTCGACGAGATCCATCCGCAGCGCGAGATCGCCGTCCCGCCCGAGGACTACGCGCGCCGCAAGCAGCCGACGCCACCGGCGCTGTCCGAGATCGCCGATCCGCCCGACGACGCCGGCGAGTTCAGCACCACGTCGCCGCTCCGCGTGCTGTTCCGGCTGATGACCGCGCGCGCCACGGGGCTGCTCCTGGTCGCGGTCGGCGGGATCCGCAAGGAGATCTACGTCCGCGACGGCCAGCCCGAGTACGTGTCGTCCAACGTCGCGAGCGAGCTGTTCGGCAACTACCTGGTGAGCAAGAACGTGCTGTCCGACGGCGAGCTGGCGATGGCGCTGGCGATGATGCCGCACTACGGCGGCAAGCTCGGCGACACGCTGGTCGGGCTGGGGCTGCTCAAGCCGCTCGAGGTGTTCCGCCACCTGACCCGCCAGGTCCGCACCAAGATCATCGACGTCTGCACCTGGAACAAGGGCTCGTTCGGCTGGTACGCGGGGCGCGAGAACCCGCGCGAGGCATTCCCGCTCGACTTCAACGCCTTCGAGATCCTCGGCGCCGGCGCGCTCGCCCTGTCCGACGAGTTCATCGAGGCCTGGATCGCGCGCAACGCGGCGCTGCGGCTGCGCGCGGCGCGGACCCGCCGGGTCGGCCCCGAGCGCTTCGAGGTCAAGGGCCTGGTCGAGCTGTGCGAGATGCTCGACGGCCGCCGCTCGGTCGCCGACCTCGTCGAGGCGTCGCCCGATCGCCTCGAGCGCCTGCGCACGGGCCGGATGCTGAGCCTGCTCGAGTCGTGCGACCTGGCGCGGCCGAGCTGATCAATCGGGACTTGCGCGTCGCGTCGCGCGGTTTTGGGCTTGCTTGACCACGAATCAACGCAATCCTGTCTCTCAGGTAGCTGCATGCCGCGCGCGCTCGTCCTCGCATCGCTGATCGGCCTCTGCGGCTGCGCGAGCGCCTCCGGTGCACCGCGCGCACAACCGGCCGACCTCAAGGTCGGCGGCGGGGCGATCGACGTCGCGATCGGCGACGGCCACCTCGACCTGTCGCGCGCCGAGCTGCTCGCCTGGATCTCGGGCTCCGCCGAGGCAGTGACCGCGTACTTCGGGCGGTTCCCCGTGCCGCGCTACCGCATCGTGATCGAGCCGGTCGCCGGCCGGACCGGCGTGCTGAGCGGGACGACCTGGGCGTTCGGCGGCGCGCACTCGCGGCTCCTGGTCGGCGAGCACACCCACGTCGCCGATCTCGAGCGCGACTGGGTCATGACCCACGAGATGGTGCACACCGCATTTCCCGATCAGCCGCCGGCGCACCACTGGATCGAGGAGGGAATCGCCACCTACGTCGAGCCACTCGCGCGCTCGTGGATCGGGCACTACCCACCCGGGAAGGTGTGGACCGATCTCGTCCGGGGGGTGCCCAACGGACTGCCGCGGGCCGGCGACCGTGGGCTCGATCACACGCACACGTGGGGCCGGACCTACTGGGGAGGTGCGCTGTTCTGTCTGCTCGCAGATATCCAGATCCGCGAGCGCACCGGCGGTCGCCGCGGGCTCGTGGACGCGCTGCGCGGCATCCTCGCGGCCGGCGGCAACGACCAGGTCGACTGTCCGCTGACGCGCGCGCTGCGCGAGGGCGACAAGGCCATCGGCGTGCCCGTGCTCGAGGAGCTCTACCACGCGATGAAGGATGCCCCGGTCGCGACCGATCTCGACGCGCTCTGGCGCGATCTCGGCATCGACATGCGACATGGTGCGCTGGCCGTGGACGAGCAGGCCCCCAAGGCGGCGATCCGCAGGGCGATCAGCGCGCGAGCTGCCGCACACACGCAATGATTTCACCTGTCTCGTAATCCAGTCCGCCGTGTGTGGTGGATGTCTCACGGACGGCGTTCCTGATCTGGCCGTGCAGGTCGGTCCGCGTCGCGGCCTGTCGCCCGCGTCTGGTTCCGCGACGGCTGAATTTCTGCCCACCCCGCGTTGCCTTCCGGACACA
>VBLP01000315.1:0-4253 GCA_005887925.1 Deltaproteobacteria bacterium | reverse complement strand
TTGCTCGCGGCCTCCTGTGGCAGCAAGGCCGCCGACACCAAGGCGACGACGCCGACCGGCGAGAAGACCTCCGCCGTCCAGTGCATGGGCATCAACTCGTGCAAGGGCATGGGTAGCTGCAAGTCCGAGAAGAACGCGTGCAAGGGCCAGAATGGCTGCAAGGGCCAGGGCGTCGCCGCTGCCGCGTCGGCCGACGAGTGCACCCAGAAGGGTGGCACCGTCACGCCCGGCATGTGATGCCCAGCTGCGGTACAACCGCGCCATGACGGACCTCGCCGACCTCGAGCGGCGGTTCTACAATCGCGTCGTCGGCCGCGAGCCGGAGGGCGACCTGATCGGCACCGGCGACGTCGACGTCTATGCACGGATGTACGCGAGCCGGCTGTACGACACGCTGGCCGACGACTATCCCAAGCTGCGCGCCGCGCTCGGCGAAGATCGCTTCGGCGACGTCGTGACGTGCTTCCTGCGCGCGCATCCGCCGACCTCGTTCACCCTGCGCGACGCCGGCCTCGCGCTGCCGGCGTTCCTGCGCGGCGGCGATCCCGCCTGGGCCGCCGACCTCGCCGCGCTCGAGCGCGCGCGCATCGAGGTGTTCGATGGCCCCGACAGCGTGCCGCTCGCGCAGGACCACGTCGCCGGCCTGGGCGAGGCGCTCCCCGAGCTGGTCCTGGCGTGGGTGCCATCGAGCGTGGTGGTGCCGCTCGCCTGGACGGTCGACGATCTGTGGAGCGCGATCGAGGACGGGCAACCTCCCTTCGAGCCGGCGCACGAGGCGCGCGTCGTGCTGGTGTGGCGGCGCGACATCGCGGTGCTGCACCGCACCCTCGACGTCGACGAGGCGCGGCTCGCCCCGCAGATCGCGCACGGCGCCCGCTTCGCCGAGGTCTGCGACGTGCTCGGCGAGCTGCACGGCGAGGCGGCCACCGCCCGCGCCGTCGAGCTCCTGCTGCGCTGGCTGCAGGCTGCGACACTCGACGGCTCACCAGACCCCGCACGCGCTTCGGATTGATCTGCTCGCGACGACGCTCGGTCGCGGTGGCGCCTACCGCGGATCGGGGAGGGACAGTGCGAGGTGCACGGCGAGTGCGCGGTCGATGTCCGCGAGCGTCTGCGGCATGACCTTCCCGGCGCGTTTGACGATTCGCCTGCGATCGTAGGTCATGACCATCGATGCGTTCGCGACGCGGTTCTCCGCGAGCGTGGAGCGAGGGCGGCGAAGATCGGTCATGTAGGCGCGGCCCGCCCGCTCCGCGCTGTACGCCTGCGTGGGAACGATGGTGATCGCCTGGCCGAAGCGGTTGGCGAAGTCGTTCGAGACGACGACGCAGGTGCGCGTCTTCCGGGGCTCCGCGCCGACCGATGGATCGCAGGAGATCCACAGGATGTCACCGCGGCGGATGGGTGGCTCGATGGATACCGCGCCCGGCCCGTCCGGGTCCTGCTCGCGCTTACGCGGCTTCATCGTCCAGCAACTCGAGCTGCGCTGCCTCCATGTCCTGCAAGAGTTCCTCGGCATCGCTTCGCCCGGCGGCGTAGTCGCGCGCGAGCTTCCGTCGGTATTCCATGGACTCGCGCCGTGCGATCGCTTCGCATATCAGCTCTCGAGCGAGGGTCGCACGGGGTTTGCCTTCACGGCGCGCGTGCCGCGCGAGGGCACCGGACGTACCTTCATCGAGTGTCAAATTCAGACGCTCCATGACACGCAGCATAGCACGGCTCAGCCGCCAAATCGGGGGAACCGAAGCCGCGCTGACTCAGCAGATCTCGTCGCACTCGAAGGGGCAGGCGGCGGCGCACGCCGAGGCGGTCGTGAACGACTTGGATCCGCAGTACCAGCGGCAGGCGCCGAAGTGCGGCGGGGTCGGTGCGGTCGCGGCCGGTGTGCTGGGCGCGGCGGCCGCCGGCGCGGTTCCGGATCCACCGAACGCGAACGTCAGCACGCAGATCAGCGTCAGCAGTGCGAGAAGCCATTTCGTCATGGTGAACCTCCTGGCCGCGACCATAGCGCGCGTCAGTCGAGGCCGCAGGCGGCGAGGGCGAGGGCGAAGCGGTCCGGAACCGGCGCCTCGATGACGTGCTGATCGCCGCCGAGCGGCAGCGCGACGGAGGCGGCGTGGAGGAAGAAGCCGTCGTGGCCGGGCAGCGGCGCGCCACCGTAGAGCGCGTCGCCGGTGATCGGGGCGCCGACGTGGGCGAGGTGGGCGCGGACCTGGTGCATCCGGCCGGTGCGTGCGATGCAGTGGACCCGGGCGTGTGCCGGCGAGGCGCGCTCGACGGCGATCTCGGTGTACGCGGGAAGGCCCTCGGTGTGGTCGACCGCGACGCGCTTGCCGCGCTGGGCGAGCGGCGCGTCGCACTCGCGCGCGACGGGGCGGCCGTCGGTGATCGCGAGGTAGTGCTTGACCACCATGCCGGCGGAGAACGCCGCGCGCAGCGCGCGGTAGGCGTCGAGCGTGCGGGCCGCGACGAGCACGCCGGAGGTGCCGATGTCGAGCCGGTGGACCAGGCCGCCGTCGCGCGCGTCGTCGCCGATCGCGACGCACTCGGGGAACCGGAACGCGATCGCGTTGGCGATGGTGCCGAGCTCGCCGGCGCGCAGCGGCTGCGACGGGACGCCGGCCGGCTTGGCGACCGCGACCAGATCGCTGCGCTCGATGAGGATCGCGAGCGGGACGTCGGGATCGGGGGCCGGCCGGAGCGCGTCGCCCGACACCGGCTCGCGGGACAGCTCGACGGTGTCGCCGGCCGCGACCCGGTCGCCCTTGCTGGCCCGGCGGCCGTTGATCCGGACCGCGCCGTCGGCGAACAGCTGTGCGAGCTGGCGGCGGCCGGCCTCGGGGTAGAACCGCGCGAGCGCCTTGTCGACGCGATCGGCCGCGTCCATCGTGAGCTTCACACCGCCTCCATCAGGATCGCGGGCGCCGGCGCGCCGGGCGCGAGCTCGGTGACCTCGGCGCCGACCACGATCAGCGCGTTGCAGCCGACCAGCGAGGACAGCATCGCCGAGCCCTGCTTGGGGTGCGGCGTCGCGATCAGCTGCTCGCCGTCGCGCACCGCGCGGGCGCGCTGCATCGCGAGCAGCGCCGGTCGCAGGAACAGCTCGAACGCGACCACCGTCGACACCGGGTTGCCGGGCAGGCCGAACACCGGCGCCGGCGACGCGCCACCGCGCATGCCGAACGAGAACGGCTTGCCGGGCTTCATCGCGACCTTGTAGAGCTCGAGCGAGATCCCGGCGGCGGTCAGCGCGGCGCGCACGTGGTCGCGATCGCCGACCGAGACCCCGCCGGTGGTGATCACCGCGTCGTAGCCGAGCGACGCGTCGAGCCGATCGGCGAGCGAGGCCAGATCGTCGCGCGCGATGCCGAGCCGATCGGCAGTGCCGCCGGCCTCGGCGACCAGCGCCGCCAGGGCGTGCACCGACGAGTCGACCAGCTGCCCCGGCCGCGGCGGCGTCGCCACGTCGACCAGCTCGTCGCCGGTCGCGATCAGCGCGACCCGCGGCGCGCGCGACACCACGAGCTCGGTGATGCCGAGCGCGGCGAGAAGGCCGACGTCCCACGCGGTGAGCCGGGTGCCCGCCGCGAGCGCGGTCTCGCCGGTCGCGATGTCCTCGCCGATCACCCGCAGGTTGTCGCCCGGCGGCGACGCGGGCAGCCGGACGCGATCGCCGTCGCGCGCGGCGTCCTCCTGGATCACGACCGTGTCGGCGCCGGCCGGCATCGGCGCGCCGGTGAAGATCCGCAGCGCCGTGCCGGGAGCCAGCGCCGGCACGTCGAGCTGGCCGGCCGCGATCACGCCGGCGACCGGCACGGTCGCGGGGAGGTCCGCCGAGCGCGCCGCGTAGCCATCCATCGCCGAGTTGTCGAACCCGGGCAGCGCGCGGGCCGCGATCACGTCGGCGGCGAGCACGCGGCCGGCGGCACGGTCGATCGCCACGCACTCGGTGGCGAGCCGCGGCACTCGCGCGATCACGGCGCGCATGGCGTCGGCGACGGACAGCATGGCGCTATCTTACGTCGAACGCGCGCGCGGCGGCACGCGGTGGCGCGCGGCATGCTCAGTGCAGCCCGGCGACCATCAGGTGCGCGACGCTGAAGTAGATGAACAGCCCCGACGCGTCGACCAGGGTCGTGATCAGCGGCGCCGAGACCACCGTCGGATCGATGCCGAGGCGCTGGGCCGCGAGCGGGATCGTCGCGCCGACGGCGTTGGCCCAGGTGCAGACCACGATGATCGTCACCGCGACG
>VBLP01000046.1:27020-29084 GCA_005887925.1 Deltaproteobacteria bacterium | reverse complement strand
TGCCGCCCTCGGTCGACGCCATCACCGTGACGCGCCCGGTGGCGCGGTCGAGCAGCATGCCGAGGTAGTACTCGTGGCCGATCGCCAGGCCTTGCTCGACGAGCAGGCGCAGGACCTTCTTGCCCTCGGGCCCGGTCTGCGGCGTGACCAGCTGCATGCCGAAGATCTTCTTGACCTGTGCCTCGGCGTCGGCCCGGGTCTTCGCGACCTTGACGCCGCCGCCCTTGCCGCGGCCGCCGGCGTGGATCTGCGCCTTGATGACGACCACGTCGGTGCCGGCGTCGTGCTGGACCTCGGGGATCGCTGCCAGCGCCTCCTCGATCGTCATCGCCGGAACGCCGATCGGTACGGGCACCCCGTACTTCCGGAACAATTGCTTGCCCTGGTACTCGTGGATCTTCATCGCGACCCGACGTGTACCACGGCAGCCCGGCAATCAGGTCGACGTGTGGACGCGCGCTTCGGGCAGGGAACCCTCGGCGGGCAGAGACGGCTCGGCCTCGCGCTTGCGCGGCCGCCAGATGTACGCCGACCAGGCGAAGGTGAGCGGCAGCGCCAGCATCGCGATCTTGAGCGGCAGGTTGTCCAGCAAGAGGCCGAGCGCAGCCGCCGACCACAGATCACCGAACAGGTGGATCGCGAGGATCGACGCCGCCATCGCGCTGGCGCGGCGCTCGACCGGCACCGAGCGCAGGAACGCTGCGTTGACCGGCGCGGTCGATGCGAACAGGCCGACGTCGACGACGAACGAGATGACGAAGAACGCGGTCGCTCCCGGCACGAAGAAGCCCACCGCGGACACCGGCGCGGCGACCGCCATGCCGATGGCACAGATCCGGAGCAGCGAGTTGATTGCGCGCTTGTTGACCGGCGAGTCGTACTCGTGGTGCGGCGCGATCGGATGATGGCGCCCCACGCGGTTGGTGTACCGGCCACCGACGACGATCCCGATCCCACCGGCGACGATCAGCACCATCCCGAAGTAGCGGTTCGCGGTCTCGACGTTGAGCTCGTTGGGATATGCCCGGAGCAGGAAGTCCACCGCCCAGAATGAGAACCCGGCGGCCGCCGCGGTGTACGCGATGTAGCCGAGCACGGCACGGCGAAACAGCGGGATCGCGGCGAGCACGCGCAGCCCGTCGAACAGCTTGGCCTTGGCGTCGAGCAGCTTGCGCGGCGGCTCGACGATCAGCAGGCAGCTCAGCGCGAGCACCACGCCGGGTCCACCGACGGCGTAGAACGCCGCACGCCAGCCCCAGTGCTGGGCGAGCGCGCCACCGAGGATGTAGCCCAGCGAGTAGCCGATCGGGATCGCGAGGTAGAACACCGAGAGCGCTGTGCCCTTGCGATCCGCCGGCGTGACATCGTCGATGATCGTCGGTGCCAGCACGGCGTAGCTGGCCTCGCCGACGCCGACCACGACGCGGGCGGCCAGCAGGGTCCAGAACCCGGTCGCCAGGCCGCTGGCGACGGTGGCGAGGCTCCAGATCACGACACCGAGCGCGATCAGGCCCTTGCGCGGTCCCTTGTCGGCCCGCATGCCGAACAGCGGACAGAACAGGAAGTAGCCGATCAGGAACGCGGTGTTGAGGATGCCGGCCTCGAGGTTCGACAGCCCGAGCTCGGCCTTCATCGGCGTGAGCACCGCAGCGACCACCGCGCGGTCGATGTAGTTGACGAGGTTCAACCCCGTCAGCAGCAGCAGGATCGCGAGCCGACCGCGGATCATGGCCACGACCCTATCATCAAGCTGGTCACTCTCGTCAAGGACACTGCGCTCGGCGCCAACCGCTACGCGGGTCGTATCGTAGCGCGCGGCGTTCACGGCCCGGCGCGTCGCCGGGTGCGCGGGTCCCCTCGGGTCGGCGTCTCGCGCTCGTGCGCTCCGGGACGCTGCGTCTGCGGGCGCGCGATCCATTCGCCGGGGAGGTCGAGGAACCACACGGTTCCGGCGCCGTCGCCGGCGACCAGGCTGTCCCCGGACGCGACCACGCACTGAAACTCCGCGTCGCCGCGATGGGTGAGCAGGCAGGTCGCGGTCGCGAGATCCCAGATCTTGAGCGT
>VBLP01000046.1:24677-26928 GCA_005887925.1 Deltaproteobacteria bacterium | reverse complement strand
CCGCGCACGCGCTCACCCAGTAGCGGTGGCCGACGAGGATCTGGATGAGCTCGCCGCTGTTCCAGATCTTGAGCGTGCCGTCGGTCGACGCCGAGACCAGCCGGGTGCCGTCGGGCGTCATCGCGCACGCGTTGATGCCTGCGGCGTGGCCCGGCAGCGTGGTCAGGAGCTGACCGTCGTCGAGGTCCCACACCTTGAGCGTGCCGTCGCGCGAGGCCGAGATCACGCGCTCACCGTCGGGCGTCACGAGACAGGCATTGACGCCTGCGGTGTGGCCCCGCAGCGTGGTCACGAGTTGCCCGCCGTCGAGGTCCCAGATCTTGAGCGTGCCGTCGCTCGATGCCGAGACCACGCGGCGGCCATCGGGTGCCACCGTGCAGCCCTCGACCCGATCGGCATGGCCGTGCAGCGTGTCGAGCACGCTGCCGTCGTCGAGGTGCCAGATCTTGAGCGTGCCGTCGCGCGAGGCCGAGACCGCGCGGTGACCGTCGGGAGCCAGCGCGCACGCCTTCACGCTGCCGAGATGGCCGCGAAAGGCGGCGAACACCCGGTCGGAGTCGAGGTCCCAGACCTTGAGCGTCCGGTCCGCGGACGCCGAGATCAGGCGCCGGCCATCGGGCGTGACCGCGCACGCGTTCACACCGGCGACGTGACCGTCGAGGATGGCCAGCGTATCGCCGGTGGCGATGTCCCAGAGCCGCAGCGTGCCGTCGGCGGAGGCGGAGGCAATGGCGCGGCCATCGGGGGTGACGGCGCAGCCGCGCACGCCATCGCTATGGCCCTCGAGCACGGCGAGCGCGCGGCCGGTCGCGAGGTCCCAGACGCGAAGGGTCCGGTCGGCGGACGCCGAGATCGCGCGGCGGCCGTCCGGGGTCAGCGCACACGCCGTTGCGCGATCGACGTGACCATGCAGGGTCGCGACGGCGCGGGCGCGGTCGAGGTCCCAGAAGGCGGTCACGCAAGCAGCATGACCGCTGAGCGTTGCGACGATGCAGCCGCGATCGAGGTCCCAGACCTTCAGGCGGCCGTCCTGGGAACCCGAGACCGCGCGGCGGCCATCGGCGGTCACCGCACACGCGGTGACCCGATCGGCGTGACCTTCGAGCGTGGCGAGCAGCCGCCCTGCGTCGAGCTCCCAGACCTTCAGCGTGCCGTCGAGCGACGCCGACACCGCGCGGCGGCCATCGGGAGTCACCGCGCACGCCGTCACGCGCGAGGCATGCCCCTCGAGACTGGCCAGGACGCGGCCGGCGTCGAGATCCCAGAGCTTGAGCGTGCGATCGCTGGAGGCCGACACCAGCCGGTGGCCATCGGGTGTCACCGCGCAGCTGTGCACTGCGCCGGTGTGGCTGTCGAGCGTGCGCCTGAGCGAGTTGCTCTCGCGCGAGGCCGCATGCCGTACGCGCAGGAACCAGGTCTCTGCGGGCACGGCGAGCCGAGTCTCGAGATCCTGGGTCGTCCAGCCGGTCCGCCGCAGGCGGTACCAGATCAGGCCGGCCGTTCCCGCGGGGTCATCGCGCACGCAGTGCGACTCGCGCGCCAGGGCACGCGCCAGGTCGGCCAGGTCCTGCGCCAGCGCCCGCTCCGGACACCTCGTCGCAGCATGCGCGAGCTCCTGCTCCACGGCGAACACGTCCGATGCGTGGGCGCGGACCTCGAGGTAGCCGAGGTCGAGTGCCAGGTCGCGCACCGCGTTCCAGTCGTCGGCGGCGATCCGGTGGGTGAGCGCGTGGCGCACGGCGTACGATCGGCGGGCGTGGGCGGCGGGCGGCGGCCAGGTGGCGAGCTGTTCGAGCAACGTCCGGTGGTGGCCGCGAACGATCACCGCGCCCAGACGCTCCGCGATCAGCTCGCGCACCCAGTCGTGTCGCAGCCGGTAGGCCTCGACGCCGGCCCACGCCGCCGGCTTCTCCAGCAGGAGCTCGCGGGCCTCGCGCACGAACGGGAGACTGTCGCCGTAGCTCCAGCCGGCGAGCTCGGCCAGGACTTCGAGCGGCAGCGCCTCCTGCGCAGCACACAGAAGGCCCAGTCCCACGCGCACGCGCTCGTGGGAGGCAGCGCGGTCGATGATCTCGCCGATCAGCCCCTTGAGCCCGCGGGGGATCGAGTCGCTGTGCGTCTCCGGGGCCGAGTCATCGCGGAGGGCATCGTGGAGCATCACGGCTTGGAGCACGTTGCCATCGGCGCGCGCGATCACGAGATCGACGGTCCGGGCCGAGAGCGGTGGATGATACGCCGCGGCGACCGCGGC
>VBLP01000046.1:8683-24652 GCA_005887925.1 Deltaproteobacteria bacterium | reverse complement strand
AGATCGAGCCATCTGAGCGGGCTGCGCGCCTCGAGATAGCTCAGGTGCGGGTGCACGGGCCGGGTCGAGCACAGCAGCCGGATCCCGGCGGGCAACACGTGCGGCAGGAAGCGCGGCAGTGGGTTGTCGCCGGGTTCCGCGCGGGTCTCGTCGAGGCCATCGACCACGATGACCAGGTGGTTCGGCGGGTCGAGCTGCCGAGAGACCCGCCCGAGCAGCTCGAGCAGCCGGCGCTCGGGCTTGACCTCGGGGTCGCGCAGCCCGGGGAACGCGACCTCGATCTGTGCTGCCAGTGACGCGGCGATCACCTCGGGCTGGTCCCAGTCGGCCACCTGACGGCGGATGAAGTGGTGCGGCACGATGGCGCCCGCCTGCTCGCGTCGCGCCAGCCAGGCCGACAGGATCGCGCTCTTGCCCACGCCGGGACCGCCGGTGACCGCCACCCAGCTGGAGCTCCTGGGTCCGTCGAGCCACTCGTCGAGTCGCGCCAGCACGTCATCGCGCCCGATGAACCGGGCGTGGCGCTGCCGCTCTGCCGTGAAGTCGATCAGCCCCAGCCGCTTCGGCGGTGACGGTGGGGCCACGGGGGGCCCTCGGCCAGGATCAGCCGGCCGGGGTCGACGCCCGCGCGGATCTTCAGCCGCAGCCGATCGATGACGCCCCCGTTGCGCCACGGATCTCGCTGGGGGACCAGCACGTCGCGGCCCTTGCGCCGCGCCCGCGCGAGGTGGTTCGACCCGAGCAACAGGACCGCCGCGCAGCCTTGCTTGTACGCCGCGGCGACCGACTCTCGCTCTCCGAGACCACCGTAGAAGCCGATCGCGAAGCTCCTCGCAGCGTCGTCATGAATCACCCCGCTCGTGCCCACGACGCAGTCGACATGTCCGAGCAACGCGTCGGCGAGCTGCTCGGTGTAGCAGGCGTTCAGCACGACGATCTGGACGGATTCGCCGGCGGCGCCGAAGGTCTTCTCGAGCGCCGCGATCGACAGGCTCCGCGCGCGGCCGTCGGTGGCATGGACGAACAGGCCCTGCGGGTTGGCGTGACCGCTGTAGTGGACCACGCTCGGCCGCAGCTTGCGCAGCTCGCGGAGGACATCGAGCGGTTCGACCGCCCAGCGCGTCTCGAACTCGAAGCAGTCCCGGTACCCGCTGCGCTCCAGCTCTGCCTGGATCGCACGCGCCTCTCGATCGAGGGCGAGCGGATCGGTCCCGCTGGGGTTCGCGGCCAGAAACAGGATGGTGTGCTTCGTCATCGAGTGACCCCGTGTCAAGCGACACGTCCCGGTTCACGACAGTCGATCTCGCATATCGGTTCGCGAAGCAGGCAGTCCCGATACCCGATGTTCGAGGCCGCCTTCGTCGAAGGCGCTCGCTGCAGCTCGCGCGTACACTAGCCGCAGCCATCAGTAATGGACTTCTCGAAACCGATCAAGTCCGAGAGAATGACCTGACGGTGACACCGGTGCTGAACCCCGGCGGTGGTCCAGCACGTCCCGATGTATGACATGTTTGCACGTGCTGCCCTTTGCGGCACGTGGACCCGCGGCGCCGACCCGAGCTACATCGCGCGCGAGATCGCCGCGGTCCTGTGGTAACGCCGGATCACCGCGCCGCGGTCTCCAGCTCGCGGATCACGATCGTGATCGCGACCAGCAGGGCGCGGATCTCGGCCTCGCTGTGCCACGACGCCAGGAACAACCGGATGCCCGGCGGATCGAGCGACGGCTCGACCCGGAACCCGTAGGTCATGAGGCGATCGGCAGCGGCGAAGCCGGTCGCGGCGTTGCCGAGCACGATGTGGTGGGCCGCGGCGCACTCGCCGAGCACGAACCGCGGTCCGAGCACGGCGTTGGCCTGGAGCAGCGCGCGGGCGAACAGCAAGCGCTCGACGAGCAGCCGGGGGTGCGGATCGAGCACGGCGGTCTCGATGAAGCTGAACACCGGCTCGCCGTCGACATGGTCGCGGTGGCCATTGCGGGCGGGTCGGTTGCGCTCCATCACCCTAGTAGATGCAGCATCCGCGCGGGTGTGACGCAAAAAGCTGCACCCGGCAAGAAATGCCGTCAGATCGTCGGGTTTTGGCAGCTCCTGGTAAGCATGGCGCGCGCGAAGCGGGTTCGCCTCCCGGCTCGCAGGCGACATCGCGCTCGGACGCGCCGGCGCCAGGCTGGTCGATGCGAATCGTCGATTCTCGATGCGGGTGGTCTTCGATCACGCGAGCAGATCTGATCGAGCCAGCGTTGTACCGGATGCGGTGTAGGATCCGCGTCATGCGAGCACTGCCCGCCGTGGCGATGTCGTGCGGATCGATGCGGTGAGCCTGCGCATCGCGATCGTGGGCGGCGGCATCGGCGGCGTTGCCGCGGCGCTGTTCCTGCGCCAGGCCGGCCTCGACGCGACCGTCTACGAGCAGGCCGCCGAGCCGGTCGAGCTCGGCGCCGGGATCGTCGTCGCGCCCAACATGGTCCGGCTGCTGCGCCGGCTCGGGCTCGCCGGCGAGCTGGCGGCGTGTGCCGTCCGCCTCGAGGCCGCCTGGGAGTTCCGCCGCTGGCGAGATGGCAGGGTGTTGTTCGTCCAGCCGATGGGCGAGACCTGCGAGCGGCTCTACGGCGCGCACTGCTACGTCGCCCACCGCGCCGACCTCCTGGCGCTGCTCCAGCGAGCACTGCCGCCGCAGCTGGTGCGCTTCGATCAGCGCTGCGTCGGGGCCGTGCAGGACGAGCACGAGGTGCAGCTGACCTTTGTGGACCGGGCCGGCCGCACCACCGCGGTGACCGCGGATGCCGTCGTCGGCGCCGACGGCATCCACTCGGCCGTCCGGCAGGCGATCGCCGCGGACGTCGTCGCGCGGTTCTCCGGTCTGTGCGCCTTTCGCTGCCTCGTGCCGGCGGACCAGGCGCCCGGGATGGCGCTGCGCCCGGTGCAGACGCTGTGGCTCGGCCCCGGCCACCACTTCGTGCACTATCCGATCTCGCGTGGCCGCCTGGTCAACATCGTCGCGTTCGCGCCCGCCGGCGACTGGCGGACCGAGTCGTGGACGGCCGACGGTGAGATCGCCGACCTGCTCGCCGAGTTCGACGGCTGGGACGCTCGCCTCGCACAGCTGATCGCATCGGCCACCACCACCAAGCGCTGGGCCGTCTACGACCGCGATCCGCTCGCACAGTGGACCCGCGGCCGCGTCACCCTGCTCGGCGATGCTGCCCACCCGATGCTGCCGTTCTTCGCACAGGGCGCGGCGCAGGCCGTCGAGGATGCCGCCGTGCTCGCCGGCTGCCTTCGCACCGCCGGCCCCGACTCGGTGCGCGACGCCTTGCAGCGCTACGAGCGGCTGCGCCGGCCGCGCGCCACGCAGGTCCAGCTCATGAGCCGAGGCCGCGAGGTCCAGAACCATCTGCCCGACGGCCCCGAGCAGGAAGCCCGCGACGCGCAGCTCGCGAACGGGCGGCCGCTGCTCGACAACGCATGGCTGTACGGTCACGACGTCGAGGCCGACCTCCAGCGAGGATAACGGCGGGCGTCATGTGCTCGCCGCGACGTCGTCGCTCGACATCGAAGCTCGGTTCAGCCGGATCTTCGCGTCGTGGCGGTGAACCACGCCAGCGAGCTCGTCGGCGACTCGTGGCGGAGCATCCGCACGTCGACCGGCGCGTCGCTCTCCTTCAGAAACCGCTGGAGCTCGTCCGCGGTAGCCGCTGGAATCGTACTGGCGATCGCGACGACCCAGCTATGAATCGCCGAACTGCCGAGGTGCCTGATGGCATCGAGCGGCGCGGTCACCTCGGCAACGCGACAGCCGGCCCTGCGCAGCAGCGCCGCGAACGGGGCACGGCGCTGCGCGTTCGGGTCCACGAGCAGGACGTGCGGAAGTGCCGCGCCCTCCAGCGCCGAGACCAGGGCGTCCTGCACGATGTCCGCGAAATCGATCGGTACGCTGATGAAGCTGATCGCGAGCTCGAACTCGTCGGAGCGCACGACGTCGCCGCGGAACCGCAGCCACGTGGCGCCTGTGCGATCGAGGTGCAGCTCGACATCGACCGGTTCCCCGCACCGGCAGCGGGGCGTACTCTCGGTCAGGCGCACGAGCATGCCGGCGCTCGAGATATTCGCCAGGCGCCCCCGCGCAGTCTCCAGCCCGTACACGATGACGCTGCCGTTCGCAACGACCCGCACTTGCTGGCGGCGATCGATCGCAACGGTTTCATCTGACAGGCTCGGCGGTTTTCCCACGAGGCAGCGTGGTGGGGTCGCGACCCTCGGACAAGGCCCCCCATGTCATGTTCGCGTCACACACGCCGTTTCTGCGAATCGATACGAGCGCAGCTCACATGGCGGGTGCGCCGCGCCCGCCGATGCGGTAGCGTAAGGTGTTCGTTTCAGTGAAGACATCTGGCCGACGTGCGGCCATCGCAGATTCCCCGCCCGCGGCTCGTGGATCTGATCAGTGCCAGCCGCCGAGAGTGAGTGATCGATGTCGAACCGTCTGTACGTGGGTAACCTTCCGTTTCATGCGACCGAGGACCTGATCAGCCAGTACCTGGCGCAGTTCGGGGAGGTGCGCGGCGTCGACCTCATCCTCGATCGGGTCACCGGCCGCCCGCGCGGCTTCGCGTTCGTCGAGATGGCGACCCCCGAGGGCGCGAACAAGGCGATCGCCGAGCTCGATGGCAAGAACTTCGAGGGCCGGCCACTGAACGTCAAGGTCGCCGAGGATCGGCGCGGCGGTGGCGACTCCCGCGGCAACGGCGGCCCGCGCCGCGGCGGTGGCGGTGGTGGCGGTGGCGGTGGCGGTGGCGATCGCGGCTGGGGCCGCGGCCGCTGACGCGCCTGCCGGCGTCGTAGAAGCATTCGTCGAGCGTCCGGACAGGTCGGTCTCACGCGGCCGGCGCCGTTGGGTTGTCGTGGCGGGCGTCGTTGCGGCGCCTGAGTGGCGTGATGCGACAACCCGGTTTCGGGCATCGCGACGTCGTGGAAACCGAGGCGCGCGCCCTGCCGCGTCTGGCCAGTGGTCGGTTGTACGTCGCGGTGGCGGGTATCGATCGCTATCGAGATCGCGGTTGGAGCCGGCTGCACAACGCGGTGGGGGACGCGCGCGGAGCGCTCGAGGCGTTCGACAAGCTGGGCTTCGAGCTGTTCGGTACACCGCTCCTGGATGAAGCTGCGACCGGAGAAGCGCTGCATTACCTCGTCACCGACGAGCTGATGCGCCTGGATACCAATGATAGCCTCGTCGTGTTCTTCGCCGGTCACGGCCACACCCTGAGACCTGCGTTCGATGACAAGGGGCCGCGGCGCGGCTACCTCATCCCCGTCGACGCCGAGGGCCCCGAGGCACATTCTCGTGATCCTGGATGCCTGCCATAGCGGCATTGCGCTCGACCCGATCACGCGCTGGCGCAGCGATGCGGGCCAGCTTGTCGACGCGATGGACACGCTTCGCGCGCGCCGCAGCCGCCGCGTGCTCACCTCGGCACTCGACGACGAGGTCGCCATGGATGGTGGGCCGATCGCGGGGCATTCGCTGTTCACCGGTTGCCTGATCGAAGCGCTGGGAGGCGAGCTGTTCGCCAAGCTCCGGCGACCGATCGCCGCCGCCTCGGAGATCTGGTCGCACGTGCGAGACCGCGTGTTCTCGTTCTCGAGCCAGAAGCAGTGGAAGCAGACACCGGAGTTCGGCAGGCTGGACTTCGACGATCACGGCGAGCTGGTCGTTCAGCTACGTGGGCCGGCGTTCGAGCCATCCGAGCGCAGTCAGTCGACGCCAGCGGCGGGCTGCGATGCACGCGAGGCAAACCACGGGACGCGGGCCGCGGAGGAATCGCCTGTTCGGGAACCGATGCTTCGTCCGCGACGAACCGCCAGGCCGCCGCCGCAGCACGACCGAGCGGACGATCCGGGGGCCCTGGCTTTGAACCCGGGCAGATCTGCGAGCGCTTCGATCGCGCCGGTAAACGTTCAGCCGCGATCGGAACCCGGGAAGGCGGGTACGTTGCCGGGTCCGGATCGACCGATGCCGGAGGGCAGCGGCCCCGAGCTCGCGGCGGCGTTCGCGGCGCTCGACCGCCACGACGCGGAGCGCCGGCGCGGCGCGAGCGTGCTGTCGATCGTCACGGGCGATGCACCCACGACTCTCACCGCATGGGCAGCCTGGGCCGCTCGTCGAGGATGTCTGACGCTCGTCACCGAGAGTGCGAGCCTCGATGACGTGATCACCGACTTGCTGGCCCAGGCGCCGTGGCTGCGGTCCATGCAGGCTGCGCGCGAGCGGCTGGCGGCGGCGGCGCATCTACAACCGGACGAGATCGACGCGGCGCTCGACGCGCGGTCGGAGGCCGAGCGAGCAGCCTGGATCGAGGAGGTTGCCGACATGGATCGGCATGCGCGGGTGAGCGGCTGGCTGTTGTCTTCCCTGCGAGAGCGGTGCGCTCGTGTTCTGGACCCGACGGCAGCTCCGGTGCAAGACGGTGCGTTGCTGGCGGTCCTGTGCGACCTCGCAGCACCAATTGCCGTCCTGCTGCATCGCCCGGAACCGGCACGGCCGTGGCTCGAAGCCGCGATCAGAACAGCAGCGGCACTGGTGGCGTACATGCCCCGGCACTCCGTAGCGGTCGGCGCCCCGAGCTCGCTGGTGACCGACGTGCTCCGCGGCCGTGACTCGGCGGCGCTGTCCATGGCACGGCAGGGCATGGTGCCGATCGCGAGCTCCGCATGGCCCGCGACCGGTCGGCCACGCAGCGGCACCGAACGTACCTTGTACGAGGCCCTGGCACGAGACCCGCGCACGGCCGGTCGCTTCGCGCTGCATGTCGCGGTGCACACAGCGGCCGGCAAGGTCGAGGTCGATCTGCTGGCGCAGGTGGCGCGTCTGGTCGTGGAGATCGACGGCTGGTACCACTTCCGCGAGCCGCAGGGATATCGCCGCGACCGCGCCAAGGATGTGCTGCTGCAGCGCGCGGGTTTCTTTGTCATGCGGTTTCTCGCCGAGGACATCGAGGATCGCATCGCGTCGATCATCGACGAGATTGCCACCGGTCTCAGCGGCCGCCGTGCCGCGAGCCCATTGTAGGAGATCGCCAATGACCAATGTGGGGAGTGAGGTCTCGCTGTCGCGCCTGGAGCTGATCGTGCTCGCACGTCTGTCGAGCACCACGCCGCCGAGCCCGAAGGAGCTCGGTGAAGCGGTGCAGGCGTTCGCCTTGCCGAACGAGCCACCTGGACGCGCCCGCGAGATCGCCACCGAGGTGCACACACGCCTGCATCAGTGCGCGCTGGTCGCGGATCGTGGCGCTCCCAAACGCAAGAGCACGGTGGCGCCGAAGCGGCCGAGCTCGCGCAAGACACCAGCACGCAAGCCGCGGCCACCGCAACCGGGGAACACGCTCACCGATGACGGGCGGCGAGCGCTATGTAAGGCGCTGAATACCGATGTTGCGCCGACGTGGGACGAGATTCGCGACGTGCATCTCCCGGCGCTCGCGATCGGTTTGCGGCCCGATTCCGAGGAAGCTCGGCGGCTGTTCGGAAGAAAGCAAGGCAAGAAATCCAAGAAGAGCGATGGCGCGGTCGCCGTCGCCGCGGCGGTGCTCCGGAACCAGTTCAGCATTCAGAAGGCCGCCACCATCACGGCGCTCGCCGACGCGCTGATCGCAGAGGCGCTGGGGTTGCCGCCGGGTCCGGTCACGCTGAGCCGCCTCCGCGCCCATGTCATCGCCCGGCGTGCCGGTGTCGAGGCGAAGGGCAAGCCGGACCAGATCGCGGTGCGCGTCGCAGCGAAGACGTTGCGTGCCCGCGGCGCTGACAAGCGAGCGCTGGTCCAGGCGCTGGCGCGTGGCTGGGCATCGGCGAGCACCGGCACGCAAGACTTGCGATCCGCGTCGCCGAGCACGGCAGAACCAATGATGGCAGCAACGGCGCAAACCGACGCGCCGGCGTCCGTTGTGCCGGCGCCACGTGCGCTGCCGGAACAACCGCTCACCGCCGACGAGCTGCTGCGGATGGTCCACGAAGCGATCTCGACGATCGGCGCGGACGGCAGGTTCGGCCCCGAGAAGGTGTTCGTCTCGGCGATCTGGCACCGGCTCGAGCGCGACCGGCGCTTGCTCGAGTTCTCGCTCGACCGTTTCAAGCGCTGGCTCGTGATCGCCAACCGCGATCGCTTGCTCGACCTCGCACGCGCCGACCTCGTCGGTGCGATGGATCCCCGGCAGGTTGCGGAGTCCGAGATCGAGGACCTCGGCACGACGTTTCACTTTGTCCTCGATCACCGGGTAGTGGCGCTGGAATCGGAGAGGAGGGCTCATGCTCGATAACACCCGTCTGCGGGCCGAGCTCGCTCACATCCACAGGACGCTGAGCGGTGTTGCGGCCGGTGCACGCGGCAAGACGCTGGTCGACGATATTCGTCGATCGGTAGGTGGCACCACGGCCGCACTCGTGTGGCAATCGCTGTTTGCAGACTGTCTGCGGGTCGCATACAGCGCGGTTGCAGCCGATGGAACGATCGGTGACGACGAGGTCGAAGCGCTCTACGAGTTCGTGTTCACGGCTGCCCGTCATTACGCGGCGGTGCTGCCGTCGTGGTACGGCGAGTTCACTGCGGTCGACGAGGAATCGGCGCGCACGTTCCTCGAGCGCTATGCCGGCGATCGCGGCGTGTTCGGGCGCGGTGCCGCGCAGCACTGGCCGGGGCTCACGCTGTGCCGCGGCGCGGCCGAGCTCGGCGAGCCCGAGGCGCTCGAGCGCTACGAGCGGATGATGACCTGGCTGATCACCGCGGCGTGTCAGATCGGCGGGGTGACCGAGACGGATCCGCGCTGGCGCGGCCGGGTCGACGAGCTCGATGAGCTGCGCCGCACGCTCGCCCGCGACGCGGTGGTCGCTGCACCGGACATCGATCTCCGGCTGCAGGCGTTCCTTTCGCCGAGCCGGATCTTCGCGTCGGTCGAGCAGGTCGACTCGGTGTTCGAGCCCGACCCGTTCGATGTCGAGACCATCCACGAGCGCGTGCGGACGACGTTCAAGCAGATGGTCGATCGCGCCACCACCCCGGCGCAGCACATCAACCGCGGTCGAATGCTGCTCGTGCTCGGTGATTCCGGAGCCGGCAAGACCCATCTGCTTCGGGGGTTCCGGCAGCACGTGCACGAGTACGGCCGCGGCTTTGTCGCATATGCCCAGCTCCACTCGAGCTCGGACGATTATGCGCGGTACTTGCTACAGCACGTGGTCCACTCGCTCGCACGGCCCTATGCCGGCCCATCGGGCGAACGCACCGGGCTTCACGAGCTCGCGAGCGGGCTGCCGCGCCTGGTCGGTGGCGCGCTGCGGGACAAGCTCACCCGCCTCGTCGAGGAGGACTGGGATAGCGGCGACAGCCTCGCCGACTACATCAATCACCTGGTCGATGATCTTCTCGACCAACCCGATCTGGTGAGCTTCGATCCGGACCTGCTTCGCGTGCTGCTGTACGCGCTGGTTCCGCAGCACCGGACGACCTCGCGGGTCTACAAGTACCTGCTGTGCGAGAACATGAATGCGCACGACCGGCGGTGCATCGGCGATGTGGTGCCCCGCACCGACAAGGGTGACCCAGCCTGGATGATCCGGCAGCTCGCCCGGCTCGCATTCGTGACCCAGCACGCGGCGCTCGTGCTCATGGTTGACCAGGTCGAGCTCGCCGGATTCGAAACCTCGTCGATCGCATCGTTCCGGCGCGCGATCGACACGCTGAATAGCATCGTCAGCGAGGTGCCCTCAGCGATCGCTGTCGTGGCGTGCCTGTCCGACCTGTACCACAAGGCTCGCAGCGAGCTCACCAAGTCTGCGATCGATCGACTCGAGAACGATCCGCCGCTCGAAAAGCTCAGTCTGAATCGCGATTATTCGGAGATCGAGGCGCTCGTCGGCCGTCGGCTGTCGTGGTTGTTCGCCGAGGCCGGCGCGGTGTACCATCCGGAGACACCCGTTTATCCGATCCCCGAGGTGCAGCTGCGCCGGTTTGCCGGGCACCGCACCCGCACGGTCCTCGAGTGGTGCCATCAGCTTCAAGCCCAGTGCGCGGCCGCCGGGCAGATCGTCGACATCGATGTCCCGCCGGTCGACGAAGGGCTGCCCGGGAACGTGGCACTCGATCTCGATCGCATTGCGGCCGCCTGGAACCTCGCCGTCGTGGGCGCTGCGGCGAAGGCATGCGCCGACGAGAACGGTCTCACGCTGGTGACGCCCCCGCGCAAGAACGGTGTGCTGCGCGTGACGCTTGGCGGGACGACCGAGACGACCGAGCTCGCGATTGCGGTTACCAATCGAGGATATCAACGCGGCGCATTTGGCACGCAGATCGATGCGCTGCGGAGGACTGCAGGAAGCGCCGTTCCCGTGGCGGTCCGCACGCTGGAGTTTCCGCGCGGTGAGGTCTGCGATAACGTCGTTGCCAAGCTGCTCAAGGCGGGCGGGCGGCGCGCGTACGTCGATGCGTCGACGCTGCGCACGCTGGTTGCGTTTCAGCGCTTCCGGCCGGCATTCCCCGAGGCTCGCGTGGCAGCGTGGCGACGCCGCGATCGTCCGATCTCGACGCTGGCTCCGGTGGCTCACATCTTCGATCTCGAACGACTGCGGCCGGCGCCGGCCGCGGAGGCGGTGACGGCTGCGTCTTCCGAGCTCCCGGCCACCGTGGCCGGAATCGCCCGGGAACCGGCGGGCCATGTCGCGACTGCGATGAGGTCGTCCTCCGATGGTGGGGCGGCACCGGCTGCGAGTCGCCGGCCGCGCGCCACACCCGCGAACGGGGCATCGACCGTGGCCGAGGCCGCGCAGGCAACGCGCCGCGCTTCGAGTGCGCCGACCCCACCGCGGCCTGCGAGCGCGTCCGGTCCGGATGTGGTCGCGGCGACTGCCGGTCGTGGCGCCGTCGCCTCCGAGGCGGCCAGGTCGTTGCGCGTCGGCACCAGCGCGGGATTCCGTGCGGACGATCGCACGATCGAGCTCGATTCCCTGCTGCGACACACCGGAATCCTCGGTAGCCCGGGCAGCGGCAAGACCACGCTCGCGCTGAACTTGATCGAGCAGGTCCTCGAGCGCGACGTCGCGGTCGTGCTGGTCGATCGCAAGGGCGACCTGGCCGGCTATGCCAGGCCGGACTGGTGGCAGGCGACGTCCGATCCGGTGCGCGCACGGAAGCTCGCCGAACGCATCGATGTACGGTTATTCACGCCCGGCACCCGCGGTGGCCGGCCGCTGTCGCTCTCGGTCGTGCCCGACCTGGCACAGATTCCCGAGCACGAGCGGGACCGGATGGTGCAGTACGCCGCCAACGCGCTGGGGGCCATGATGCGGCTCGGCGAGACCGCGAATGGCAGCGCGCGGCGCGCGATCCTGACGCAGGCGATCTCCTTGCTCGCCGGACGTCGTGGCCGCGGCGAGCTCATCGACCTGATCTCCATGCTCGTGGATCGCGACGACGAGCTGATCGACCGCGCCGGCCGCTACGATGACCGCTTGTTCAAGCGGCTCGTGCAGGATCTCGAGACGGTCCGGCTCGGTGACGCGGATCTGTTCGATGCCACCGCCGAGCCGCTGGTCGCCGAGACGCTGATCGGCCGGCCTGCGGATGGCAGTGTTCCACTGGCGATCGTCAGCACGCGGTTCCTCGGGGATGTCGAGCGTATCCAGTCCTGGGCCGCGCACCTGTTTGCGTGCCTGAGCCGCCACGCCGCCAGGGCGCCGAGCGCACAGCTTCGCACCCTGGTCATGATCGACGAGGCTGATCTGTTCATGCCGGCGGGCGCGGCCAAGCCGCCGTCGAAGGAGCCGCTCCAGGACCTGCTGAGGCGGGCGCGCGCGGCCGGCCTCGGCATCATGCTGGCCTCCCAGAGCCCGGCGGACTTCGACTACCGAAGCCGCGAGCAGATCAACCTGTGGTTCCTCGGCCGGATCGCGGACCGGCGATCGATCGACAAGATGAAGCCGCTGTTCGAGCATCGACCCGCGGTCGGCGCCAAGCTCGGCACGCTCGAGGCCGGTCGATTCGTGCTGCTGCAGGAGGGCGGGACGGCAGAGATCGAGCGAACACCGTCGCTGCTGCGGACCGAGCAGCTGTCCGAGGACGAGCTGCTCGCGCTGGCGGCGGGCAAGGTGCGCCGGTAGCGCTACCGCCTCGGGGTCAGCGCGACGTCGACGACGGCGGCGGCGTAGGCCAGGGCGGCGGCCTCGCAGGCGTCGAGGGAGCCGGTGAGCCAGGCGCAGGCGAAGTTGGTCTCGGTCGGCGGAGGGACGACGCGCACGGCGCGGACGTCGGCGGCCTTGAGGGCGGCGTCGAGGCCGATCGTGGCCTCGATCGGCGGGGCGACGAGGTAGGCCATGGGGGCGCCGGGGGACAGGCCGGCCTCGCGCGAGAGGTAGTCGCCGAGCGAGGTGATGACGTGGGGGAACACGGTGACGGTGCGCTTGCCGTCGGCGTCGTAGAAGCACGCGTCGTGGGCGAGGCAGGCGAGCAGGGCGGCGAGGCCGTGCTCGATCGCCTGGGGCTCGGTGGCGGCGAGCACGCCGAGGATCTCGCCGGAGAGCCGGCCGCTGGCGTGGGCGCTGCCGGCGTAGAAGCTCCTGGCGAAGATGACGTCGACCTCGGCGTGCTTGGTGGCCTCGTCGAGCGCGACGTACATGGCGTCGTCCTGGTCGCAGGTGACGAGGCCGAGCGCGGTGTGGCGGGCGGGGTCGCCGCCGTAGCCGGTGACGAGGGCGGGATCGGCGTGTGGCAGCCGCCGCACGGAGAGCACGGTCGGGACGATCGGCTCGAGGATCATGTGCCCACCAGGCGCTGGCGGACCTGCGGGGCGCGGTAGCCGCGGCCGCCGGCGACCTCGCCGAGCTGGCCGAGATCGAGGGTGACGCCGCTGGTGCGCTGCTCGATCATCGCGGCGGCGAGCGCGGCGAGGCGGACGGCGGCTTCGTCGGGCGGCGTGCCGCGCGCGTGGATGTTGGAGATCATGTTGCGGTCGCCGTCGGTCTTGCCGACGCGGGGCTCGTGGACGACGTAGGCCGAGAGGCCGTCGCCGGTGCCGAGGCCGGGTCGCTCGCCGAGGAGGATCATCGCGACCTTGGCGCGGGTCTCCTGGCCGATCTCGTCCTCGAGCCAGACCCGCGCGAAGCGCGCAGCGACCGGCGTGCCGACGCGCAGGCCGCGCGCGCTGCAGGCGCGGGCGACGGCGTCGTGGAGCTGCTTGCCGGTCTGGGCGCAGGCGACGGCGGACAGGCCATCGGCGACGATCAGCTGGACGTCGATGCCCCTGGCGCAGCGGGCGCGGACGGTGGCGAGCGACTCGTCGGACAGCCGGCGGCCGAGGTCGGGCCGCAGCAGGAACTCGCGGTGCGAGGTGACGCGCGTGGCGACGGCGACGAAGCCGTTGTCCTCGGCCCAGCGCTCGGGGAGCTCGGCGCCGACCGCGGCGTGCGCGACGGCGAGCTCGGCCTGGAACTGGAGCACGACGTCGGTCGCGTAGCGCGTGCCGACGTGGCCGATGCCGAGCAGCGCGGTGGTGTGGCGCGCGGCCTGTGCGGCGAATGCCGAGCGCTCGGGACGCGGTGTGTAGACGCGCGCGGGCGGCGGCGGGATCACCGGCAGCGGCGGCGCGGCGGGCAGCGGATCGGCCGAGCCG
Organism: Deltaproteobacteria bacterium; assembly: GCA_005887925.1. Classification (GTDB taxonomy): domain Bacteria; phylum Myxococcota_A; class Polyangia; order Haliangiales; family Haliangiaceae; genus JABFXX01. The sequence goes on along the minus strand of VBLP01000046.1, from coordinate 11,001 downwards.
ATGGCTTCGCGCAGCGCAGTCATCAGCTGTCGGGTCCGGCTCACGCGGATAGCTGACCACGCGCGCCCGGCCCGGCGCAACGGGGCGCGGTTGCTCGTCACCGCACGGCTTCGACATCGCCGAACCTGGGGCCGGGGCCGTCGCCGCGCCAGATGCCCTTGGCCTCGAGCCAGGCATCGAACTCCGGCGTCGGCCGCTTGCCGAGCAGGCGGCGCAGGGTCGGGATGTCGTGGTAGCTGGTCGACTGGTAGTTGAGCATGATGTCGTCGCCGACCGGCAGCGACATCAGGTAGGCGCAGCCGGCGGCGCCGAGCAGGACCTTGAGGCTCTCGAGCTCGTCCTGGCTCATCCGTGCGTGGTACGTGAAGCAGGCGTCGCAGCCCATCGGCAGGCCGAGCAGCTTGCCCATGAAGTGGTCCTCGAGGGCCGCGCGCGAGATCTGCGGGCCGTCCTCGAGGTACTCGGGGCCGATGAAGCCGACGACGGTGTTGACCAGGAACGGGCGGTAGCGGCGGGCGAGGCCGTAGGCGCGGGCCTCGATCGTGACCTGGTCGGCGCCGTGGTGCGCGGCCGACGACAGAGCCGAGCCCTGGCCGGTCTCGAAGTACATGCGGTTGGGGCCGCGCGCGGTGCCCCTGGCCTTGATGAGGTCCCAGGCCTCGTCGAGCAGCGCGACCGAGATGCCGAACGCGGTGTTGGCGGCCTCGGTGCCGGCGAGCGACTGGAACATCAGGTCCATCGGGCAGCCGAGCTCGAGCGCCTTCATCTGCACGGTGACGTGCGACAGCACGCAGTGCTGGGTCGGCACGGCGTTGCGGCGCAAGAGGTCGTCGACGGCGCGCAGGATCTCGGCGGTCGACTCGGCGGTGTCGGTCGCGGGGTTGACGCCGATGACCGCGTCGCCGCAGCCGTAGGACAGGCCCTCGCGCGCGGAGGCGAGGATGCCCTCGACGTCGTCGGTCGGGTGGTTGGGCTGGCAGCGCGACGACAGCCGGCCGGGCAGGCCGAGCGTGCTGTTGGCGCGCACCACCACCTGAGACTTGGCGCCCACGGTCATGAGGTCGAAGTTCGACATCAGCTTGCAGGCCGCCGCGGCCATCTCGGGGGTGAGGCCGGGCGCGATCGCACGCAGGGTCGGGCCGGTGGTGTCGATGTCGAGCAGCCACTCGCGGAACTGGCCGACCGTGAGGTGGCCGATCGCGGCGAACGCCTGGGCGTCGAGCTCGTCCTCGACGTGGCGCGTCAGCTCGTCGCGCTCGTAGGGCACGACGGGGTGCTCGCGCAGCTCGCGCAGGGTGAGGTCGGCGAGCACGGCGCGCGCGGCGACGCGCTCGACGGCATCGCGCGCCGAGAGCCCGGCGAGGTCGTCCCCGCTCTTGGGCGGGTTGGCCTTCGCGAGCACCTCGGTGATCGAGCCGAACGCGTAACGCACGCCGCGGATCGTCGATGCCAGCTGCACGGCGATGCAGCATACAAAGAAACATCGCCCGTGGCCTCAGATCCAGAGATCCTCGGTCACGGGCGATGGGATTGTAAGCAAACTAGTCGGATAGTGGGTCGGAGTATCGCCGTCAGTGCTGCAGCGTCTGGCTGGGCCGGGCGCGGTGAATGATGACGAAGGGCTCGCCGGGCTCGAGCTCGGGCTCGCGGGAGGGCTGATCCGCGCGGGTCAGCGCGGGCTTGACCCCGATGTGGTGGGTCTGGACCAGCGTCCAGCCCAGCGAGCCGGCGATCACCATCGACACCCAGGCGACCACGGCGAGCGCCAGCGGGATGGTGGCGTCGAACAGGTACTCGCCATCGACCATCACGCGGTGGGTCCAGGTCTGGTAGAGCACCACCGCCGTGATCACGAACAGCCCGGTGGCCAGGAGGTTGAAGCCGGCGTGCTTGAGGCCGGCGGCGCGGGCGCGCGAGTTGCGGGGCAGCGCGAGCAGATCGATCGCGCCGGGGATCACCGCGATCACGGCGGTCAGGATGCCGGCGATGTTCGCGACCATCGCGACGCGGTACCAGAACGCCTCCCGGGTGCCGATGTACGCAAGCAGGGTGGCGACGGTCGTCGTGTAGAAAGCGATCGGAAATGCCACGAGCATCGGATGGATCGGATGGCCTGCGATGCGTGCCTTGCTGTACATGTCGCCTCCTGCCTCCCGCATTGCATCGTGCGTGCCGGGCAGAATGGCCCCCGGATCTGCGCGCCTGCGACGGCGGACTGTGCGCGCTGGTTCGCGCGAGCGCCGGCGCACCACGGCATCTGCCGAGGCCGGCGTCAGCGTGAGATCGCAGCTGCGTTTCGCCGGCGGCTCACGACGCCT
>VBLP01000046.1:0-8628 GCA_005887925.1 Deltaproteobacteria bacterium | reverse complement strand
TGCGAACTCGCGCAGCACCGGGATCGCGCGGTGATCGCCGAGCTCGCCGAGCGCGGCGACCAGCCGTGCGCGATCGAACAGCCAGGCGTCGTCGCCGCGCAGCGCTGCTCTTCGGTCAGCGGCGGGGATCAGCAGGCACGGTCCTGAGCTTCCTCCGAGATGTGGAGGCTGGCAACATGCTGCATGAGCGATGGCCGATCAATGCAGATCGCCGAACTCGACGCGGCGGCCGCGGAGGCCGGGGTGCTGCGGCAGCGGGTGGTCGCGCTCGTCGCTGATCGTGCCGCGGAAGTAGTAGGGCTGGATGCGCTCGCGGGGCGGCTGCCGAGCAAACGCGTAGTACAGCGCCAGGCGCTGGCCGGTGAGGCCGGCGGTGGTGATGAGCGCGACCAGCGCATGCTCCATCACGTGATAGCCGTTCTTCCAGTGGAACACCTTGGGCGGGCCGCCGTCCGCGAAGCTCGCGTCGGTCCAGTCGGCGGGAAGGAACGGCCACACGTCGTGACCGCGGTGATCGACGAACCGCGTGAACCAGCACGCGTAGCTGGCGGGCAGGTAGCGGGCGTACGGCGCCGCGCTCGGCTCGCGGCCGGCGAGCGTGGCCGCCGCCTGATCGAGCTCGGCGGAGGTCCACCAGGTCGACCCGCGATCGAGCTCGCCGTCGGCCCGCAGGCCCGACGCCCAGCAGCCCGACGGCTGCGCCGCGCGCTCGAGCAAGGGCGCGATGAGCGGCCGGGCGAAGTCGACCAGGTCGCGCTCGCCGGTCAGCTCGCCGGTGAGGTAGAGCATCCACATCGACTTGATCGAATGGCCGAAGTCGGTGTGGTCGGTGCCGAGCTTGCGCAGCGCCGGATCGTGGATCGCGCCCCAGAACATGCCGTGCTCGGGGGCGAAGTAGCGGTCCTTGACGACGCGCGCGAGCAGCACCAGGTCCTTGCGCCAGGCGCGGGCGACCGCGTCGTCGTCGATCAGCGGGGCGAGGAGCAGCTGGTACGCGTTGATCTGATCGAGCTGCGACACCAGCTCCTGGCGGCGCGCCTCGCCCGGCGTGTCGCCGTCGGCGAGCACCCAGCGCAGCATGCCGCCGGGCGGATCGGGCGAGGCACCCCAGTACCGGGTCATGATGTGGCGCTCGAGGCGAACCAGATCGGCGAGCACCTCGGGATCGCGGGTCAGGTAGTAGTAGAACGCCAGGCCGACCTGCGCGTAGGCGAGGTCCTGCGAGGTCCGCTGGTCCACCGGCGGGCCGGCCGCACCCGCGGCCCAGTACGTCACGGCGCTGCCGCCGCGCTCGTAGGCGTGCTCGCGCAGCCAGGCGACGCCGGCGCGGGCGTATTCGAGATAGCGCTCGTCGCCGGTGATGTGGAACGCGACGCCATAGAGATAGGTCTGCCGCGACTTCATGCGCGTGTAGTCCCGGCCCAGCTCGGGCGCGATCCACCGCGTCCCGGCGAGCTCCGGGCACGGCGCGTCGGCGCGAAACACCGCGCCATCGTTGCAGCGGAACGTCGGGAAGTTGCCGACCGGTGTGCCGAGCGCGTCCGGGGTGACCCAGAACGGCAGGATCTCGTCGGTGACGTGCCGCCGCCAGCGGTCGAGGCTGGGAAGCTCGCCGGCCGCGACCCGCGGCGGCCGAGGGGCGGACGGAGGCTGCGGCGTCGCCGAGCAGGCCGCGGCGACGGCGATCCAGAGGGAGAGGCGCTTCATGGCGCGACGATAGTCGGATCTCGATCGGGCAGCCATCGACGGTTGGTAGCAGCGTTCACGGTCCCTCACGCACCCCTGTCGAGCTATACTCGGGTCGCATGGTCAGCGCGCTCTCCCATACCGTGCCGCCGTTTCAGATCGCCCGCTTCTCGGTGGAGCAGTACCACCGGATGATCGAATCGGGTGCGTTCACGGAGAACGACCGCTTGGAGCTCATCGAAGGCTGGGTAGTGCAACAAATGGCGAAGGGTCCTGGGCACGAGTATGCAGTCGGACAGGGCGAAGATCTGCTGAGAGCACGCGTCCCCGCTGGGTGGCATGTGCGCAACCAAGCGCCCATCACCCTGGCGAGCAGCGAGCCGGAGCCGGACCTGACGATCGTACGCGGCGATCGCGGGGGCTATCGACAGCGCCATCCCGTTCCATCCGAGGTCGCGCTGGTCATCGAAGTATCGGACACGTCGCTCGATACCGATCGCATCAAGGGCAAGACATACGGATCGGCAGGGATCGCCGAGTACTGGATCATCAATCTCGTGGATCGGTGCATCGAGGTGTACGCGCGGCCAGATGCAACCAGTGAGCTGGGATATGCGAGGCGCAAGATGTACCGCGCCAACGAAACAATCGCCCTTCATATCGCCGATCAAGACCTCGGCACGCTGTCCGTGAGCGCTCTTCTGCCTTGAGCCACCTATCTCCCGCACTCCCAGTTCACGGCCGGATCGCTGCAGCGAACGGATCTGCCGCTCGGGAGGCGAACGGCTGCGAGCTTGTCGTCGGAGGCGTAGCTGACGCTGCCGCCGGAGTCGCGAATCGTCAGCTCCCGGCCGTGGACTTCGAGGGTTCGCCGTTCGCTACCGCGCGATAGCTCGATGGCCGCGAGCTGGCCCTGCGCGCTGTAGCGGATCGTCGACTGCGTGCCGTCGCGCGACTCGATGCGCACCGGGCGGCCATCGGCGTCTGCCACGACGTGGGGCTGCGCGGCGGACTGCTCCGCGCTGGCTCGTGCATCGCTCGCGGCGCTGCGCTCGCGGCGCAGCCAGAGCGTCGGATCCCCGGCGTCGTCGCATGGCGCGATCCGCGCGACCCCGGTGATCGCGCCGCTCGTGTCGCGCTCGAAGCGCTCCTCGTAACCGCCCTGATAGCGAATCCGCGCCAGCCCGCCGGGCCCGTACTCGAAGCTCGCGAAGCTCTTGCCGTTGATGACGACCTCGGCCGGCCGCCGGTCGGCGAGGTAGCGGATCGCCGTCCTTGTGCCAGTGGGATCGGTGATGAGCACCGGGTCGCCCGTCGCGGAATACTCCGTGATCGTCTGGCCGCCCCCGGGCAAGGTGGCCGTGGTTCGCTTCAGGACATCTCCCTCGTACTGGAAGTCCTGCACCGGACGCCCGGGCGCCACGACGCGTGTCGGACGGAGCTTGTCGTCGAGGGACGCCTGCTCGATGCCAGCTGCGGAGATGCGCGTGGTCGAGATGCCATCGCGCGTCCGGGCGAACAGCTGCTGCACGCGGTGGCCATCGCCGTCGCCGACCTCGGTCATGCGACCGGCGCTGTCGAACCGCTGTGCTCGCTGGACCTTGCCGTCGACCGTGACCTCGATCGGCCGGTGCTGCTCGTCGTGGCGATAGCCGAGCGCGCGTGCTCCGCGGGCGATGAGGAGCTCGCCGGCCGGGCTGTACTGGTAGTCGACCCGGCGATCGCCGGCCGCGATCGCGGTGATCCGGCCGCGGTCGTCGCGCTCGAACCTGGCCGCGATGCGATGCTCGCCGCGCTGGTACTCGATGGCATCGAGGCGCCCGTCGGGCCGGAACTGGTACCGGGCGGCTGCGTCGCCGCGGAACATGCCGCGCAGCCGGCCCTCGCCGTCGAACACCGCCTGATCGCCGCTGGTGTAGTAGAGCCGGTACAGACCCTCGGCTTCGGGGTAGATGCCGCGGAGGCCGTCGCCGCCGGCTTCCGGTGCGAAGCCGACGCGCTTCAGTTGCTCGTCGGGAAACGGCCGGACGAAGCGCACGACGCGCTCGCCATCGACCAGCGCGAAGCGCTCGACCGCGACCGCGGCCATGCCGTCGTACCCCAGGGTACGGATCGTGGACTCGCTCGCCTCCGGGTCGCGCTCGCGCTCGAGGCGCGGCAGGCGGAGCGACCAGCCGCCCAGCTCGGTCGGGCGATTGTCGGTCGAGCTGTAGTGGCGGGTGAGGCCGGGCAGGCCTTCGAGCTCGCTCGCCCACGCGGGGAGCGCGACGTCCTGCTCGGCGGCCTCGAAGGTCGCGACCGCCGGCGCCGCGCCGGACAGCACGGCGACGCTGTGCTCGCGTCCGTCGATCTCGATCTTCCCGACCGCCGGGCCGCTGTCGGCGAGCTGGCTCACCTCGGCGAGCACCCTCCGGGCGACCTCGCCGGCGCGCGGATCCTTGGCCGTGACGAGCTTGGGCTGCATGTCGACGCCCCCGACGACCTGCACGGTCTGGATGAAGTGGTCGGTCGTCCGCGACAGCTGGTTGTACGCCGACGGGGTGGTGGTCGGCGTCGGATACGGCTCCGCGAGCACGGAGGCGACGAAGCCCCAGTCCGCGGGCACGCCGCTGTCCTTGAGCCAGCGCGCGAGCGCGACTGCCTGCGCCACGGTCTCGAGCTCGGCGAACGCCGGCTGCTCCTTCGCGAACTCCGCGTAGTGCTCGGTGAAGTGCGCGGCGAAGTCCTCGGCCACCGGGTCCTTGGCGCCGCCGGCGGACACGAGCTTGCCGCCCTCGAACCGCATCGTCTCGGTCTTGACGCGCAGGCGGATCGGATCGAACAGGATGCCCTGATCGCTGACCTTGGCGGTGACCGGCTCGGGGACAATCCAGAACCGGCTCCACAGCTCGTTTCGTGCGCCGCCATCGAGGCCGCGCTCGGTGACGCTGCGGTAGCCGGGGACGCTCGACGTCACGCGGGCCTTGGTGACGTTGTCGGTGCCGACCGAGTAGCCCTTGAGCAGCCGGTCGCTCTCGAACATCACCTGGCCGAGCTCGGTGTGATCGGTGCAGAAGAACCGGACCAGCATCACGGGGCCGCGCGGGTTCTCGGGATGCGGATCGATCGTCATGCCGGGCGCCTCGTGGCACGGCGAGTACACGGCGCGGATCGCCGCGGCGAGGATCTGCGGCTTGATCGGTGGCAGCGCGGTGCTGTGATCACCGACGAGCACCAGCCGCCCCGACGCGCGATCGAACACGGCGCCGGTGATCGCGCCGAGATCGCCCAGGACCTTCGCGGTCTGGTCGAAGTACACGCCGCCGGGAAGCGCCCCGCCGGGACCCCCAGGCGGCCCGGGTGGAAAGAAGCCTTGCCTGGTGCTGCCGAGACCGGATTCCGGTCCTCGGAGAGGCATGTCGAACGAGCGATCGCGCCGATCGATCCTGAGCTCCGAAGAAGCGACCGCTCGTGCGACGGCACTCTGCGCGAGCGTGAGCGGCGTTGTCAGGAAACCCGCGACGTTCCCGTTGCGAAGCTCTGACCAGCCAGAGGCCACGACAGCTCGTGCCATCGCGTCTCTGTCTTCTTTCGGGACGAAGCTCAAAGCAATCCATGTAAGCGCGACAGGAACTGCCACCTCAGGAGCCGCCACCGGCACAACGATCGACAGCGTGAGATCAACCCCCTTCGTGGCTGCGTCCAATCGCTTTCCTCGCGCCCAATTGTAGCCTATCTCAACTCCGGTCACGATGTTGCTCACTCTGCCGATTCGGTCAAACAGATGTTCCGCTTCTGCGGAGATCGGAGGAAACCACGAAAGCGTTCTCAGATTATCTGCGATGTCGAACGCGGTCTGGGTTCGATCGACCCATCCCGGGATATCAGGGAGTGGATTCGTCGAGTAGTTCATCGGCAGCATTCCAGTCGGGATCAGTGACTGGAACGACGGTAGGCTCGGCATGCGCCAGAATTCGGGAGTGGGATTGTAGACCGGTGGCGGTGGCAGCGCCGGCGGCTGAAACAGCTGGAAGGGCAGATAATCGCGATGCAGGCTGAGCAGGCGCCAGAGTTGCTCGTTGGGATCGTAGAACGGCGGCGGTGGAGGCGGTGGGGGCGGGGGCACCCAGGGCTGGAGGCCGGTGGGATCGATCTTGTTGATCGGATCGCCTTCGCAATAGCTGTAGCGATTGAGCGACTGCGGATCGGCGAGCGTCGGCGGGTGCGGATCGGGCGAGAGGAAGCGCGCGATGGCTGGTGCGTAGTAGCGATTGCGCAGGAACAGCAGCTCGGTGTCGGGGTCCCAGGGCTGGCCGGTGAACAGGTAGGGAGCCTCGGCGCTGCCATCTACCCGGGTCGGCACGCCGAACTCGGAGTACTCGTAGCGGGCCACGGGCTGGCCGCGGTCGTCGACGACGACGCGGGTCGAGCCGAGCTCGTCCTCGAGGTAGAACCGGTGCGCGCCGTCGGGGCCGCTGCGTCCGACCCGGCCGAGGCCGAGGATGTCGTGGGCGAGGCGGCCGTCGGGGTCGCGCTCGACGATGACCTCGGGGAGCGGGCCGTCGAGGTGATGGAGGTACTCGGTGCGCTTGCCGTGGAACTTGCGTGCGACCCGCAGGCCATCGCCGTTGTAGGTGTAGTGGACCGTGCCGTCGGAGCGCTGCACGTCGACCAGCTGGCCGTCGGCGTTCCAGTCGTACGTGATGACGCGCTTCCTGCCGTGCTGGCGGTGAAGCTGGCCGCGCCGGTCGTACTCGAATGCGATCTCGTCGACGAGATCGAGGTCCTGGCCCCTGCGGTCGTAGCGCGATTCGCGCACGAGCTGGCCCTGCTCGTAGGCGAAGCGAGTGACGTGGCTCGCGTCGCTCCGGCTGGTCAGGTTGCCGTCCGCGTCGTAGGCGAGCTCGACCGGGCCGCCGGGCTCGGTCTCGCGGACCAGCCGGCCGAGCGGGTCGTAGTGAAACTCCCAGACCCGCGTTCCGAGCGCGCTGTCCTCTTCTCGCCGGATGACCCGGCCATCGTCGTCGCGGCGGTAGCGCAGCTCGAGCAGCACCTGGTCGGCGCGGGTGTGACGGATGACGGCCACGGCGCCATGGGCGTCTCTGCGGATCAGCGTCGTCACGCCGCCGGGCAGCCTCCGGATGACCTCGTGCTGATCGTCGCGATACTCGTAGGTGATCGCGGCGTCGCCGTCGCTGACGCGCGTCGGCCGCAGCCGCGCATCGTAGCGATAGCGCAGCTGCTGGCGGTCCGGCAGATCGATCGTCCGGATCTCGCCCCACGGGCCGCGCGTGTAGCCGAGCTTGCGTCCGTCGGGGTCCGTCACGCCGGCGAGCTGGCCCAGCTCGTCGAAGGTGAAGGCCGTGCGACCGGTCTCGTCCTCGAGCGCCGTGCGGCGGAGCGCCGGATCGAGCCGGACGCGCGTCGTTCGCGTCGCGGGATAGAGCACGTCGCTGAAGCGCCCGCGGCGCGCGTACGCGACCTCGGTCAATAGCCCCGAGGGGTGGTACCTGTAGAGCTTGACCTCGCCGGTCCCGGTCTCGACGGACTCGAGCCGGTCATTGGTGTCGCGGCGCGCGCTCGGCGGCTGGTCGCGCGGCACGAAGTAATCGGCGGCGGCCGCGCCGATCGCGAGGATCACGGCCATGACGACCGCGAGCGCGATGAGGCGAGCGACGCGGACGGCCAGACGGCGGACAGCCGATCTCGCACGGGACATGAGTTCTGCCATGGGGTCCTCCAAAGGCTGCTCGGGTCACGGCCACCCTGGCCGATGTCCGGACAGCGGGTGAAATCGCGCCGACATCACGACCGGGCGCGCGCGCACGGGTCGGCGTCGTCGGCCTCCTTGGGAACGATCTGGATCTCGATGCGCCGGTTGGCGCGGCAGCCCAGGACCTCGCCGCGCCGGTTGCCGCACTGCCCCGGGTCGACGACGGCGGGGCTCATCTGGCCCATCCCCGACGGGATGAGCTTCTTGGTCGCGCACAGCGCCTCGGGTCCCGCGTTGCTTCCGGCGAACAGATGCCGGTTCCAGGTCTCCACCAGCTTCAGCGCTCGCCGGAGCGACAGCTCCAGGTTCGAGGCGGGATCGCCGACGTCGTCGGTGTGGCCGATCACCAGCACGTAGCGCACGTTGCCGCCCTTCTCGGACAGCAGGAGGTCGCCGAGCCCGCGGCCCAGCGGCTCGACGGCGGCGGGATCCACCTTGTACTCCCCCAGCGCGAACAGGAAGTCCGCGGGGATGACCAGGTTGCCCGCCGGCGAGATCTCGATCCCCGTCACGTGCCGGGCCGCGAGCCGGTCGCGCAGGCCGGTGAGCAGCTCGCGCTTGACGCCGATGCGCTGCGACTCGCGCTTGATGACCTCCCTGGCCGCGGCGATCGCCTTCTTGAGGCGCGCGCGCTCGGTCTCCATGACGATGGTCGACTGCACGAGCATCACGATGACGACGAGCGTGATCCCGCACATCAGGTCGGTCAGCGCCGGCCACACGTGGAGGTCCTCGGTTCGCCGCCGCATCAGTGCCCCAGCCGCGTGTAGACGATGATGCACAGAACGACCATGCCGGCCGCCAGAACGAGGGTCGACACCCAGTGCACCGGCGACCGCCGGCCGCGCGGATGCGGTGGCTCGCCGGGGACCGCGCCGCGCATCTGATGGAGCTGCTCGGCGGTCTTGCGCGCCTGCACACCGAGCTCGCCGACGGAGTCCCGCACCGATTCCACCGCCTGCACGACGTGGCCTTCGACGGCCGTCACGGCGACAGTCGCACGCTGCGCCAGCGACACGATGTCCCCGTCGACCGCGCGCGTGCGCTCGCTGACCGCGGCGATCGATTCCCGCACGGATTCGAGCGCGGCGACCTCGACGGTCCTCACGCTGGCGGCGGCGCGCTGCGCCTGCGACGTGAGGCTCTCGACCTCGCCGCGCACGGGAGCCCAGACCGACGCGTCGGCGGCG
>VBLP01000317.1:5371-7680 GCA_005887925.1 Deltaproteobacteria bacterium | reverse complement strand
TCCACCTCGCGGGAATCATCGCCGGCGACACGCGGGCGTTCGGCGCGTGGCTCACCGCTGCCGAGCCGCGCGTGCGCGACAGCCTGCGCTCGTTCGCCCGCGTGATCGACGTCGAGGCCGTGCTGCAGGAGACCCTGCTGCGGGTGTGGCAGATCGCGCCGCGGTTCGTCCCCGACGGCCGAAGCAACAGCCTGTTGCGGCTCGCGATCCGGACCGGCCGCAACCTCGCCGTGAGCGAGGTCCGCCGCACCCGGGCGACGCCGGTCGACGGCGACGATCTCGAGCTCGCGCTCGCCGCCGCGGTCGCCGCCGTCAGCCCCCCGGATCCGATGCTGCGGCGGGCGATCGGCGCGTGCCGCGACAAGCTTCCGGACCGGCCGCGCCAGGCGCTCGAGGCGCGGCTGGCGAGCGGCGGCGGCCAGGCCGACGAGGAGCTCGCGGCGCGTCTCGGCATGCGGATCAACACCTTCCTGCAGAACGTCACGCGGGCGCGCCAGCTGCTCGCGGATTGCCTGGCGAGGCGCGGCGTGACCGTCGCGGTGGAGCTCGGACCATGACCGACCGCGACCTGCCCCGCGATGACGAGCTCCTGATCGAGCAGGTCGCGAGCGCGTACCGCCCGGCGTCGCGCGACGAGCTGCGCTACCACCCGGCGTGGTACGACCTCGGCCCCGAGGACCGCGCGCGCGCGTTCGACCGCGCCCGGACGCTGCGCGCGCTCGAGGCCGCGCTCGATCCCGACGGGTTGTCGACCACCGCGCGCGCCGTGCTCGCCCGGATCGCTCTGGGCCGCTAGCGGCCGGCGCGTGCTACCAACGGGCATGCGCATCGATCGGGTCTACACGCGCGGTGGCGACACGGGCGAGACCTCGCTGATCGGCGGCGAGCGGGTCTCGAAGGCCTCGGCCCGCCTCGACGGCTACGGCACCGTCGACGAGCTCAACGCCACGCTCGGCCTGGTCGGCGAGGCGCTCGCCGCCTCGGCCGCCGGACCGCACCTCCTGCCGATCGTGCGCCGGGTCCAGAACGAGCTGTTCAACCTCGGCGCCGAGCTCGCGACCGCCGACCCCGCGACGCGCGCCAAGCTGCCGCGGATCGAGCAGCGCCACATCGCCGCGCTCGAGCGCGACATCGACGCCGTCAACGACGACCTGCCGGCGCTGCGCTCGTTCGTGCTGCCCGGCGGCGGCTGGGCCTCGGCGTACTTCCACCTGGCGCGCACCGTGTGCCGGCGCTGCGAGCGGCTGGTCGTCGGCCTCGCCGCCGACGAGGACATCGGCGAGCTCGCCGTCTCGTATGTGAACCGGCTGTCCGACGCGCTGTTCGTATGGGGCCGGTGGTGCGCCCTCAAGGACGGCCAGGCCGAGCCGCTGTGGGACTCGCGCTCGACCTGATCGGCGCGGAGCGCTACGGGCCGCAGCCGAGGCCGTCGACCACGGAGGTCAGCAGGCCGCCGGCCGCGGTGAGGTCGCGGCTGAAGCAGTTGCCCTGCGAGTCGGCCGAGAAGTACTGCTGCGCGCTGATCTGGCCGGTCGAGCCGGTGAAGACGCCGCTGGCGTTGAAGTTCAGCGTATCGCTCGGCGCGACGTGGTTGGTGACGATGCGGACGTCGGCGAGCCGCCCGCCGGGGCCGAGCTCGGTGTCGCTGCGTTCGAAGCGCTGATCGATCGACGTGGTCTGGGCCTGCGTGCCATCGCCGTGGACCACGAACGCGAAGTCGACCGACAGCGGCCAGTCGAGCTGGACCAGGTGCTCGCCGGGCGGGCCGCCGCCCTGCGTCGCCGTCCGCGTGACGATCGCCGTGTGCTGGGTGATCTGCTGGTGGTAGCTCGTGGCCGTGATGTCGAACTGCTGCTGGTTGGTGAACGCGATGTCGCCGGTGACCTCGGTCGAGACCCGACCGTGCGAGGTGTGGACGAACCCGGCGATCCGGTAGCTCCGGGTCGAGGTCACGCCGACCGGGCCGCTGATCGCACCGTCGGCGGCCGTGGTGATGTTCGACGTCACGATCGGGGTGGGCGCGGCGCCGAGGGTGTCGGCGGTGACCTCGCCGGTGACGCGGGCCGCGCGGTGGTCGAGGAACAGCAGCAGCGAGGCGGTGGTCGCGAAGAAGTTGTGGGCGTTGAACACGCCGACCGCGACCTGGTGCGGCCGGCCGTCGCTGAGCACACCGGCGAACGGCGTGAGGTCGACCCGGTACGGCGTGAAGCTCAAGGTCTGCACGCCCGGAATCGGCTTCCACAGGTTGGGGTCGATGCCGCCGGTGAAGATCCACGGGTAGATCGGCGCGACGCCTGCGGGGCGTCCGT
>VBLP01000317.1:0-5358 GCA_005887925.1 Deltaproteobacteria bacterium | reverse complement strand
TCATCTCGTCGGGAACGCAGGTGTACCAGAACTCGTCGCCGGCCTGGCTCTGGGCATAGACGTCGAGCACGGCGCGCTCGATGTTGGTCGGCAGCGTGAACGTGCGCGCCAGCGTGCTCGCCGTGGTCGCCAGCCCGACCGTCCCTCCGCTCGGCCCGTTGGACATCGGCAGCACGACATCGGCGGTGCGCGGCGGATCGGTCTGCCGCGCGACCGGATAGAACCTGAGCTCGGCGGCGCCGGACAGGATGCCGGTGAACGTGCTGTTGACGAGGTTGTCGAGCTGCACCATCCCGGACTGCGGCGCCGTGAACAGCGGGCTGTAGTCCGTGAGGTCGTTCTCGACGTGCCACGACGGACTGACCGTCCGCGATGGCTCGGCGGTGGTGCCGAAGTAGAGGTTGGTGCCGGCGAGCCAGATGCTCGCGGTGCGATCGAACTGCCGGCCGGCGGTCACCGAGAAGTCGGCTGCCAGCACGACCTTCGCCCACGGCGCAGCGCACCCGGCCGGTGGCGTGAAGCTGAACGGCTTGGGCGAGAAGTCGGCGAACTGGACGCCGGCGAACAGCGGCACCACGCACGGCGTCGTCGCGGGCACCGCGACCGGCGGATCCGCGGTGGCGGTGTTGGGCGAGCCGACCGTCGGCGCGGCGACGGCGGCACCGAGCAGCACGAGGCCGCCGGCGGCGGCGAGCACGATGGAGCGAGGACGGACCAGCAATCGAGATCGCATGACGCACCTCCGCGACTGGCGCGCACCGTAGTCGCTCGCCGTCGGGTGGTCAATCGCCGCCGGAGATCCGCGACACGCGTACGCGATGTGGCGACGGCGCTCACCCGCCGCCATCAGAACTCCGTGCCCATCCACTCGGCGATCGAGCGGTACGAGCGATCACCGATCACGACGTGATCGATGATGGGGATGCCGAGCAGGCGGCCCGCCTCGCGCATCCGCTCCGTCAGCCCGCAGTCCTCGCGGCTGGGCGTGGCGTCGCCCGAGGGGTGGTTGTGCACCAGCACGCCGCCGGCCGCCGCCATGCGGACCAGCGGCCGGAACACCTCGCGGGGATGGACCTCGACGTGCGCGATGCTGCCGCGGGCGACCTCGACGACGTCGAGCAGGCCGTTGCGGACATCGACCCCGATCACGAAGAACACCTCCTGCGAGACCCCGGCGAGCCGCGGCGCGATGCAGTGGTACACGTCGGCGGCGCTGCCGAGCGAGCGGCGGCGATGGACCACCTCGATCGCGCGGCGGCCGAGCTCGAACGCCGCGACGAGCTGCGCCGCGCGCGCCGGGCCGATGCCGCTGTGCTGCGCGAGCTCGCGGGGCGACGCGCGCGACAGCGAGGCGATACCGCCGACCGAGCGCACCAGATCGGCGGCGAGCTCGCGCACCGGGCGGTCGCGGGCACCGGTGCCGAGCACCAGCGCGATCAGCTCGGCGTCGCCCAGCGCCTGCGCGCCGTACTGCCACAGCCGCTCGCGCGGCCGATCGGCGAGGTTGGCGAGCAGCTGCGCGACCGCGAGCGGCTCCAGAACCTGGTTCGAGATCACTTCGAGCGTATCGATCGCGATGGTCATCGCCACCAGCCCAGCAAGCTGCGTTCCACGGCCGACGCCATGCCGCCAGCGAATTGCGCCCCGGCGCGACACCTCGCAGACCGCGCGGAGTCTGCCCGAGATCCTCGTCGAGCGATCGGGCCGCTTGCATCATCCCCGCTCCTCGAAGCACCGCGCTCGCTTCCCGACCGGCCATGCGCCTCCCCGGCTCTCTTGTCCGATTCTCGGCCGGAATTCGGACAGGCGTCCGGTTACCGGCCAGAACCCGGACAGAGCGACAGAGCGACAAAGCACAAAGCACAAAGCGATAAAGCTACAAAGCTCCCCGCACCGCTCTCCCGGCGATGTCCACCGAGGTCGATCGCTTACGGCGGAAGCCTCCGACCCACAGCGCGAGAGCTCGCTTGACTTGGAGGCCTCGTAGATACAAAGTAATCACGCATGAAGGTACAGCTCATCCGCATCGGCAATTCTCGCGGCGTGCGCTTGCCGAAGGCCGTCATCGAGCAGGCCGGCCTGACAGAAGAGGTCGATCTCGAAGTGCGCGGCAGCACCGTCGTGATCGCCGCAACCAGGAGAGCCCGGGCCGGCTGGGCCGATGCAGCGCGCGGGCTGGCGGCCACTGGTGGCGGCAGTCTGCTGGATCCCGAAACCCGAACGCACTTCGACGAAAGCGAATGGCGTTGGTAACCACGAAATTTCCGCGACGAGGTGAAGTATTTCTCATTGATCTCGACCCCACGCGAGGAACCGAGATCCAGAAGACGCGACCCTGCGTGGTCGTGTCGCCCGACGACCTGAACGCCCATCTGCGAACAGTCATTATCGCGCCCATGACCACGGCCGCGCATCGATACCCGTTTCGCGTGCCATGCCGCTTCTCCGGAAAGAGCGGCCAGGTTGTTATCGATCAGCTGCGAACCGTGGATCGAGAGCGGTTAGTTCGCCATCTCGGGCGACTTTCGGCGGCGACCGTCAACCGCTTGCTCGACGTCCTCCAGGAGATGTTTGCACCGTGAAACCATCGGGTGTGGCCCGGGCGATCCAAAGACATTGGTAGGCTGTGTGGTCGGCTCGCCGTTGGAAGGCCGTTCCTGATCTGTTCTCGGTCGCGATGTCGTCGTCGGGATGCGCGGATGGATGCCTGGACCGGATAGCCACGATGCGGGCGCCGCGTGTTATCCTGTGACGATGTTCGTGTGCCCCGAGTGCGGTCTGGCCCAGCCGGCCCAGGGCCATTGTCCGGCCGATGGGACCGCGCTGGCGCCGATCGGCGAGGACGTGCTGCTCGGCACGACGATCGGCGCGTATCGCGTCGCCCGGCTGCTGGGCATCGGCGGCATGGGCCGGGTCTACAAGGGCGTGCACCCGGCGATCGGCAGCCGGGTCGCGATCAAGGTGCTGTCGCGCGAATGCTCCGACCGCCGCGACCTGGTCGACCGGTAACGTGCTCGACCTGGCGATGCTGCCCGACGGACGGCCGTACATCATCATGGAGTACCTCGACGGCGCGCCGCTCGCTGCGCTGATCGAGCACGCGGTCCAGCACCAGGCGCCGCTTCCGCTCGGCGGGATCGCGCGGCTCGCCGCCGAGGTCCTCGACGCGCTCGGCGCCGCGCACGCCAAGGGCATCGTCCACCGCGATCTCAAGCCCGACAACGTGTTCGTCGCGCCGTCGGGCCGGCCCAAGGTCCTCGACTTCGGCATCGCGAAGCTTTCGGACGTCGGCAACACCTCGACCCGCACGGGCTCGCTGCTCGGCACGCCGCACTACATGTCGCCCGAGCAGGCGGCCGGGCGCGTCGTCGACCACCGCGCCGATCTCTATGCGATCGGCGTCATCCTGTTCGAGTGCGCCACCGGCCGCAAGCCGTTCCTCGCCGAGGCGCTGTTCGACCTCCTGCGCATGCACGTCGAGGTGCCGCCGCCGCCGCCGCGCGCGCTGCGCCCGGACATGCCGCCCGAGCTCGAGCACGTGATCCTGACCGCGCTCGCCAAGCCGCCGGACCAGCGGTTCGCGACCGCGATGGCGATGAGCATGGCGCTGCAGCACGCGACCGCGCAGCTGGCGCCGGAGCAGTGGCGGCCGCTGACGCCGCCGAGCGGCCGGCCGTCGGGCGGCAGCTGGGCACCGACGCCGCCGTCGAGCTGGTCGGGGCAGGGCTCGCGGCCGCCGACACCGCCGCCGCAGGCACCGCCGCCCGGTCAGGTCTCCACCGTGTCCGCGGGACAGGTGACCCGCGGCGCCCGTCGCTCGTCGAGGAAGGCGACGTGGATCGCGCTGGCCGCGGTCGCAGTGGTCGGCGGCGGCATCACCGCGGCGGCCGTGCTCGGGAGCGGCGGCGGTGGCACGACGGGATCCGGGTCCGCCGGGTCCGCCTCGGCCGGTCCGGGCAAGCCCGATCCTGCCAGGCCCAGTACCGATCCCTGGGCGGGCAAGGCACCGACGGCCCCGACGGCCCCGACCGCACCAGCCGCGGGCGACGGCGATGCGCCGGCGACCCCGCCCGCCAGGGCCAGGCGCGGCGCCGATCCGGTCGCCGACGCGCTCGACCACCTCGACGAGCAGATCGACGCGCTGCCGCCCGAGCAGCGCAAGCGGCTCGCTGCCTACAAGGGGCTGTCCAAGCTGCCGCCCAAGGAGCGCATGAAGCGGCTGCGCGAGATCGCGCAGCACGGGGTGGCCGGCGTCGAGGCCCCCGATCCGGCCGCGATCGCCGCCGCCGCTGGCGACGATGATGACGACGACACGCCCGCGCCGCCGACCAGGCCCGCCGGGCGCGCCGCGGACGCCTGGATCACCAACGAGAGCGTCGATCCACCTCCCGGCTACAACCCCGAGCACCTCGACGTCACCGCCTTCCTCCCGTGGGCGATCGCGCGAGCCAAGCAGGCCATTCCGGATGCGGAGCTGTTCCGGATCGACGCCGATGGCGTCGGCCCCGACGGCCGCGCCAACCTCAAGCTGCCGACCCTGGCGTCCGATCACGGCAGCATCGACGTCCGGTTCGTCTCGCCGTCGCGCGGCAAGCGCGATCCCAGGCAACCGCTGGGCGCCGCCCGCCACGACTTCAAGTGCGAGTTCCGCGTCATGGCCACGCCCGACGGCGTCGAGCTGATGCCGATCGACTTCTTCGACTGCGCCAAGGAGCACGTGGTGCCGGTACCGCGCTGCAGCCTCGCCGGCGTGTGGAAGAAGGCGATCGCCCGCAAGGCCCCGTCGCACAACGCCGTCGGCAACGTCGGCTACCGCTCCAACGGCGCCAGGCCGGTCTGGTACTTCGACATCGGCTTTGGCACCGACGTCTCGTTCAGCCAGATGTTCAGCGACGACTGCTGATCGTTCGATCGGACCGCGCCGCCGGGCTGGCGTGCCAACCGCGCTGTGGGAACACGCGCTTGTCGAGCGGGGTCCAGTCACCGGCGAGGATGAACGCAGCCCAGTGGTGGGGATGCGCGTAGCGGGGCTGGCGCAAAAGGCGCAGCTTCGCCTGGCGGAGCGCCTCGGCGCGGCCGGTGCCGCGAGCCAGCTCGCCGTAGTACTCGCGCATCAGCTCCTGCGCCGACGAGTCGCTGACGTTCCACAGGCTGACGACCTGGGCCTCGGCGCCCGCCAGCACCACCGCGCGCCGCAGACCGTACACGCCGTCGCCCGACGGCACCGCTCCCACGCCGGTCTCGCAGGCGGAGAGCACGACGAGCTTGGTCCCCCACCAGTCGAAGCCGGCGATCTCGCGCGCGGTCACGATACCGTCGGCACCCCGGTTGGCGCCCGCCATCGCAAGCCCGGCTTGA
>VBLP01000319.1:19784-21075 GCA_005887925.1 Deltaproteobacteria bacterium | reverse complement strand
ATCCACTCGTCGATCGCGCGCGTGCCGATCCCCACCGAGGCGCACGGCCGGCTCGCGCTGCACGCCCGGCCGAACCTGCCGAAGCTCGACGCGACCGAGATGCTGAAGGTAGAGCCGATCGCGGTCGCGGGCACTGGCGATCACGTCGCGCTGGTCGACAGGCTGCACCACGATCATCCGTACGCGGCGGCGATCGTCCTGCAGCATCCGCCGAAGGCCAAGCGCGGATCGATCACGATCATCCATGAGCACAACGGCCAGGTGCTCGGCGGCAACACCTTCGTGATCGCGCCGCCGATCCCGAAGACCGCCGACAAGCGCGGCTAGGCCGCTCGATCCGACGGCCGAGCAGCCGTGGGCGCGTGAAGACCTGCTAGGCTCGCCGGCGCAACGACCTGCGTCGGCCGAGCTGAACAAGGAGCGCGTCATGGCGACGACTGCACCGTATGGATCCTGGTCATCCCCGATCACCTCGGAGCTGATCTCGTCGGGCGCCGTCCGGCTGGGCCCGGTCACGCTCGTCGGAGACGATCTGTACTCGCTCGAGTCCCGCCCCACCGAGGGCGGCCGCTACGTGCTCGTCCGCCGGCCGGCGACCGGACCGGCCGAGGACGTCACCCCGCGCGACATGAACGTCCGCACCCGCGTCCACGAGTACGGCGGTGCGTCGTACCTGGTCGCCGGCGACGCGATCTTCTTCAGCAACTTCGTCGACCAGCGGCTGTACCGCCAGGATCGCGGCGGGCCGGCGCGCGCGATCACGCCGGAGCCGGAGGTCCCGGCCGGGCTGCGCTACGCCGATCCGCAGCTCACGCCCGACGGCCGCACGCTCGTCTGCATCCGCGAGCGCCACACCGCCGACGGCCAGGTGATCAACGAGCTGGTCGCGCTCCCCGCCGATGGCTCCGGCGCGCCGCGGATCCTCACCGGAGGGCACGACTTCTATGCCTATCCGCGGATCAGCCCGGACGGCCGCTCGCTGGTCTGGACGCAGTGGGATCACCCCAACATGCCGTGGGATGGTGTCGAGCTCTGCATCGCCGAGCGGGCGAGCGACGGCACCCTGTCGCGGATCCGGACGCTCGCCGGCGGCCGCGACGAGTCGATCTTCCAGCCGGCGTGGTCGCCGCACGGCATCCTCCACTTCGCCTCCGATCGGACCGGGTGGTGGAACCTGTATCGCGTCGACGGTGGCGCGCAGGTCGCCCTCGCGCCGATGGCGGCGGAGCTCGGCGCGCCGCAGTGGGGCCTCGATGCCGTGCGCTACGCATTCCTCGGCGACGGCACGATC
>VBLP01000319.1:12255-19736 GCA_005887925.1 Deltaproteobacteria bacterium | reverse complement strand
CGGGCGCCACGGCGATCCGGGAGATCGCGACGCCGTTCACCGGGTTTGCCGGCCTCGATGGCGGGCAGCGCGACATCGCGGTCACCGCGGGCGGGCCGACCACCGTCGCATCGGTCGCGCGCATCGCCGTGCCCGGCGGCAAGGTGACGATCGTCCAGCGCAGCATCGAGGCCGACCTCGATCCGGGCTACCTGTCGCCGGCCCGGGCGATCGAGTTTCCGACCAGCGGCGGGCGGACCGCCCATGCGCTGTACTACGCGCCGAACAACCGCGACTTCCAGGCCCCGCCCGGCGAGCGGCCGCCGCTGCTCGTCGTCAGCCACGGTGGGCCGACGGCGGCCGCCGGCAGCGCCCTGAACCTGGGCTTTCAGTTCTGGACCAGCCGCGGCGTGGCGGTGGTCGATGTCAATTACGGCGGCAGCACCGGCTATGGCCGCGCGTACCGCGAACGGCTCAAGGGCACCTGGGGCATCACGGACGTCGATGACTGCGTGAATGCCGCGCGCCATCTCTCCGACCAGGGGCTGGTGGATCCCGCCCGCCTCGCGATCCGCGGCGGCAGCGCCGGCGGCTACACCACCCTCGCCGCGCTGACGTTCCGCGACGTGTTCGCCGCCGGGGCGAGCTACTACGGTGTCGCCGATCTCGAGGGCCTGGCGAAGGAGACGCACAAGTTCGAATCGCGCTATCTCGACGGCCTGATCGGCCCGTATCCCGAGGCGCGCGACCGCTACCTCGAACGATCGCCGGTGCATCACACCGATCGGCTGTCGACGCCGATGATCATCTTCCAGGGCCTCGAGGACAAGGTCGTCCCGCCCTCGCAGGCCGAGGCGATGGTCGCCGCGCTGGAGCGCAAGCGCGTCCCGCATGCCTATCTGCCGTTCGAGGGCGAGCAGCATGGCTTCCGCCGCGCCGAGAACATCAAGCGCAGCCTCGACGCCGAGCTCTCGTTCTACGGCCAGATCCTCGGCTTCGCGCCCGCGGATCCGATCGCGCCGGTGCCGATCAAGCACGCCAGGCCGCGCTGACGGCGATCGCGGATGCTCAGCCGGCGGTGAAGTAGTTGAGGCTCACCGTCGCCAGCGCCGACGGCGGAAACCACGCCTGGAGGTGCTCGTTCGCATGCAGGCCGGCCTCGCGCGCGCAGTCGAGGAACACGGGGAGCTCGACGAGATACTGATCCGAGAACCCGTGCGGCAGCGTATGGAGCTCGAGAACCAGCAGGCCGAACCCGCCGATGTACGGTGCCCAGCGGCGCAGATGGCGCACCAGGTTCTCCTCGAGCACGTCGGCCGCGATCTCGTCGCCGAGATGGGCGAACGCGCCGGTCGTGCGCGACGTCCGCGTGCCGGCGACGTACTGCGCGGGCTGCGCGTACGGCCGGTTGTGGTCGAGGAACGAGCGGATGTGCAGGAGGTCGTGGACAGCGAAATCGAGCGCCTCGAGGTCGCTCGCCAGCTGCGCCGATCGGTTGATGTCACCGGGCACGACGCGAAACGACGGGATCCCGGCGCGGCGCAGCGTCTGCCGGGTGACGCGCCGGGCGACCTTGTTGAAGTCGGCGCCGATGATGATCAAGGGGTGCGCGTCGAGCATCCGGCCGCGCAGCGTGTGCTCGGCCACCACGCGATACAGGTGCGCCAGGAGCGTCCCGTCGCCGCAGCCCGTGTCGCAGATCCCGCGAGGCTGCTGCGCGATCGGCCGGTTGAAGATCTCGATGACGATCGCGTCGAGCCGCTGGAAGTAGGTCCGGTGCGCGCCGCCCGAGCCCCACACGTTCATCGCGCGATCGACCAGGGTCTCGAACCCGCTGGGATCGACGCGCGGGATCCGTGGATTGCCGGATAGCTGCCCACGACCGTCGTCTTGATGTGCGGCATCGCGACCCGATGATACCTCTCGCGTCACCGCGCCGGGCGGCTACTGGATGTGATCTCGGTGGGCCGCGCTACTCGATCGCGACGGCCTGCAAGCTTCACTTCGCCGTACCGCGACCAGGCGATGTGATCTCTGTACGCCCTGCTACAGGCTCGCCTCGACGGAGCTGCGCAAAATGCAGCGGGCCGATTTCCCCCGAGACAGTCCCGCGGTGAACGACATATATACGCGGCATGTCAAAGACCTCGTCGAGTGCTTGTCTCGCGCTGGCAGTCAGCAGTGCACTTGCCGTGCTGTCCTGTGCCTCGGCGAACGACGGCTCCGACGGCAGCGGTGATTTTCAGGCCGTCCCGGCGCCGGCCGCGTCGACGTCGACGTTCACCAGGACGCGCTATCCGATCGTCCTCGCCCACGGCCTGACCGGCTTCCGTCAGCTGTTCGGCGTGGTCGACTACTTCTTCGGCATCCCCGGCGACCTCCGCTCCGGCGGCGCGCAGGTGTTCGTCACCCAGGTCAGCGCGGTCGGCTCGGCCGAGGAGCGCGGCGAGCAGCTGTTGCAGCAGGTCGAGTTCATCGCGGCCTCGACCGGCGCCGGCAAGGTCAACCTGATCGGCCACTCCGAGGGCGGGCTCGACGCGCGCTACGTCATGGCCGTCCGCCCCGACCTCGTCGCCTCGCTCACCACCGTCGCCACGCCGCACCTCGGCGCCGACCTGGCGGACTTCCTCGCCGACAACATCAGCGGCAGCGGCTTCAACCAGACCGTCCTGGCCGCGTTCGGCAACAGCCTCGGCACCGTGATCGACCTGCTCACCGGCACGTCCATGCCGCAGGACGCGATCGGCGCGCTGCACTCGCTGTCGTCGGCCGGCGCCGCGGAGTTCAACCAGCAGTTCCCCGCCGGCCTCGCCGCGACCCGCTGCGGCGCCACCCCGTCGTCGGTCAACGGCATCCTGCTCTACTCGTGGGCCGGCTCGAGCGTCCTGACCAACCTCCTCGACGTCTCCGACCCCGCGCTCGGCCTGACCTCGCTGTTCTACTCCGAGGACAACGACGGCCTGGTCGGCCGCTGCAGCGGTCACTTCGGCAAGGTGCTGCGCGACAACTACCGGATGAACCACCTCGACGAGGTCAACCAGCTGTTCGGCCTGACCTCGATCTTCGAGACCAGCCCGGTCTCCGTGTTCCGCACGCACGCCAACCGGCTCAAGAACGCCGGCCTGTGATGTCGCGGAAGGCGTAGGAATCGAACCCGCCCCTTTCGGGGTCATTCGGATAGCACCCGACGTCCGGCCCATGCCGGCGCGCCTTCCAGTCGCGGAGGACGTAGGAATCGAACCCGGCCGCAGTTTCGCTGCGGCGCCCTGCTTTCGAGACAGGTGTGGCCACCAATGGCCACCTCATCCTCCAGACAGATCGATACTCAGGAGTCGCTGACCAGCGACTGCGACCGAGTACTCGAGGATGACAGACGCGCGAACATGACGACGGTATAGATAAGGTACGTCCCGGTGATCGTCAAATCCGATCTCACAAAGGCGCGTGTCTGCTCATCAATCGCCGCTGTGGCGACGGACCATCGGGGCCGGCCGATGATCTGCAGCTCGCGGCGTCAGTTGCGCTCGCAGAGGAAGGGGGTCGTCGCGGTGCAGCTGACGTCGTCCCACGTACCGTCGGACTGGATCTTCCCGCACTGCTCCTCGTGGTTCTCGTTGCCGTCGCGATCGTTCGGGGTGCCCGATTGCCAGTGCATGTAGACCAGCGGCGTCGTGCTGCCGTTCCAGCCCCAGCCGTCGGCGGGCCGCGTCGCCGCGTCGCTCTGCCGCAGGCCGATCCAGGTCGCCGTCGAGACGTGCCCCGCCACGCAGCTCTGCTCCGTCGCGTCGTCGATCTCTCCGAGTGCGCCCTGCCAGCCCATGCACGCCTGGCTCGCCGCCGTCCACGTCGCGCTGCCGGTGCAGCGCGCCCAGCAATGACCGCCGCACGGGAACGTCGTCGCCGTGCCGCCGCAGGTCAGCCCGCTGGTCATGCAGGGCAGGGGCATGGCATCCGGCGCGGCATCGACCGCAGCGGCGTCGATCGCAGCGGCAGCCGCGTCCTCGGACTCCGCGGCATCCACGGGCAGTGCGGCATCGATCGCGGGCACGCGCTGCGCGCAGCTGCCGAGCACGCAGCGCTGCGGGAACGGACAGTCTGCCGTCGATGCGCACGGCGTGCCTTCGTTCAACCTCGGGCTGTAGCAGCTTGCGGCGAGCGTGAGCAACACGGCACAGGTGCGCTCCATGCTCCTACCTGACGACCATGGATCGCTGGTTATTCCGCCGAGCTCCGGCGGCGCCAGCCACCATGCGCGCCGCGCCGTCGACGCGAACGCTCTGCGGTGAATCGCTGGCGCGCACGCGGCGCCGGCAGTCAAATAGCTGCCACTCTTCGACGCTGCGGCCGCCGGAGCTCGGCCGCGCACGCGGTCCGGCGCTCTCCGGGTGGCCTCCCGGCCGCGCGCCAGTCGGCACGGTCACTGCACAGCGGGTGCGCATGATCACGCGTCTTGCGGGGCCCCTTGCCGCGGCCATGCTCGCTGCCTGCTTCACGCGCCCCGGCGCGCCGGACCTCGCTCCGATCGCCGCCGCCGCCTTCGACGCGAAGTTCGACCGCGCCGCGTGTGCCGTCTGGACCCGCAGATCCTGCGCCTCCAGCGTCTGTCTGACATCGCGCGCGGCACCGTGTCGTACGACGGCGTCTGGGCCGCTGCGTGTATCGTCGACATCGCGGCGTCGTCGTGCGATCGCACCGAGCTCGCCCTGTCGCGGCTCGGCGAGCGGCTGTGCGAATCGTTCGAGCGCGGCACCGTGGCCGCGGGCGGCGCGTGCAGCCACGACGCGGAGTGCGCGTCGAACGGCTGCGACTACGACTCTGGCTGCGCCGGCGCTTGCTGCCCCGGACACTGCATCGCCAGCGTCTCGGTCGGTGCCGGCGGCGAATGCGGCACCGATCGCGCGGTGTGCGAGGGCAATCTCGTGTGCACCGACGGCCGGTGCCGGCGCGGTTATGCCGCCGGGGAGCAGTGCCAGCTCACCGGAGACTGCGGCGAGGGCCTGGTATGCACCGGCGGGACCTGCGGCGCACCGCCGCGCGCCGGCGACGCCTGCTCGGAGTATGGACCAGGCTGCGCGACGATCGGGACGTCGTGCCAGATCACCGGGTTCGATTCGCAGCAGCATCCGATCGCGCGTTGCCTCCCGGCCGCCGATCTCGGTCAACCCTGTCGGAAGTTCAGCGGCGTCAACGACCGCCCACCGTGCAAGGCCGACGCGGTATGCGACCTCCAGCAAGGTATCTGCGTCGCGTTGCCCGGCGCCGGTGAGGACTGCCCCAACCTCGTGTGCGCCCCCGGCGCAATCTGCCGCGGCGTCCCCGAGGGCGCGCCGACCCGGAACGTGTGCCAGGCGCTGCTGCCGGCCGGCGGCCATTGCACCGTCGCCGAGCAGTGCGCGTCCGACATCTGTGACCGCGCCACGCAGACCTGTCTGGCGAGCGACGCCCACGTGTGCAGCTTCTGATCGAGCATCCGTGTGCGCCGGCGTGTGCCGCACGCATCACGGCCGCTCGCAGAAGAAGTTGAGCGCGCCGCCGCAGTTATCGTCATCCCACGAGCCGTCGACCCGGATCGACCCGCACTGCTCCGCGCCGTTCTCCACGCCGTCGGCATCGTCCGGCTTGTTCATGAGCCAGTGCGTGTAGACCACCGGCACCGCGCCGTTCCACGTCCAGCCGGTGCTCGGCGTCGTCGCCGTGGTGCTCTGGACGAGGCCGATCCAGGTCGGCGCACCGACGTGCGTCGCGACGCAATCCTGCTCGGTCGCATCGCCGATCTCGCCGAGCGCGCCCGTCCAGCCGGCGCACGCGGTTGCCGCGGTGCTGCGCGCCGCGGTGCCCGCGCACTTCACCCAGCAGTTGCCGCCGCAGGTGAACCTCGTGACGGTCCCGTTGCACGTCAGCCCGGCCTCGCTGCAGGCCGGGTGCATCACATCGATCGGCGGCGCTGCGTCGATCGGCGGCGGTGCCGCGTCCGCCTCGAGAGACTGCGCGTCGATCGGCGGCGGCAGGTTCAGCGTGCAGCTGCCCGACACGCAGCGCTGCGGCTCCGGACACTGCTCCGAGCGCTCGCACGGCGCGCCCTCGTACAGCGACGGCCCATAGCAGCCGGCCAGCATGCCGATCAGCACCGCGCATCGCACCAGGCGTGGCGGGCGGGAGCGGAGGCGAGCGCGCAAGTGACTACCGCTTTTGCAACGGCGGCCGTCCCAGAAATCATCCCGGCGCGACGCGAATCTCCGAAATCACCGGGACCTCAGGTGATCGGGCCCGCGGCGCGCAGCGTGCCGCGTTCCGGACACCGCCGCGAAGCGGAAGGCAGGTGCTCCCCGCGCTACAGGATCGCCCCGATCCCGATGCCCCAGTAGCGCACGCCGGCCATCTCGCGCACGCTGCCATAGACGAAGCCGTCGAGCCGGCCGCTGAACCGCAGCCCCGCGCCCGCCTCCGCCTCGTCGCCCCAGTGCGCCAGCTTCGAGCCGTTCTTGCGCGAGTCCGCGCCGAACAGGTAGTCCTGGCGGAAGTACGCCATCGGCCGCAGCTCCGGCGACAGCTCGAGGATCACGAAGCCCTCCGTCGGCACCTTCCACGCGAAGTTGAGCACGTCGCCCGTGATGCCGCTGAAGCCAAACCCGATCGTCGCGCCGAGCTGCAGGTTGTCGCCCAGGAAGATCCCCGGTCCGATACCGAAGCTCATGTCGTAGGCGAATCCCACCTTGTGGCCGAGCGTCAGCCCGAGCGACAGGTCTCCGGTCTCGGCCACGCCGATCACCGGGCTGCCATGGACCTCGCGCGACGTGCCGCCCAGCGTCACCAGCGCGTCGAAGTTCATCGGCGTGTCCGGCCGCTCGACCCGGATCCCCTCGCCGAAGCTCGCCGCGACGCGCCGGTACCACGGCGAGCGGTGGTGGTGATGATGCCGCTCGTGGCCGCGGTCGGCCGCGCGCTCGCCCTCGTCGGGCTCGGTGTCCTCGTCGGCATCGCGCGCCACGCCGCGCGCCACCGTCTGCTCCGGCGACACCCGGCGCAGCGCGCCCTGCTCGAACGCGAGCTCGCCCGGCCGATCGAGCGTCACCGTCGCGACGAACTCGCCGTTCGCGTTCTCGACATGCACCGAGTAGGTCTCGTTCGGCAGCGCGAGGCTGAGCGGCTCGCCCGCCTCCTTGGTCAGCTCGACCGCGACGCGGCCGCCGCGGTCGATCACCGTGATCCGCCCGCGCAGCGCCGCCGGCAGCACCAGCGCCGACTCCGTGCTGCGCAGATCCGTGATGACCACATCGCCGGTCCCCGACAGGTGCATGTCGTACGCCGGATGCTGCGGCCCGTGCGCCGTGTTCTGCGTCCGGCCCAGCGTCTGCTCGTACGCGAACTGGTACGCCTCGCCCAGCGTGATCCTGCCATCGTGGTTGCGGTCCGCGGCGCCACGCAGCCCCGCGACGAAGAAGTACGTGAAGAACGACGCGCCGATCCGGTCCGACTCCTGCGCGTCCTCGTCGGCCGAGCTC
>VBLP01000319.1:0-12239 GCA_005887925.1 Deltaproteobacteria bacterium | reverse complement strand
GCGAAGCCCTGGACCTGGTTCGAGCTGTCGCGCAGAAACGGCGGCATCCGCGAGCCGCCCTTGGCCCGCGTGAAGCTGCCCGACGCGCAGCTGTCGACGATCGCGATGTGGACGTCGGCAGGCACGTCGCGGATCCGCTGGCGCAGCCGCACATAGTCGTAGCGCGCTCCGCCGACCAGGATCCCCGACTCGTCCGCGTGGCCCGAGTAATACACCACGAGCTCGACCCGCTGTCCCGGCTTGCGGCCCGACCGCACCCGCTCCGACAGCGCGTCGAAGGCATGGTCGACGTCACGCGTGTCCGGCTCGCTCAGCAGCGTCAGGTCGACCCGGTCCACGCCGCCGAGCTGCCGCAGCACATCCGCGATCGCGTCGGCGTCGTGGCCCGCATAGCGCAGCTGCTCGCGGAGGCTATTCCCCTTGTTACTGCCGATCACCAGCGCAAACCGACGCAGCGGCGTGGTCGCCCCGGTCGCGGTGGCGCGGGGCGCAGCGCTCGCCGGCACGGCGAGGAGCGCAGTCCAGGCGAGGCAGATCAATACACGGCTTGTCATGGCGGCCCTCATGGCGACTCGTGGGTGGATGGACGATCGGCCTTGCGCAAGCGCAGCGACCACTGTTGCAGACCCGAAGGAAGCTCGAGCGAGCCGGTGGCGCTGTCCCCGCGACGCGCCAGCGCGTGCAGCGCCGCCAGCGTCCGCTGGACATCGACCGGATCGTTCGCGGTCACGAAGAAGAACCGCTCGAAGCGCGGGGCATCGTCGAGCGCCCAGGCGTGCGGCAGCGCCGCCGTCTCCGCCGGCATCACCGTCGCCTGCGGCGGCGCGTCGTCGTGCAGCGGATAGTGCAGCGTCACCCCTCCGGCTCCGTCGATCGACGCGATCACCCCGTAGCCCTGGCCGCCCGCCTTGTAGCGCAGCTGGATCACATCGCCCGCGTGCACCACCGCGTCCTGCGCCAGCCGCTCCACCTGCTCGCCGACCTGGCGGAACGCCAGCAAGCGCGGCGAGCCCTTCACGCGCGTCTCCTCCGGCGCGTCTTGCGCGCCGCGGGCCACGTCCGCCGCCGGGCGCAGCGCCGCCAGCCCCACCACCACGACCACCGCCGCCGCGCTCATCGCCAGCCCCAGCCAGCTCCGCCGCCGGCGCCGGCGCCTGGCCTGCCGCGCCTGCGCCACGCGCGCTTCGATCTGCGCCACCGCCGGCGCGGCCGGATACCTCGCCAGCTCCGCCGCATTGTCCTCGCGCAGCGCTGCCACGCGGCGCGCCAGCTCGCCCGGCTCCGCGCGCTCGATGCGCTCGATGCGCTCGCGGCTCGCAGGCGGCACCTCGTCGAGCGCCGCGCGTTCGACGAGCCAGTCGGGTAGGGACGTCACGGTTGGACCTCCAGGGCGTGAAGTTTCATACGCAGCTTCTCCAGGCGCTTGCGCACTCCCGACACCGACATCCCCACCTCCGCCGCCACCTCTTGCAGCGTCATCCGGTCGTGCAGGTGCAGCACCGCGATCAGCGCCGTGTCCTCCGGCTCGTGGCGGAACAGCGCGTCCAGCGCCGCCCGCGCCGCGCTCCGCGCCGCCGGATCCGTCTCCTGGGCGATCTGCACCAGCAGCTCCGGATCGCCATCCTCCGGCCGGCGCCGCCGGCTCCTGATCCGGTTCAAGCACACGTTCGTCGCGATCCGGAACAGCAGCGACGACGGCGCCTGATCGGCGAGCTCCTCGGAGTGGGTCAACACCTGGACGAACACGTCGTGCATCGCATCACGGGCAGTCTGGTCATCGCCCAGCAGCTTCCGGCACCGGCGGAGCACCATCGGACCATAGGTGCAGTAGTACGTGTGGGAATCGACCGGCACGGCAGCTGGCGGGCCCCGGTGTAACACCGCAGCCCCCGAAAAGTGCCCCTGCGATTTTCGCGAGCTATCAGGAACTTCGAGCAGTTCCGCCCGACCTCCGGATCGACGAAGTGCCATTTTGTCCGGCACGTGGGAGGGGGTAGCGTGCGGCCGCGCGTCACCTTCGCGCGTGTCACGGAACGCGGTGCGTGCTCGACGATGGCCGCGTGCTGTCGTTCTTTCCAGACAAGCTGGCGCCGATCGGCTCGTATCTGATGGTGCTGCTGGACGTGGTGGTTCGGAAAGAGTTTGTGGAGAGCCGCGCGGACCGATGGGGAAGGCGATTCATTCGGAGCCTACCTGATGATCGTAAGAGCTTAGTATTGCTAGAAATTTGGGGAGCAACCTTGCGCATCCGCCAAAATGTCCTATTGTGTTCGAGGCGGATAAAGGACATTTTGGTCAAGGATGACCGCATGCCTTATGAGTTGCCTCTTCTCGAACCGCTCGGGAGCCAAGGTTGGAAGGTGAAGATCTTCGATAACGAGCCGCCGGATCATCCGCATGCGACTGTGATCTTCAGGACAAAGAAATGGCGCTGGAAGCTACGCGAACAGTCGTTCATGGACGACGACCCGCCTCCAAGAGAAGTCCCCAAGGAGATTGTCGCGGCGAATGAGCGCGAACCTCGAGGAGCTCGTTCGGCAATGGGATCGAATTCATCCTGAGCAGCCCGTCTACACCGAGGCATAGTCATGCACAACATCTTCATCTCCTACGCAAGCGATGCACGACCGGACGCGCGAGCCTTCGAGCTTCACGCGCAGTTTCTGCGAATCTTCGAGCTGCTTCGCGCGGAGATTCTGCGGAACGATGCCCAGATCGAGGCGGCGTTGGCCAAGAGTCCCGATGCGCTCTGGATTGCGTTCGACGGACGAGCATTTCTTCGCGCGCTGGCCCGGATCTACCGGCCACGTCCTCGTGCTGGTGCGCGGCTGTTGCTACTCGATAGTGCGTGCGACGCGGACTTCTTCCGTACTGTTTTCGAGCGCGTCGTGGTTTCTACGGCCAACTTTCTCCCTCCCGAGGAGCTCGCCGAGGTTCTGTCCGCACCCAACGCCGCTGACTTGTTCATTGGCGGACGAGCGGATCCGGCGGCGCACGTTATACTCTTGTATCGCGGAAACCTGACTCCGCTCGTTGTGCCGATGACCGTCTTCCCTACCGGTGCAGGACGTCCGCAACCAGATCCGACTCGATTCGCCGTTACTGACTACGGGCAGACCGTAAAGCTCGGGGAGTATGAGGCCGCTGCGGATGCAATCCTTTACGAAGCCGATCCCGAGTATCGCCGAAGGATCCGCAAGCGCCGACGCGAGGAGGAGAAAGGATTCGGGGCGTCTCTTCGGCGACTTCGGCTCCTACGAGGTCTTCGACAAGGCGACTTTTCCGATATCAGCGAGAAGGAGATTGGGAGACTGGAACGGGGAGACGTAGCGAAGCCGCATGGAGAGACATTGCAAAAGATCGCAAAGCGTCTCCGGGTTCGTCCCGATGAGATCGAGGAATACTAAACCAAGTAACAACAACGCAGATCGGTATCGGCGATCACGAGTTCGCCGCGCGTTGAACTCCGGCGCACGCGGCTCACGGGGCCGTGCGATGCTCGCCGCAAGGAGAATCACATGCGCACATCCCTGCTCCTCGTTGTGCTGTCGGTCCTGTCGGTCGGCGTGGGCTGTGGCGGCTCGGACAAGCCCGGCAATCCCGGCGACGCGGCGAGCGATACGCCGGCGTCGAACTTCAGCTTCTTCATCACCAGCACTGGCCATCCCAACGGCGGCGACTTCCGGCGCAGCCCTGCCGACGGCGACGGGCTCGCCGGCGCCGACGAGTTCTGTCAGATGAAGGTGGCCGCCGCGGCCCCGGCGGCGGCTGGCCGGCACTGGCGCGCCTACCTCAGCACCAGCACCGCCAACGCCAAGGATCGAATCGGCACTGGCCCGTGGTTCAACCGCAACGGCGCGATGATCGCAGCATCGGTCGCGGCGCTTCACATCCCGGCGATGAACATGATCAACAAGGCAAATGGGCTCGACGAGACCGGCGCGCAGGTCCCCGGCCGCGGCGACACGCCGAACCAGCACGACATCCTCACCGGGTCGACCGCGGCGGGCGTGTCGAGCGGCAACACATGCAACGACTGGACGAGCTCCGCGGCGTCGGGCGTCATCGCGACCGTCGGCCACTTCGACCGCATGGGCGTCGCCGGCAACATCGATCCGATGTCGTTCGTCGAGGCCCACGCGACCCAGGGCTGCGCGGCGGCGTCGTTCCCGCCGACCGGAGGCCGCGGCTCGATCTACTGCTTCGCCGCGGACTGACCGCACCGTCCGCAGATCGGCGCGCTCCCCCGAAAATAGCCCGAAAAATAGCCCGAAAAAAAGATAGATAGCCCGAAAATAGAAAGGGCCGGGTGGGAACCGGCTCTTCCTCGAGATCGAGTCGCGACTCAGAGAGGGCGAACGTTCTCGGCGCGCGGACCTTTCGGCCCACGGCCCTCGTTGTAGGACACCTTTTGTCCCTCGCGAAGGTCCGAGAACCGGACCCCCTCGACCGCCGACATGTGGAAGAACAGGTCGGTCCCCGAGGCGTTCGCGATGAAACCGAAACCCTTGTCAGTCAGTCGCTTGATCGTTCCTTCAGGCATGCTCGCACTCTCCAGTAACTGCCATGGCTCCGCACGAAGGGCTCGCAGGAAGTTGCCCTGTCTAGACCGTGTAGAGCAGGGGACGGGTATGCCTTGCTTTCGGTCCTTTGTCGAGGGGCACATCCGGTCTCTCGCAGGCTCGTGGCGGATCTGCCCGGGAGCGCGCCTCGACTGCCGCGGTCCGCGGCGCCGGCCGCCGGCCCAACCGGCCTTCGCGGCGGCCCCAGCCGCGGCAGCTCCCGCGGCGATCGCGTAACCTCCGAGATTCATGTCGGCTGTCGATCACGTCGGCCCATTGGTCCTCCGCTTGCTGGAGGCGAGGACATTCGAGGAGGCGACCAGGACGACGCTCGTCGCCATGCTCACCATGGTCGAGGGCCGGCTCGCCGGGAGCCCGCTCACCGCCAAGGCCCGGATCCTGCGCGGCGTGCTGCACCTCCGGCCCGACGACAGCTACCAGCGCCTGTTCGGGATCGAGCATCCCGGCGGCGAGCGCGTCGACGGCACCGGGTACCTCACGAGCGCGAACGTGTGGCGCTGGGTCTCCGAGCACCGCACGGCGGTCTCGATCGATGTGAAGCAGGGCACGCTGCGCACCTGGCTCGCCGACGCGGCGAGCCAGCCGGAGAAGCTCCGCGGGGCGGGCGGCTCTCCGGGCATGGAGACCCGCAACCGCATGATCCAGCGCGAGGCGACGCACGTGCACGTGATCCCGATCCGGCTCCCGCGGGAGGACCACGTCATCGGCATGATCTCGCTCGAGGCGCACTGGCGCGCCCCGCCCGGCGCCGACTTCCTCTGGGGAGACTGCCGCGCCGCGCTCGATGTGATGGCGAGCGCCGCAGCGCCGTACCTGAGCACCCTGCCGCTCGGCCGGAAGGAGGTGCCTCCGGCGGACAGCCTGGCTCCGGTCATCGGCGCGTCGACCGCGGGGATGATGCGGATCCTCGCGGTGTTCGCGCAGCAGGACGAGACGATCTTGCTCAGCGGACCGACGGGGGTCGGCAAGTCGCGGCTGGCTCGCTGGTGCCACGCGCAGTCGCCGCGCCGGGACCAGGTGTTCGAGACGGTGCGGCTGCTCAGCGTGCCGGAGGACCTGCAGATGGCCGAGCTCGTCGGCTGGCGGCGCGGAGCGTTCACCGGGGCGGTCCGAGATACGCCCGGGGCGCTCGAGCGCGCCGCGAAGGGCACGCTGTTCATCGACGAGATCGACAAGCTGTCGCTCAAGGCCCAGGCCGGCCTGCTGCAGGTGCTGGAGGAGCGCCGCTACCATCCGCTCGGCGACAGCGCGAGCGAGCGGCGCGCCGACGTGCGCTTCGTCGTGAGCACGAACGTCGACCTCCACGCGGCGGTCCGCGCCGGGCGATTCCGCGAGGACCTGTACTACCGGATCAACGTGCTCCCGGTCCGGCTGCCCTCGCTGGAAGAGCGGCTCGACGAGCTGCCGTCGTGGGCGGAGCACATGATGCTTCGCCGCCACGCGGAGTCCGGCGACCGGGTCGCGCCGCGCGTCACCGAGGAGGCGATGCGCCTGCTGCTCGCCACGCCGTGGCCGGGCAACCTGCGGCAGCTCGACAACATCGTGCGCCGCGCGTACGCGATCATGATCGCCGACCGCGGCGACGCGGCCCCGGCCACGCTGTCGCGGCGCCACGTCGAGCAGGCGCTCGGCTACGAGCTCCAGCCCCAGGCGATCGGGCTGGTCGCGAGCCTGTGGCGCGCTGCCTGCGCCTTCGTGGACGAGGCGGAGCGCCGGGAGGTGTCGGGCACCCGGCTGTCGCTCGATCTCGCCGACGCGTTCCGCGGCCTGGTGCTCGCCGCCGCCGTCGACCGCCGCGGCAGCCGCGATGCCGCGTTCGCGGTGCTCGACCAGGCGTCGCTGCTCCGGAGCCGCAACCACCACCGCGTGCTCCGGCGCGAGCTCGAGCGCGTGCGCGCGCTGATCGAGGCGGCGCCGGGCGACCTCGATCCGGCCCTCGCGGTGCTCCTCGAGGATCCGGACGATCCCGGCGAGTAGGTCCCGGCCGGGCGCTGCGTCTGCGGCGGAAGGCGGCGCCGCGGTCAGAAAATCGCTGGTTTCGGCGGCCCTCGGCAGCTGCTGCGTGGCCCGGTCGCGCCGTGACACGCGGCACGGATGCTGCTGACCGCATGGAGAGCGATGACGGCGCAATGGTTCGGTGACTACGAGATCGTCAAGCAGCTGCGGGTCGGCGGCATGGCGACGCTCTACCTCGCACGCCGCCACGGCGCCGCGGGGTTCTCCCGGCGGGTCGCGCTCAAGATGATCCATCCCCACCTGGTCACGCAGCCGGGCTTCCTCGAGATGTTCGTCGACGAGGCGCGGATCTGCTCCCAGATCAGCCATCCCAACGTCGTCCACGTCGAGGAGTTCGGCGTGCTCGACGGGGTCCATTACCTCGCGATGGAGTACCTCGACGGCTGCTCGGTCAGCGAGCTCTTGCAGGTGTTCCGGCGCGACCGCCGCATGCTCGATCCCGAGCTCGCCGCGCGCGTGATCCTGCAGGTCGCCGGCGGGCTGCACGCCGCCCACGAGACCCGCGGCGCCGACGGCCAGCGGCTCGAGCTGATCCACCGCGACATCAGCCCGTCGAACGTGCTGGTCTCGGTGGACGGCAACGCCAAGCTGATCGATTTCGGGATCGCCAAGGCGCGCAACCGGGTCTCGGAGACCCAGGCGGGGATCACGCTCAAGGGCAAGTACCGCTACGTGGCACCCGAGCAGGCGCAGCATGTGGTCGTCGATCGGCGCTGCGACCTGTTCGCGCTCGGCATCGTATTCTGGGAGCTGCTGGTCGGCCGGCACCTGTTTGCCGACAGCCACCTCGGCCTGCTGAACCGGCTGTACCGGACCGACGTGGCGCCGCCGAGCACGGTGAACACCGCGGTGCCCGAGGTGTTCGACCCGATCGTGCTGGCGATGCTGCAGCACGATCCGGACGACCGACCGCAGACCGCCGCGGAGGTCCAGCGCCGGATCGCGAGCGCCATTCCCGGCGCCGCCAACCGCGAGGCCGCCGAGCTCGGCGCGTTCGCCGTCGAGGTCCGCGACCGGTGCACGGAGCGGCGCGCCCGGCGCACGAGCACCGGCTCGGCGATCTCGGACAGCCAGAGCT
Organism: Deltaproteobacteria bacterium; assembly: GCA_005887925.1. Taxonomy (GTDB): domain Bacteria; phylum Myxococcota_A; class Polyangia; order Haliangiales; family Haliangiaceae; genus JABFXX01. The sequence continues at coordinate 4,562 of VBLP01000319.1, read as the reverse complement.
TCTCTCCGAGCCCGAGCCCGCGACCGCGGATGACGTCCGCGTACCGCGTCGAGGTCGAGGCGACCCCCGGCTCCGGTGTGCAGGTCGCTCCGCCGCCGGTGCCGCGACCCTGGTGGCGGCGGCGCGGCGTGCAGCTCGGTGCCGGCTTGCTCGGTGCCGGGGTGATCCTGGGTCTGGTGCTCGGCCGCCAGAGCCGCGTCGCCGACGGGCGAGCGCGTCCGCCGAGGCCGTCGAGCGAGCTCGAGCTGGTCGTGCCGCACCCGGTGACGCCGGAGGCGCGGCCGGTACCCGCAGCAGCGCCACCGACCGCGATGGCGCAGCCCATGGCGCCGGTAGCGCCACCTCCCGTGAGGCCGACCGCGGGCGTGCCGCCGACCGCGATGGCGCAGCCCATGGCGCCGGTAGCGCCACCGCCCGTGACGCCGCCGCCGACCGCGGTGGCACCGCCGGCTCCGCCGCGGGGCGACGTCGCGCGCGCCGTGGCCAGGCCCAGGCCCCGACCCGCTCGACCCATCGCCGCCGAGGCGGAGGTTCCCCGGCCCGCTCCGGCTCCGCGCGCGGCCAGGGCCAGGCCGCCGTTCACCACGCAGCAGTTCGACGAGACGGCCAACACCAGCGGCGCGTCTGCAGCTCCCGAGGCCGTGACCGACAAGAAGGCACCGATCGTACCCGAATTCGATAACTGACACACGAGTCACCACCATGAAACAACGGATCTTGATCGCGGCGATCCTCGTCGCGACCACCGGCATCGCGACCACCGGCGCTCGCGCCGAGTCCGCCGATGCCACCTCCGCCACCAAGATCACCCTCGCGCGCCGGCTCTACGACGAGGGCGTCGACGCCGTCGGCAAGGGCCAGTGGAGCCTCGCGTACGACCGGTTCAAGACGTCGTACGAGCTCGCCCCGCGGATCCTGACGCTGTTCAACCTCGACGGAGCGCAGGGCCAGACCGGGCGGCTGGTCGAGGCCACCGAGAGCTATCGCAAGTTCCTGCACGACACCGGCGATGGCCGGTATTCCGATCTCCGGACCGAGGCGACCGGCCAGCTGGAGCTGCTCGACAGGCAGATCGCGCGGCTGACCCTCGACATCACCAACCTCGAGCCGAGCGATGCGATCGCGATCGACGACGTCGAGTTTCCGCGCGCCGCGCTGCGCGAGGCGATCCCGATGAACCCCGGCAACCACGTCGCCCGGATCCAGCGCGGGCCCGCCACGCTCGCGACCCGCGCGATCACGCTCACCGCGGGCGCCGCGGAGGCGGTGCACATCGAGCTGCCGGGGAAGCCGCCGGATCTGACGGTGCACGCAGTCTCCGGTTCCCCGATCGCGACCGCACTGGCCGCGCCCACCCCACCGAAGCCCGTCGAGCGCGGCGCCGGCCGCGCCTGGCTGCGTTCCCCGTGGCTGTGGTCCGGCGTCGCGGTCGTGATCGTGGCGAGCGCGGGTGGGGCCTATCTGCTCACGCGCCCCGATGGGGTGATCGTCAAATGATCGAACCCTGGATAACCACCATGAAGCTCCTGGCCTGGTCCTGTGTCGCCGCGGCGGTGACCGCGTGCGGCGCCGGCTCGAACCGTTCCGATCCGCCGTCGGATCCGATCGGATTCACGTTCCAGACCGCCGACGGCAGCCTGTCCAGCATCGGATGGACCGGCGTGTTCCACAACATCAAGGGCGATCCGGGCGCGGCGTTCGGCGTCACGGCGACCGACTGCGATCATGGCGTGTGCCAGTTCGAGGGCCCGGTCGATCCGATCGATCCGGTCAAGCGCCGGCGCTGTCTGTACCGGACGAGCACGCTGTGCGCCGCCGATCGCGACTGCCCGGTCGATTCCAGCAACCAGCCGACGTCCTGCGTCTACATCTACGACTCACCGCTCGCGACACCGCTGCAGGGCGGAGATGGGAAGTTCGGCGCCTGCGCATTCACTTATATCCCGGTGCTCGGTCTGGATCAGCGACCGACGATCCAGGGCACACTGAACCTGGTGTCGGGGGAGGTCAACATTGCCAAGCTGACCGTCCTTCTGGTCCTGAACGCGAACCCCCAGCTCCCCGGCACGTTCGCGGGAGTCTGTCCGGTGTGCATGGGCGATCCGTCCCCGAACGACGGGATCAAGGGAGGGACCTGCCAGAAGAGCTCGGTCCCGGATCCCCTGACGGGCCACATCGATCCCGGCGTCCCGACAGATGTCCAGTGCGACGTCAACCGCTATGGCGACCAGCCGGGATACAACTTCGGTTACAGCATGGACTGCTCGCCGACGCTGAAGCCCAACGCCGGCACGCCGACCCCGTTCGGCGGCGCGTTCTCGAGCGCGGGGTACACGATCTCGATCACCGACGACAGCCCGGCGTGCACAGACCCGAGCTTCAAGGACGCGAATGGCTTCTGCGGGATGTGCAACGACACCAGCCGGCGGGCATGCAGGAAGCAGGCGGACTGCGGCTCCGACGTCGCCTGCGTCGGCGCGTCCATGCCCGGCGATCCGTCGAACGTGATGAACGTGCCGGTGGCCGGCAATCTCTGCGACGGCGGCGTGTGCAACTGGAACGAGGCAGAGGGCTTCGGCACCTGCAAGAGCCTGGCGAGGACGATCCGCTGCTATCCCTCGGCGATCAGCGGCAGCAAGGACGGCATGGGGAACGCCGTGCGGATCAGCGTTCCGGGGCGGGCCGGCGTGGATCATGGTGTGTATCACGCCGATACCGCGAATGCGTTCTGCACCCCGGCGGGCACGAACGCCGCGGTCAACAAGCAGGTCGGCTTGCCGGGACTGACATTCCAGAAGCGGAACTTCCGCATCATTCCAGCGTTTCCGGAGGACCAGAAATGACGTCGACAACCTGGTTGGCGCTCGCGCTCGCGGTCGCGGCATGCACCGATCCGAGAAAGCTCGTCCTGTCGATCGACACCAACGCCGGTGTGCCGTGCGATATCGATCGCGTCCGGATCCGCGCCTCGGCGTCCGAGACCACCACGTTCGAGCGCTCGCTCGACGCCGCCCACCTCCCGATCAGCGTCACGCTGCTCGACGAGACCACCGAGGGCCGCTTCGATGTCGAGATCACCGGGCTCAAGAGCGGCGTCGAGGTGATGCAGGTCTCCGACTCGCTGCAGTTCGGCCGCGACGCCACCCAGCCGGTGATGCTCGATCTGCAATGCACGGCCGACCAGCACTGCAAGCTGTCCGGTGCGATGTCGGCCGGGTCGGCCGCGCCGAGCGCGTCGCGGTTCCAGTGTGGCCCCAGCGTGCTCCGGTACACCGCCGCGATGACGTCGGCAGACGCCACCGATGCGTGCAGCGTGCCCATGGCGCACGCCGGCAAGGTGCTCGGCGATGGCAGCCGCGGGCCGGTCCGGCTGACCGAGCTCGAGCCGCTGCTGCCCGGCTTCGGATTTCAGTTCTACGGCCAGCCGATCCACCAGATCTGGGTCGCCCGGGATGGCTACGTCTCGTTCGGCCACGACAACCCCGATCCCGCCGGCGATCTCGTCCCCGGCCCGTTCGATCGCAACCTCGTCCGGGGCGGCACACCGCCGCCGCCGCACGCGGTGATGGCGTTCTGGGACAAGATGTCGACGAGCTCGATGGGCGTCTGCTACGAGCTCAACGGACCACGCGGCGCCCAGTCGCTCCGCCTGGCCTGGACCCACGCCTGCCTGACCCAGCCCTGCGGATCGGACAACCTGAACTTCATGATCACGCTCGACGAGAGCACCCAGCAGATCGTGCTGTCGTACGGCCCCATGGCCGCGACGCCGCCCGAGCGCGCGGCGGGCGCCACCGCGACCGTCGGGCTGGTCGACGACGCGCCGGCTTGCCCGGTGGACCAGTGCGTGCGCGAGACCGGCCTGTGCAAGGACGGCGCGACCCCCTGCAGCTACTCGCAGGTGTTCTCGAGCACCGTCCAGGCCGGCGGGGTCCCGAACATGCGGTTCTCGCCGGTCGCCGCATCCCGGTGACGCGTCAGGCGATCCGGCTGATCGACAGACCGCGTCGCGTTCATCGCCCGGACTCGGCGCCGCGGCATGGCACGCCCGGTCGGCTCCGCGCCGTCGTCGGCGGAACGGGCGCTACCGTACCTGCAGGGCCCGCAGCCTGCGGCGGGCCGTGTCGACCTCCGGCGTGCGCACCGTCGCGTTTCCCCAGCGCCGGACGACCTCGGCGAACGCGGCGCGCGCTCCCGCCGCGTCGCCGGCGCGCTCGCGCAGGCCGCCGAGCCGCGCCCACGCCCGCGTCGTCGCGATCGGCTCGCTCCACGCCTGGGGGTGGCTCGCCAGCCGCTCGAACATGGCGGCGGCCTCGTCGAGTCGGCCGCTGCGCTCGAGCGCGCCGGCCACCGTGAACAGCTGCTCGATCGTGGTCGACAGCTTCTCGATCTGCGCGAACGCCGCGAGCACCCCGGCCGCGTCGTGCGTCGCGTCGGCGATCGCGAGGGTCATCGCGGCGCGCTCGACCGAGCCGTCGGCGATCGCCGCGGCGCTCGCGCGCGCGTCGTCGAGCTTGCCGGCGACCACCCGCGCCAGGACGCGCGCGACCGGCGCATAGTGC
>VBLP01000318.1:8002-9596 GCA_005887925.1 Deltaproteobacteria bacterium | reverse complement strand
ATCTTCACGTGCCACCACACGACTACGCATGGCGACGGGTGTGCTGGCATCTTCGTGAAGCGAATCGACGGGAGGATCTTCGGGCGCTTCTGACCGACCTCACGTGGCTCGAGGCGAAGCTACGCCACGGGGGCTTGAGCGCGCTCCTGCAGGATTTGGATCTCGTCTCCGACGACGATGACGTCGACGGGGTGAGGGCCGCGCTCCTCTTGTCGACCGCAACCATCTCGGTCCAGCCGGAGCTTCTCGCTCAACAGCTGGAATCCCGGTTGCCTGCTTCCGTGTGGGAGCACCTCAAGATCAGGGTAGCATCCACCACGGTCGGCCGGCTGAGAAGCCGGCGCCGCACACTCACGCAGGTCGGTGGACCAGTCACCAGGCTGTTCTCCTTGGGCAACCGGACTATCAGCAGCATTACGTCGCTCAATGGTACACAACTGCTCCTCGCCGCGGCTGAAGAAGGCCTTATCACGCTGAATCTCGAAACCAGTCATGTTGCTGCATTCTGGCCGGAACGTGCGCCTTCCGCGATCGCGGTCGGAGACGACGAAGGACGCGTTGTCGCGTACACGGTGCGGGACGGCACGGCGATCCACATGGTCACTGACGGCAGTGAATCGCACGTGATCCCCGGGACCAACGAAAGCGTGCGGACCATTACGTTCTGCGGCAGCGGCAGGACACTCGTGACACGGGGAGACAAGGACACGATTCACTTCTACGACTCCAGCACTGGGCGGCTGCTGCACTCGTTGCCTTCAGCCGAAGGCACTGCGCGGCTAGTAAGCGCCTCGCACCGTAGCCACATCGTGGCGCTCGTTGAGTACCGCCTGCACGACGAGAAGGCGCCGTCCGTTGTGAGACTCTTCGATGTCCAGCGCGTTCAGGAAGTGGGCGTGGTTGAAGTGCCGATTCGGCACGTCAGCCAGATGGCAGCATCGCCAAGCGGCCGGCTCGCAGCCTGCACACACTCGTTCGTTCACGCGATGGCAGTGTCCGTGGTCGACGTGCAGTACCGGAAAATCCTCGGCGTTCTCAATGCCGAGCCGGGTCCGACGATCAACATGATCACCTGCGTCGCGTTCAGCTCAGACGAGCGCCTCGTGATGGGCGGAACCCGGGGAGGCGAGCTCCTCGTCTGGGATGTTCAGACGACAGAGTTGCTGCGGCGGATCAACGCCCACCACAATTCCACGGCGTTTGTCGGGCAACATGGGAGTCACATAGTCACGGCCGGCTGGACTTCCTCAGGAGGTCTGGACTCCGCCGGGAACAAGGACTGCAATGTGAAGGTCTGGGCTGGCGATCTCGAAGCGTTGCCAGATGCGACCGACGATGCGGCCGCGATGGAGAGACACGGTTCCGATGTATCCGCAATGGAGATTTCCGGGGACGGAAGCGTCATCGCGACAGGCTCATATGACAGGACGGTGGCGCTCTGGGATGTGGCGCGGATGCGAAGAAGGTGCACGCTTCGAGTTCGCGGTTTGGTGCGCACCGTGTCGCTCAGTCACAGTGCGAACGTTTATGCGGTGCTCAGCAATTATCTGATGGACTCTGGCGTAGTGAATGTCTGGTCGCTGGCAAACGGTGA
>VBLP01000318.1:0-7996 GCA_005887925.1 Deltaproteobacteria bacterium | reverse complement strand
GACGGCGAGTACGTTCTTGTCACTACGGCCGTAACGTTGGACGTGCACGCCGTGAGCGATGGCTCGAGGACGAGGTCGTTCGCCATCAACGATTGGAACTCTGCTTCGTTTCATACAGGAGCACTATGCTTCAGTGCTGACGGAGTTGTTGCCTTGGGTTTCAAGCATGGAGTGGTTCGATGGTGGAACTTTGCGTCCGGTCAGAAGCTACTTGAAATCAAGGCCCATGAGTCAGCCGTCATGCGATTGTCCGTTGCTGAAAGTTCAGGAATCCTCGTGTCGCTCGGATCCGAAGGCGAGGTCAGGCTGTGGCATGCGGGGACCGGGGCTGCCGTTGGCACACTGCCGACGGCCGGGTTGAACGTCGTCACGCTCGCTGCGGCCAAGAACAAGGGACTATTATTGACAGGAAGCAGCGATGGCACCGCACGTGTATGGGGGCTAGATAGCCGAAAACAGCTTGCGTGTTTCGCCGTAGATAGTCCGCTGAAGGTATGTGCGGTTTCAGGTGACGGCTGCGGCGTGTTCCTGGGAGATGTGTCTGGCGTCGTTCACTTCTTCGAGTTGGAGGGGGTCTAGCTCCATCTTCCCTGCTATGGTTTGGCGTGCAGCCCGCCATCATCGAGTGCGCGATCAACGGGGTCACGCCGAAGAGCAAGAACCCGAACGTTCACAACCACATCGATCTTCTTCCCGGCGCCACCGTCGAGGACGCCGTGGTCCGCTACGAGGAAGGCTGGCGGCCGGTGCTCGCGGCGCGCCCCGACGCGCTAATCTACCCCACGGTGCATTTCGGCGCCTCGACGACGAGCTACGAGCACCTCGGGCCGCTCGCCGCCGGCAGCCTGCGCGTCGGTCTCGCCGATCCTGGCTCGCTGAACCTCGGCGGCGTTGACGGTGACGGCATCCCGACCGGCGGCTTCGTCTACGCCAACTCCTACGAAGCGATCGCGCGCGCCTTCACGATCTGCGCCGAGCACGGGCTCGGGCCGAGCCTGGCGATCTACGAGCCAGGCTTTCTGCGCACCACGCTCGCCTGGTGGCGCGCCGGCCGGCTGCCGCGCGGCGCGATGCTCAAGTTCTACTTCGCGACCGAGCGCGGCTACCTCGGCGCGCCCTTCGGCCTGCCACCGACGCGCCTATCCCTCGACGCATACCTGGCGATGCTCGAGGGCTGCGACCTCCCCTGGGCGGTCTCGGTGGTCGGCGGTGATGTGGTCGCCAGCGAGGTGGCGCCGCTGGCGCTGGAGCGCGGCGGCCACTTGCACCTCGGCCTCGAGTTCTACGGCGGCGACCGTACGCCGAAGAATGTCGACCTCGTCGAAGAGGCGGTCGCGCTGTGTGCGCGGTTCGGCCGGCCGGTCGCCACGCCGGCGCAAGCCGCGCGCATCTTGAATCTCCCACGATAGGCTGCCATTGCCTGCGCCGCGACATGTCTCCGGCAGGGCCCCGGATGACCACGGCGTACGAGATCGTCCTTCCCGGCGTGCCGGTCGCGGCGCGGCGCCCTCGGATGATGCAACGTCGTCCTCCTCCGACGGGGCGGTCGGGCCGTCCTCTCCGACACCAGATCGCACTTGCTTGGCTGGATATTCGCGTCGGACTCATTTCGTGAGCCGCTGGCGAAACGCTGGACATAGGCGCGGCGGGCTAGACGTCTGCAGGACGCTGCGTGACTTTGAGATCCATTTTCAATGTTCAAGAAGTGCATAGAGCTCGTCGATTCCGCTCCCACCTCTGGTCCCACTCCGCCCGTCAGCACGAGACACCTTGAGACATCTCGAGACGGATAACTTCCCGTGCTGACAGGGCTCTCGTCGGAGATCAGAGCCCCTTCGACTTGTTCCCAAGCTGGAGGTCGAGGGTTCGAATCCCTTATCCCGCTCGATAGTTACGAGACGTTAGGCTCGATTTCCGGCCCTCACTCCCACCTCTACTCCCACCTGCGCGGCTCGAAAGACGGCTCGAGACGCATTCAGGTGGGAGTGAACCGCGGCGGTCGCCGAGGTCATTTCTCGTCGAGAAACCGGGTACCGACATGGCTTCAGCCCGCCTCCGGGGTGGGAGTAAACTCGCTCCCACCTCTACTCCCACCTCCCGGGCGGGGCTCGGGGGGCACCAGCCGGATCACGCCGGCGATCGCCGCCCGCTTCTCGTCCAGCCCGACGGTCGAGTAGTGCCGCTGCATCTCCTCGGTCACGTGCCCGGTCAGCGCCCGCCGGACTACCGCGTCCACGTTAGCCCGGCGTACCAGGTCGGTGAACGTGTAGCGCAGCCCGTGGACGGTGAACCGCTTCGTGATCTCGGCATGCTCCAGGGAGTTCTCCCACGCCCGATCGAGCGAGTTGGGGGTGCGCAGCGTTCCCCTCGTGGAGGGGAACATCCAGCCCGCTTCGAGTCCCTTCGCTTGCTCACGCAACATGCGTTGCCGATGCGCGCGGAGGATCTCGGCGAGCTCGGGCTCGACCGGGTACTCCTTCGGCGCTCGCTTCTTGCGCGACACCGGACCGATCGCGGAACGATCGACCGTGAACGCGCTAGCCACCGCGGCCCAGTAGTCCTCGTCGCGCGCGAGATCGTCGGGCGATCGGCCCGGCGGCGGCACCACCACCGAGCGCGCGACTTGCGGCGCGCACGCCCCCGGTAGCACCGGCAGCAACAGCACGCCGAGCGTCTCGCGGCGAGTGGGCATGGCGCACGATGTCAGCGCGGCGATCCGCCGTCAATGTAACCCGGTGATGCGGCGACTCTCCCCGCGTCGTGGGACGGCGTGGTGGTCGGAATGCTGTCCCGGAGCTCGTCGCGAGCGAGCGAGATCACCGATCGCAACGACCAGGACGGTGTGGCCCGATGGATCCCCCCGGAGCGGGCCGCGCGTCTCGTATGATGCGCTGAGCAACTTGGTGGTCGCGCCAGCCTCGCGCGATCTGTGCCGGTCCGCGCGGCCCGAACGCGGGTATCGTCGGCGGCCTGGAACCGCGCTACGACACGATCGGCCATGGCTACGCGCGCACGCGGCGCGAAGACCCTCGACTGCGCGAGCGCATCCACGCGGCGCTCGGCGATGCACGTATCATCGTCAACGTCGGTGCCGGCGCCGGCTCGTACGAGCCGCTCGATCGCCACGTCGTCGCGATCGAGCCAAGCGATGTGATGGCCGCGCAGCGATCGCGCCGGCTCGCCCCCGCGCTCCGCGCGACTGCCGCCGACCTGCCGCTCCGCGACGGTGCCGCCGACGCAGCCATGGCGGTCCTCACGATCCACCACTGGGACGGCGAGCGCGAGCGCGGCGTGCGGGAGATGCGCCGCGTGTCTCGCGGCCCGGTCGTCATCGTGACCTATGATCCGGAGATCAGCGGCGCGATGTGGCTGATGGCCGACTATCTCCCCGAGGTTGCGGCGCTCGACCGCGCGATCTTTCCGGCGCCTGCGGCGGTCGCGTCCTGGCTCGGCGGCGATGTCGTCGTCGAGCCGATCCCGATCTCGCGCGACTGCCAGGACTGGATGCTCGGCTCGTTCTGGGCGCACCCCGAGCGCGTGCTCGACGCCGACGCACGCAACGCGACATCGGGGTTCGCCCGCATGGCGCCCGAGATCGTCGATCGGGTGGTCGCCGAGGTCGGGCGCGATCTCGCGAGCGGTGCGTGGCATGCTCGTCACGGCGCTTTGCTCGAGCTCGATGAATACGACGTGGGTCTGCGGCTCATCGTCGCCAGGTAGCGCACCGGCCGCGCAGGTCGTTCGCTGTGCGCGCTATTCCACCGACAAGCAGATGGCGTCGGATGCCTTCTCGAACATCGCCAGCTCGGCCGCTCTGTCGGCCTCGGACTGCGCCTTCTGCAGTCCTTCGAACAGCACGGCGACCAGCACGTGGGTGCGAGGGTTCCAGGTGAACGAGTTGCCTATGAAGACCTGCTCACCGGCGGCGCCGGGGTCGAGCGCGGTGAAGTAGTAATAGCGATTGCCTGCGGCGTTGGTCCCGTTCCGGATCTTGGCGGTGGCGCGCCGCTGGGGCGAGCCCTCGAGAAGCGTGCGGGCACGTTCCGCAGCCTTCGCGAGGTCGTCGGCGCTCTGCTGGTGCTTCACCAGCATCACGCTCGCCTGCATGACCGGTGTCGCGTGCAAGAAGAACGCGTCCGAACCCGACGGTTTGCCAGCCGATTGGCGCCAGCGGTCGGACGGCAGCGTCAGGTGGTAGCCATGGTCCGTCGATTGATAGACCCATGGTTTGCTCGCCGCGGCCACCGCCGCCGGCGCGGCAAGCGTAGTCGACGCGCCCGCACCGGCCAGGATCACCAGCGCGAGCGTCGCGCCCGCATGACGCGTCACGTAGCGCGCGATCGCTCCGAAAGCCAGGGTGGGTCGCTCCATCGTGCGGCGTTGTGTCGCCATCGCGCTAGGGTCGCCGAAGCGATCGGCGAGGTCAACGGCAGCGCGGCGACGTTCCGAGATCCAGGTCGGGTTGCACACGCACGAGCACGGCGGTATCGACGTTCACGATCATGTTCGTGGTCAGCGTCGTGCCACCATGGCCGCTCTACAACAACGGCGCAGCCATCCTGATCCCGACGCTCAGCGCTTGCGGATATGATGCTCCGAGGTTGGATGTCCGGGCAGCGGTTCGTCCATGACAGCGAGCCAGCGTGAGCCTCTTGTGCGCGTCTCGGCCGCGTCATCCGTGGCGAGCCTGGTCGCGCGCGGCAGTGAGCTCGTCCAGATCGATCTCGATGACCCCTCCAGCTCCCCCGACAACGAGGCGACGGTCCGGGCGTTCTGGGACCGCGCGGAAAGAGCCGCCAGCTGCTTGCGCAACTGCACGGCAGGGCTGCAGGTTCCCGTCCGCACGCCAGAGCAGCGCGGCACCCGCTTCGCAGTCACCGCCAGCGAGGACAAGACCTCGCGCGTGTGGGACGCTGCCACCGGGGGAGGCTGCTCTCCCCGCTGCAGCATCAAGACGACGCGTGGAGCGCCGCGTTCGGTCCCGATAGCACCTCCACCGATGGCAAGGTTGCGCGCGTGTGGGACGCGCCGCTCGCCTCGGGAACCCTCGAGGACTGGCGCGCGACGATGAATCGCGCGAGCTCGTACTTTCTTGCCAAGGGTTCTATCTCGACGAACCACGCTAAATGGTCTAGCCGAGGCATCTGCACTGAATCTCTCGGCCCAATCGACGCCTCCGCCCTGATGCCGCGGCGATCACGATCGCGCGAACCGACGGCTTCGATCCGATGGCCGGTGATTACCGGAGAACGGACCCACTCTATCAGTCGATGTAGGGATTGCCGCAGCTGCGTCGCCTACCTTGCGATGAATGATCCACTTCGCGGACGCGGGAGCGACGACGCATGACGGTCGAGCTACCTGCCGAGCCGGTGCCGTCGGACGCAGCCGCGGACGAGGCGTTCGTCAACGGGTACCTGCTCGCCGAGCTCGGGTTGGCTCCCGAGCGTATGCTTCGGCTCCAGACCTTGGAGCTTGGTAAGGTCGTCACCGAGGAGATCGAGCGCGGTGTGCGATCGAGCCGCGTCACAATCGTGGTGCTGTCCTCCGCGCGCATGGACGACCGCTGGGCGGCTTTCGGCGAGCAGCTCGTGGCCTACGCAAGCGTGGCCAAGGATGTTCACGGCGTGCTGCTGCCGCTCCTGCTGGACGACTGCAAGCTCACGATGCACGTGCAGTCGCTCGTGAGGCTCGATTTCCGGGATCCGACGCGTGAGGCATGGGAAGCGGAGATCGATCGGCTGCGCGCGTACCTTGATCGGCCCGCGGTACGAGAAGCGGACCTTCCGTGTCCGTACCCCGGCATGCGGCCGTTCACCGAGCGCGACGCGGGCCGGTTCTTCGGTCGCGACGTCGAGCTCGATCGCATCATCCGCCGCCTGTGCCGCGGCGAGCGCGAGATCTACATCATCGGAGCGTCGGGGTCCGGAAAGTCCTCGCTGATCGCCGCGGGTCTCGTGCCGCGGCTCGCCCGTGGCGTCGAAGGGCTGCCGAGCTTCCATGTGCTGTCATTCCGGCCCGGGGAGCGACCACTTGGACAGCTTGCGGTTGCGCTCGAGGGCGACGTCGCCGCGCCGGCCACCGCGGTCGGTGCGTTGCTCTCGCGCCATCCGCCCGTGACCGCGCTGCTCCTCGTCGTCGATCAGCTCGAGGAGCTGTTCGCAGCCGCGGACGATGGCCAGCGCCGCGACTTCCTCGCTGCGATTCGCGCGCTTCGGTCCGACCCGCGGTGCGTGCTGGTGTTCACCTTGCGCGCGGACTTTTACGGCGCCTTCATGGAGAGCCCGCTGTGGACCGACCGAGCAGGTCGGCTCTCGCACATCGACCTCGGGCCGCTGGGCAGCGAGAGCTTGCGGACGATCATCGAGCGTCCCGCGCGAGACCTGGACGTCTACCTGCAGCCCGAGCTGGTATCGCGACTGCTCGATGACGCCGCCGGCGAGCCCGGGATGCTGCCGCTCCTGCAACAGACGCTGTTTCAGCTCTGGGGCAAGCGTCGGCAGCGCCTGCTCGCGCTGGCCGACTACCATGCGCTGAGCGACGGCTCTCGAACCGGTCTGGCATTCGCGGTCAAGGAACACGCCGACGATGTGCTCGGGGCGCTGACCGAGGCGCAGAAGGCGATCGCGTTCCGGATCCTGCTCCGCCTGGTCAACTTCGGCGAAGGTCGCGCCGACACGCGACGCCAGCAGCCACGCGAGGCGCTGCGCTCCGAGGGCGAGGCCAAGGCCGACTTCGACGCAGTTCTCCAGGACCTGGTGGACAGCCGCTTGGTGACCATCACCGACGACGATAGACGTGGCGACGTTCGCGTGGATCTCGCGCACGAGATCCTGATCCACGCATGGTCGACCTTTGCCGATCGGATCCGGACCTCGCGAGTCCGTGAACAGCGGCGGCGCGACCTCGAAGCAGCGGCTGCAGCGTGGCGTGCGCGGGGTAGCGGCGATGGCGGCCTGCTGGATCCGATCGAGCTCGCCGAGGTCTCGCAACAGACCGAGACCGCGCGCGAGCTCGGAGAGAGCACCGACGTTGCAGCGCTGATCGCGGAGAGCATGTCAGCGCACGACAAGCAGCGGAAGCGGCGCCGTCGGCTCGTGTGGGGTGGATTCGCCGCACTGACTGTCTTTGCGGTCGTCGTCGTGACGTTCGCGGTCATGGCGGACGCCAGCCGCAAGCGGGCCGAGGCCAGCAACCGCGAAAGCCGGCGCCTGCTCGCGCAGTCGCTCCAGGAAGCGGGCTGGCAGCAACTACTCGGGGGGCACCCACAGGAGGCGATGCCATACCTCCTGGCCGCTCGAGAGAAGGGCGAGAAGGGACAGTTGCTCCGGCTGTTGATCGGAACGGCGACCCGCTTCTTGCCTGTCATCCCCATCCTCGAGCATCGCGCAGCCGTGTCGAGCGCTGCGTTCAGCTCCGACGGCACCCGTATCGTCACCGCGAGCTCAGACCACACCGCGCGGGTCTGGGATGCCGCTACCGGCAAGTCCCTCGTCTCCCTGCTCGGGCATCAGGGAGGGGTGAATAGCGCCGCGTTCAGCCCCGACGGCACGCGCGTCGTCACGGCGAGCTCAGACCACACCGCGCGGATCTGGAACGGTGAATAGCGCCGCGTTCAGCCCGGACGGCACCCGCGTCGTGACGGCGAGCTCCGACCACACCGCGCGGATCTGGGATGCCGTCACCGGGAAGCTCCTCGCCTCTCCGCTCCAGCATCAGTGCGTCGTGTGGAGTGCCACGTTCAGCCCCGACGGCACCCGTGTTGTCACCGCGAGCTGGGACAGGACCGCACGGGTCTGGGACGCCGCCACCGGCAAGCCCCTCTCCGCCCCACTCGAGCATCAGGACAGGATGATCGGCGCCGCGTTCAGCCCCGACGGCACTCGCGTCGTCACCGCGAGTTGGGACAAGACCGCGCGGGTCTGGGACGCCGCCACCGGCAAGCCCCTCACCGCCCCACTCGAGCATCAGGGACCCGTAAGGACTGCGGCGTTCA
>VBLP01000045.1:30528-56101 GCA_005887925.1 Deltaproteobacteria bacterium | reverse complement strand
TCGCCGACCGGACGCCCGCGCGCAGCGGGGACGCACTGACCTTCGATCACAGCAGGACGCGGACGATGTCGAGCCGCGACTCCGCGCCGATCTTCTGCAGCACGTTGTGCTGGTGGAATCGCGCCGTGCGCGGTGTGATCTGGAGCGCGGCTCCGATCTCGGCGTAGTTGCGGGCCAGCACGAGCAGGTGGAGCACCTCCTGCTCGCGCGGTGACAGCGCCGCCGATCGCGCGACCTGGGCGATCCGGCGATCGAGCAGGGCCGACAGATCGCGCGCGTCGTCGACCGCCGCGCCGTCCGAGCGCGGCACGGCCGGCCGGACGTGCCCGGCGGCCTCCGGGGCCGAGGCGACGATCGGGAGCTGCCCCGTGCCCGCCGCGAGGAACGCCGGCGGGGACTCGAGCCCGGGCGCCGCCTCGCCGGCGCGGCGCAGGGCGTCGACCACCGAGATGCCGCGCCAGTCCGCCGCGACCACCGCGAGCCGGTGCTCGCCGCAGCGCTGCTCGCCGACGATGCACGGCGCGACCCCGAGGAAGCGCAGCAGCCGCTGCCACGGCTCCGGGCGCTCGGTGACGACGAACTGCAGCTCCACCGCCGGCGTGATCAAGAGCCGGGTCGCCACCTGGGCGAGCACCAGCGCGGCGCCCGGGCTCGGGGCCTGATGGACGCCGGCGACGCTCCAGTCGCGGACCACCAGCGCGCGCGCGTCCGGCGGAGTCGCCGGTCCGAACCACCCGATCGCGCGGAGGTGCGCGACGCAGTGCTCGAGCACCGGATCGCCGGCCGGCGGCTCCCCGGTGACGCTGAGCGCGATGCTGCACAGATAGCCGCGGAGCTCGCCCTGCGGGTCGTGCAGGACGTCGAACGCGGCGCGATCGTCGTCGAACCACCGCGTGATGTCCGCCGCGGCCCGGCGGCCGTGCTGGCGCACGATCAGCGCGGCGACCGCGTCCCGGTCGTCGCCCTGCATCGCGGCCACGGTCAGCGCCTGCTCGGCCGCGGTCAGGATCGCGTACTCGCGCAGCGCGGGCGCATCGCGATCGACGAACAGGCGATCGAGCAGCCAGCGCTGCGGCGCGTGCGCCATCGCGATGCGGTGCTCGGTGAAGGCGCGGACCGCGCCGCGCGCGCGGGCCCACAGCGCCGGCGCGTGGCCGGCGAGCGCGCGCTCGCACGCCTTGCGCAGCACCGTGTGCGGCCGGAGCCCCAGCGGCGTGGCATCGACCACCGAGAGCCGCGACAGCCAGGCGTAGGCATCGCGCGCCGCGTGCGCGTCGTCGAATGCATGCTCGAGCAGCTCGTACGGCGTGGTGCGCGCGGCGACCAGCACGGCGATCGCGAGGCGATGCTCGTCGCGGTCGTGACGGGTGTAGAACCGGACCGTGTCGTCGGCCGGACCGCGCGCGGCCGGCGGCGGGCACGCGGCATCCGCTGCCGCGGCGAGGAGCGAGGGGATGCCCTCCGCGGCCGTGACGACCTCGGCGTGGACGTCCTCGGGGACACCGCGCAGCGCGAGGTAGCGCCGCGCATCCTCGTCGGTCAGCGGCGCCAGCTCGAGCGCCGCGCCACCGTCATCGGCCGCGCGCCACACCGGCGCGACGGCGCGGTCGGCGATGACGACCGTGATCGACGCCGGCAGCGCCGGCAGGAAGCGGTCGACGAACCACGCCTCCACCGGCCGCAGCCCCGCGAAGTCGTCGATCACGAGCAGCCGCCGGCGGTCGCCCGCCGCTCCGGCGCGCACCAGCTCCTCGGAGATCGCGCACAGCACGCGCGGCGTCGCCGGCTCGTGCGGCGCGAGCCAATGGCACGGCATGCCGCGCTCGCGGCACCGCGCCACGAGCTGGATCAGCAGCTCGGTCTTGCCCAGGCCGGACGCCGCGCCGATCCAGATCCGGCGCACGCCCGAGGCCACGGCGGCCGCCAGGATCTCGAGCTCGCGGTCCCGCCCGACGAACGCGCCGCCCGCGGGCGCGAGCTGCAAGGTCGGACGCCTGCGGAGAGAGCGAACACTCTCCGCAGCCACCGGGACGCACGCGATATTCATTCACCCATAGTGGATAATTCTTTGACTTCAGTGGCAACAAAAACAGTGTGTTTGATTGCTAATTTTCATTCAGTAGTGTGTGGGTCCATCTCGGTGCTGTCCCGCACGCACCGTCGAGGAATCGCCGCGCTGCGAGGATCTCCGAGCCGACTACCCGGCTCGTACCCGAACCGACTGCGAATGATCACTGCTGAATCCATATTGGAGATTTCGGGTACGACAAGATAACGAATTTGACTCCACCCGCGACCGTCCGCTCAGAACGTTCCCGAGCCGGGCGCTCGCGCGGCGCCGCAGCATCGACTGTGTTGCGCGCCGGAACAACCGGCGGGATCCATCGGCGAGCGTGCCGCGCGCGTCGCCGGCCGATCCCACGCGCACCGGCTCGCGCCGGGGTGCGGCGCCGGGATCGCGCGGCGCGGCCAAGCGAGTGGGTCCCCTTCGGACAGCGAACGAACGCGCTCCTGGCCCGAGGCGCGCGGACGGAGGCCGAATAACCGCGCGGTTTCGCGGGACTCCGCGCAGGACGAGCGGAGAGCCGCGCGCGGTCCACGGCGATACCGCCGCCGGGTCACCGGTGAGTGGCGCAGGTCCGGTACGCTGAAAGGACGGTGATGCGATGACCCCCGAGATGCCGCCCGGCCACGGCGAACCGGTCGTCCGCGCGCCCCGCGCGTGGCTCGGTCGCCGGTTGCTCGACCGCGCCGCGCAGGAGGTCCGGATCGCCGTCGTCGTCGCGGTGCTGCTCGCCGCGGGCTCGACCGGTGCCGTCATCCCGATCACGCGGCTGCTCGTCGAGCAGACTGGCCACGGCAGGATTGCCACGGGTTTCTTCATGGCCGCGCACGTGCTCGGCGGCGTGGTCGGTGCCGGCCTCGGCCGGCGCGCGCTGCGCCGGGCCGGTTCACCGCGGCGGCTCGCCGTCCTCGCGTTGATCGCGAGCATCGCGGTCACCCTCGCCCTGGCCGGGCTGGTGTCACTGGAGCTCCGCATCGCGCTGCGCTTCGTCGACGGTGCCTGTCACCTGCTTGCGATCACCGCGCTGGTCGCCGCCGCGACCGCGGGCGAACCGCACCAGCGCGTGCGGCGCGCCGTCATCATGGGCGTCGCGATCGTGCTCGGTGTCGCCGGCGGCCTGGCGATCGGCGGCGCGCTCGGCCGGCCGGAGACCGCGTTGATCGCTGCGGCAGCGCTGTCGGGCGCCGCGCTCGCCACCGTGCTCGCCCGGGTCGCCGCCGAGCCATCACCGGTGCCGCAGCATCGAGCGTCGCAGCGCCGGCCGATCGCGCCGGGCCTGCTCGCGTTCTGCGAGCGGTTCAGCTTCGGCAGCATCACCGCCGCCATGTCGGGCCTCCCACCCGCCCGGATCGGGCTCGTGCTCGGCGTGTTCATGACGGCTTCGGTGCTGGCGCTCGCCGCCGCGTGGCACTACGGGCTGACCTGGGGTCCCCGCAAGCTCGCGGTGCGCAGCGCGCTCGGGTTCACGCTCGCGCTCGCGTCGTGCGCCGCGGTCGACGTGCTCGGCTCGCGCAGCGCCGCGGTGACCTGGGCGATCGCAGCCGGCATCGCGGCCGGCGCGCTCTATGCCAGCGCGCTCGTGCTCGCCACGCGCTCGGCCGAGATCGAGGACCGCGCCAGCGGCATGGCGACGGTCCACGCCGCCGGGAGCGCAGGCCACGCGCTCGGCCTCCTGTCCGCCAGCACCCTGGCGCTGCCGGGCATGCTGGTGGTCGCCGTGCCCGGCATCGCGGTGATCGCGGTCGCCGCGATCGGGGTGTGGCTCACCGTCCCCGAGGCGACCGCCGACTGCCCGGTGATCGGCGGGCTCGAGCCAGGCGCGAGCAACTCCGCGGCGATCGCAGCGCAGCGCAGCAGCGGCCGTTGACGATGTAGCGACGCCACCGGATCCTTCGATCACCGATCCCGCAGCGGTGGCGATCACACAGCGCCTCCTCGTAGCGAGCTCGCACTCGTGAGGGCAGCTGCCGTCTACATGGTGAGACCTCGCCCCAGCGGCCACATCCGGATTGCCTGAGCGGTCAGCTGGCGTCGAACAATCGGCGGAGATTGCGCAAAGCGCCTCGGCGCGGGTGCCGCAAGATGCGACAGCTGTGCCCGTACCCTTGTGAATGTCGAAGTGCCAACGCTCTCGGCCCGAGGAGCACGGGCCGATGGCAGATCGCGACCTCGCCGGGCGCACGCTGGGCGAATTTGTTTTGCTCGAGAAGATCGGGCAGGGGGGATACGGTGCGGTCTATCGCGCCGAACAGCCGCTGCTCAAGCGTCATGTCGTCGTGAAGGTGCTGCAGAAGAACGATGACGTCGCCGAGGAGAGGTTCCTCTGCGAGGCGCAGCTCGCGTCGCGGTTCGATCATCCGTTTGCGGCCCACATCTACGCTTTCGGCGTGGACGAAGGCGAGGGCTTGCTGTGGATCGCGATGGAGCTGGTCCAAGGCGTCACGCTGGCCTCGTGGATCGAGCAGCACGGGCCGATGCCGCTCGAGCAGCTCGTGCCCTTCTTCGAGTGCGTCGCCGACGCCGTGCAGGCTGCACACGAATGCGGGATCGTGCACCGCGATCTGAAGCCCTCCAGCGTGATGGTGGTGGAGCGCGGCAGCCGGTTGCTGCCGAAGCTCCTCGACTTCGGGATCGCCAAGACCCTGGACCAGAGCTCGGACGGCTCGCCGGCAGAACGTCACCACCCCGACGACGCATCACGCCCCGAGACGTCGCTACAACGACGCGAATTCGACCGGGGTCCCAAGCGGCGCATCGGACGGTCACCAGTCCCAACCGAGGCAAGAAGCACCGGCTCACCCGCACCGGCACCGCGTTCGGCTCTCGTCCGTACATGTCTCCCGAGCAATGGAGCGACGCCCAGGCCGTCGGCCCGGCGAGCGACGTGTATTCGCTCGGCGTCGTCGCCTACGAGGTCTTGACCGGGCGCCTGCCATACACCACGGACAACTCCGAGGAGTTCTATCGGTTACACCGCTTTGCAGAGTTGCCGAGGCTAGGCGACCGCTTCCCGCCTGATCTCGATCGGGTCATCGGGTGTGCGCTGGCGAAGCTCCCCGAGCATCGCTATCGCAGCCCGCTGGAGATGGCCGCGGAGCTGCGCGAGGCGCTGCAAGCACAGCCGCGTGAACGGCTACGCTCACTCGCGCGGGTGTGGAAAGACAGCGCACGTTCGCCCGTGCTGCTGTTGCGCGGCGGAGAGCTTCTGCACACCCCCACGGAGACCGTCGGCGAGCTCGAGCGGGCGTTCGTGACAGCGAGCCATCGGCGCAGCGCACGCGTCGCGTGGCTCCGACGCTGTCTCGCGGCCAGCGCCGTGGCGTGCGTCGTCGGCGCGGTCTGGTACCGCGGCGTCATGGAGACCCGCGCCGCCCGGAATGTCACCGAGGCGACAGCGGCGCAAGCCGAGCTCGAGCAAGGACGCTCGGGCCTTCTCCACAGCGAGCCCGATGCGCAGCGCCATCTCGCGGATGCGTACCGTCGTGATCCCTCGCCGTCGACGGCCTTCATGCTGGCGCGCGCGCTACAGCCGCGACTCGCCGAGAAGGCCCGCCTCGCGAGCTCATTCGAGCGAATGTGGTCGGCGGTGTTCTCGCCGAGCGGTAAGCAGCTGGTCACGACCGACGACCGGAATGCGCAGATCTGGGACGCGCAGTCCTACCGGCTACTGTTCACGCTGAACCATGGAAATGTGGTCTACCACGCGGTGTATAGCGCCGACGGCACCAGGCTCGTCACCGGGTGTGGCGATGGCGCGGTGCGCATCTGGGACCCTGCGACCGGAGTGCTCCTGCGAGAGCTCCGACGCGACAAGGTGATGCCTCATTACTACGTCGTGGCTCTGTCTCCCGACGGAAAGCTCGTCGTCGGCCTCGATCTGGGAATGGCGCACGTCTGGGATGTCGACACCGGCATGCCGGTCGCGGAGCTGCGAGATACCACACCGTCCAGCTTCCCATCGCTCGCTTTCAGCGCCGACGGCCGTTGGCTCGCCATGGGCACGGGCAACGACGTGTACGTGTTCGACGCCCATACGTGGACGGTGGCTCGCAACATCTCGGGCCCCCACATCCACAGCCTGAGCTGGGATCCGACGGGGCCACATCTCCTGACCGGCAGCAGGGAGGGTGACGCATCGATCTGGGCAATCCCGAGCGGCGAGCGAGCCCACCATCTACGCGAGTTCGGAGAGCCGATCGATGCCGTGGCGTGTTCGCCCGACGGTCGGCTCGTCGGCGCAGGTAGCCAAGACGGTGCATTGCAAGTCTGGGACGCGACCTCCGCGAAGATACGGAGCCAGAGTAACCACCTCCGGAACAAGATCCTCTCTGTCGAGTTCAATCGGACCTCCTCGCTGATCGCTGCAGCTAGCTCGAGCGGCTCTGTTGCGGTGAGCGAGGCCTCGTCGGGGATGCCGGTCACAGTGCTTGACGGACCTGCCGCTGTGGTGCGGGTTGCGCATTTTCGACCCGACCTCGCAGCGTGTCGTCGGTGCTTCCTTGGATGGTACCGCGCGGGTCTGGGACGCGACAGCACCGTATCGCCATTGGGGTTCGCCGTTCAGTGACAACTGCAGTCTCATCACCAGCCTCGAGCCAGACCGGCGGTTCTTGGCAGTCACCTGCAACGACCAGCCGACACGCATCTGGGACACGGCGCAGAATCAGCTTGTCGCCGAGCTGCCGAGCGTGACCCTGGTCCCGGGAGACTTCACATCGGCATATCCGGCCGTCTCTTTCGCGGGAGACCGCGCGGCCATCGCGCGCGGCAGTGACGTAGAGGTGTACGAACTGCCAGCGGCTAGGCTGCTACGGACGATCCGGCACGGCGCGCCCGTCAACGCGGTAGCATTCGCTGCCACCGGGCACGACATCGTCAGCGGGGCTACCGACGGATCCGTCATCATCGCGCGAGACAACGGCGCGCTGACAACCCTGCCGACATCATCGGCTGGTATCGACGCGGCCGGATTCCTGGCCGATGGTCGGGTGGTGGTGGTGGATGCTGGAAAGCATTTGCGCATCTATGACCCGGGTGGAGCGACCCTTGCCGAGCTCAAGACCCGAGCGCGTGTGGCAATGTTGCGGATGTCGCCGGATAGCCGTCGTCTGGTCACAGTTTCGAGTTTCACAGATAAGGTCCTTGCACCAGAACTGTGGGACGTAGAGTACTACCGCCCTGTTGCTCAGCTTGCTGCAAATGGTCAAGGACCCGTTTACTCCGCACGCTTCATTGCGAAGGATCAGGTAATCACCGCGTGCGGCGATGGGGCTATACGGCTCTGGGGTGCGGAGACAGGAGAGCTCTCTCGGACGTATCGCGGCGGCTCGCGATTCCTTGTTGATGCCACGCTCTCCGCTGACGGCACCATGCTCATCGGCGGTGGCGGCGATGGTCAGTTGCGGTTCTGGGAGGCCGCCTCGGGACGTCCGTTGTGGACGATGCCGGCGCATCGCTCTCATCTCGTCGGGGTCCACGTCGAAGGCCCTGACATCGTAACGCGTGGATTTTCGGGCGATATCGCGCGATGGTCCTTGCCGAGACCCGAGCAAGCGATCGAGGCGTGCGATCACAACGAACGGTGCGCTACTGTGTCACAATGAAGAAAATAACCCGTAAGCTGGTGGTCCATAGCGAAACCATTCGGGCGCTCGACAGCATCGACCTCACGCGTGCCAGGGGCGGTGGTGACTCGCCCGACGCCGGCGGAACCGATCGTACTCAGTCGGGCATCAACTGCCCAGTCCAAGCCGCCGCCATCCTACCCAAATGAAGACATTTATCCGCACGCCGACGCTACGACACCTACGTCCCTCCCAGGACTGGAGCAAGTGATCGAGGCGTGCGATCACAGCGAACACTGCGCTATCGTCACACAAGGAAGACAACTACTCGCACGTTGGTGGTCCGCAGTGAAATCATCCGCGCGCTTCGAACGCTGGAACACCGCTATCTCGCGCGTGTCATCGGTGGATCCGCAGCCGGCCTCGCCGACGATCCTCAGACAGGCATCAACTGGCCAGTCCACGCCGCCGTAGCCGTGTCTAAATGAGGAACCTATTCGCAAGTTGACTCTTCGCGGTGAATCAGCCGCTGGCCCTCATTGATCTCACACCCGTTCGTGGCGGCGATGGCACCCGGCCCGCGATTTGTGTCACCACCCCGGCGAGGTCGTATGAAGACACGGTCGCGCTAAACGACAGCAGGTTCAATCAAGGGGCGAAGGGATGCGCTTCTCGAGCGCGCCGCCTGTGACGACGAATGGACAGCGCGCAGCCAGTGCTTCCCACGGCGTGTCATCGAGCGGAGTCTCCCATACCCGTGCGGTCCCGCGCCAGGGCACGGTCACCACACGTCTACCGTCGGGACTGAACGCGACACTCCATACCTTGTCTTGATGGATAAGCGGTGCGCTCAGCGGATCGCCCGTCGCAGCATCCCACACTCGCGCTGTCTTGTCCCAGCTCGCTGTGACCACGCGCGTACCGTCTGGACTGAAGGCGACGCTCCATATCCTGTCCTGATGGACAAGTGGGACGCCCAGTGGCTTGCTGGTCAGTGTGTCCCAAACCCGCGCGGTGTTGTCACTGCTCGCGGTAACCACGCGCGTACCGTCAGGGCTAAACGCGGCGCTCTTCACCCCCCGGTGATGTGAGAGCGGGGGACCTAGGGGTTGGCCAGTCATAGCGTCCCACACCCGCGCGGTGGCGTCATCGCTGGCGGTAACCACGCGGGTGCTGTCGGGGCTGAATGCGACGCTATTCACTGTCCTCTGATGGGCAAGCGGAGCACTCAACGGCCAGCCGGTCGCCGCGTTCCACACCTGCGCGAAGCCATCTTCACTCGCAGCAGCCACGAGATTCCCGTCGGGGCTAACTGCCGTGTTCGCCACCTTGTCCCCGATAGCGAACGGGGCGCCCAGCGGCTTGCCGGTCGCCGCGTCCCACACCCGCGCGATCGGACTGAACTTCATGGTGAAGTTCGCTTCCTTCTCCCCGACGGGGGGCGGGGCGGTGAGCGGCTTGTCGGTCGCCGCGTCCCATTTCTGCGCGCCGAAGGTCACAGTGACCACCCGAGCGCCGTCGGAGCTGAACTCAGCTATCGACACATCTTCTTGGTTGAAGGAGGTGATGAGCGGCTTGTCGGCCGTTGGGGCCCACACTCGCCGGTCCCCACGCGGCTGCCGTCGGGGCTGAACGCGGTGCTCTCCACCTGCCCGTGATGTGAGAGCGGGGGACCCAGCGGCTTGCCGGTCGCCGCGTCCCACACCCGCGCGGTGTTGTCGTCGCCCGCGGTGATCACCCGCTTCCCGTCCCGACTGAACACGACGCTTCGCGCGTTCTCCTGAGGAACCAGTAGTGCGTCTAGGGGCTTACCGCCTGCTACATCCCAGACCCGCGCGGTCTTGTCTGTGCCCGCAGTGACCACGCGCGTGCCGTCGGGGCTAAACGCTGCGCTCGTCACGTTGCCTTGATGGGCGAGCGGGGGGGCCAGCGGCGCGCCAGTCGCCGCGTCCCACACCCTCACGGTGTTCTCTGCGCCCGCAGTGACCACGCGGGTGCCGTCGGGGCTGAACGCGGTGATCTTCAACCAGCCTTGATGGGCGAGCGGGGGACCCAGCGGCTTGCCGGTCGCCGCGTCCCACACCCGCGCGTGGTCCGCGCTCGCGGTGAGCACGCGCGTACCGTCGGGGCTGAACGCGGCGCTACTCACCATCCCCTGATGGGCGAGCAGGGCGCCCAACGGCTGGCCGGTCGCCGCGTCCCACACCCGCGCGGTCTTGTCCTGGCTCGCGGTGACCACGCGCGTGCCGTCGGGGCTGAACGCGGCGCTCGTCACGATGTCCTGATGGTAGAGCAGAGGGATCTTGGGGAGCGACCGGCTCGCTGCGGCGATCAGCATCGCGAGAGCCTCCCCCTTCGCGCCGTTCTGGCGTGCGGCGATCAGGTAGGCCATCGCTTCCGGCGGGCGTTCATCGACGAGGAGCTGTCGGCCAGTGTTCTGGTACGATTGTGCGAGTAGGCGCTGAGTCTCGCTGGCTCGGTGGCGTGCCACGACGGCGAAGGTCGTGACGAGAACGGCAAAGGCTGCCAGGACAGCGAATGCACCTCCCACGAGACCGCGAAGCCGTCGGCGTTGTCGGTCCTGCGCCGTTCGGCTGGCGACCACCAGTGCGGCCACGTCGGCACTCGGCCCGAACTCGCGCGCGGACTCCGTCCGCTGCCGGGCCTCGGCGTCGGCGAGCTCGATCGCATCAAGCAAGCCGCGCATGCCGCGACCGTATTCCACCCACTTGGCGGCGGCGGCTTCGAGCTGACGTCGATGCTGTTCCTCCTCGCGGTGGGTCTGGATCCATCCTGCCAGTGTCGGCCAGGAGGCGATCAGCACCTCGTGCGCCAGATCGACACGTGCCTCGCGGCCCAGATCGTCATCGTCCGCCGTGAGCAGGCGAGCGGCGATGAGCTGGTGCAGGACTCCGTCGAAGTCGGCTGCGCCGTCGCCATCCGCGCGCAACTTAGCGTGCGGTTGCTGTCGCCGGGTATCCGAGCGTCCCTCGCCAAAGCTGACGAGCCGGAGAAAGATCCGGCGGGCGATGACCTCCTGCTCGAGAGTCAGCGAGCGCAGCACGGCGTTCGCACGTCGTGACAGCGCGACGGCGAGGCCACTCCGGTCGCCCTCGCCGAGCGCCTGGTAGTCCGCCAGTGTGAGGGTCTGGCCCTGTCGGCGGTCCCAGAGCTGGCCAAGAGTCTCCTGCAGGAGCGGCAGCACCCCCGGCTCGGATCCCGCATCAGCGAGCAGCTGCGTGACCAGCTCGGGCTCCAGGTGCACCCCGACGTCCCACGCGGGATTCACGATCGCCTGGGACAGCGCCTCGCCGCGCAGCGGCCCGACGCCGAGGTACGACAGCCGTCCGTGCCACACCGGGCTCTCCATGAAGACGCCGTGGAAGTCGGCGCGCAGCGTGAAGAGGACGACGCAGCGCGACTCGGCCCGCAGCGCACGCCATGCGGGCCAGAAGCGCTCTCGCTCTTCCGGCTCGGCCAGCGTGAACAGCTCCTCGAGCTGGTCGATCACGATCAGCACCGCGGCCCCCGACGCGCGCTCTGCGAGAATCGCGGCGATGGCATCCGCCAGCGTGAGCGCCGGGTCAGACAGCTCCAGTAACTCATGTAGCCGCGTGGCCGGCCGCTCGCCCGGCCGCATCGACCGCACAACGAATGGACCGAGCCCGGTCACCCCACGGGCGAGCTGCGGCAAGACCCCGGCGGCAACCAGCGACGACTTTCCCGAGCCCGACGGACCCAGAACGCACAGCTCGCGCTCCCCGGCCCGCAGTCGGCCGATCAGCTCATTGATCTCCTCGCCGCGGCCGTGGAAGCGGTCGGCATCGTCGGCGGTGTACGGACGCATCCCGGGGTACGGGCATGGCACCACCAGGTGGACCTCCGGGGGCCCATCGGCCGGGATCAATGTGTTGGCATCGATCCCGCGGCGGACTTTGAGCTGCGGGCGCTCCGCCTGGGACAGCCCCTCCAGGCAGATTGCGGCGTTGCCGTGTTGGTACGCTGCCGTCACCGACAGGCGCTCGCCGAGCCCGCCGTAGAAACCGATCGCGAACGCCCGGGCCGCCTTGTCATGCAGCGCGCCGCTCATCCCTACGACGCAAGCGACGTGCGCAGTCAGCGCCTCGGCCGCCGACTCGCCGTAGCACGCGCTCAGGACCACGAGCTGGACCGAGGCCCCCGCGGTACCGAAAGTCTCGGCGATCGCATCGGGCGAGACGACCCGGGCGCGCCCGTCTTCGCCCTGGAAGAACAACCCGCCGGAGCCGCCCTGGCCGCTGAAGTGGACCACCGCTGGCCGCAGCTCGCGCAGCTCGCGGAGTAGGTCGAGCGGCTGTACAGCCCACCGGGTCTCGAGCTGGAAGCGGTCCCGGTAGCCGCTGCGCTTCAGCTCCGCTCGGATGGAGTGCGCCTCCAGATCGAGCGCGCGCAGCGCGGTGCCGAGCGGGTTGGCCGCCAGGAAAAGCACGGTGCGCTTGACCATCGGCATCACGGCTCGGATTAGGCGACTGCAGCTACGACTTCACGACACGCCGGTTGTGAATTGTCGCGGCCGAGCACAGGCAAGGAGCTCTCACGGTCAGCAAAACATGCCGCGAGGGGGCCCGAGAGCGGACGAGATAGCAGCGCAGCAAAATGCTGCGCTGCTATCTTACCGCGACTGGGTTCTCCGAGGTCCCAGGCCGCCGTGGTGTGGCTGCTGTGGTAACGCGCCGGAGCGGCTCGATCCTCCATGGCCGCGAAGATCGCCGCCGGTGATGACGTCCCCGATGGCAATCACCGCGTTGAAATGGTCGAACTCGGCGACGGCGGCCGCTACCGGCCTTCAGTTAGTCGCGGCGCCGGGGCGGAGCTGATCTTGGTGGTCCCCTGAAGCGGAACTCGTCGAGGAGATCGCGTCGTCCGAGCCATCGCGACAACGAGACGGCTGCCATCCCCAAGCGCGCAGCCGCGCCAGTCATCGTCTGGCTTGCGCGAAGCGCAACGAGGCGGCGGGTTCCCTTCTCGATCTGCGGTAGCGATGCAGCCGAGTGCGTGCGAACCCATTCGTGGTCTTCGTCCTTGAAGATAGATCGAGGGGTCCCCAGCTCCCTGATAGCGTCGGTCGCGTATTCAGAGATGATCCGATCCAGCTCATTGTCTCGCCTGGTGAGAGACGGAATAACAATGGGGTCGTCAAGGAGCGATTCGACCGGACTTCGCTCGTCGTCGGACACGCACACGATGACCTGAACGCGGGGCCTCGGGCCTTTGGCCTCAGCGAGAGCCGCGGGTGCATCGTGAGGCATGCGGCGACGCAGCAGGCACAGCGATCCACCGATCGCCGCTCGGAGTGCGTGACGTACATCCCAGATGTTTGCCACCGACCGCACGCCTGCGTCTCCTCGCCGTCGTCGCGGGTCACACAGGATGAATGGCTTATCGGGCCCTCGCACGTGGGCATGCAGCGACAACGCAACCGTGACGAGCTCACCTCGACCAGACAAGACGAGCGGAGCTCGATGCGTTGCGGCCAAGCGCACCGATCGCAGCGCGCGATCGATGTCCTGCCGGCGCGTATCGGCCCAACCCAGCAAACGAGCAACGAAACCCCGCAATGCGATCAGCTGTACGCTTTCGGCGATGAGGATGACCCCTCCGAGTCCGAGCTCGGTGCCGGGTGCAAGCGGACCTTCTGCGCGCTGGGCACCATCGAACTGGATCCCGTTCTTGCTCTCGAGATCGCGAACGGCCCAGCCACTCTTGGTCCGCACGATGCGGGCGTGCATGCGCGAGACCTGTCCCGATGGATCGTCGATCCGTATCGAACACGCGTCCGATGCTCCCAACACGGGTCCCTCCCGGACTCCGGGAGCGGATGGACGGTGCTGGTGCCCCAGAGTCGGAGCTGAATCACGCGATCGGTGATGGCCCACTCATGGGCAGCCGGATCAGGCTCGGTTCCGACGCTGTCTGCCATAGGTGCGACTCCATTGATAGCTCTGCGCTCATCATGCTGGGCCAGCTCAGCGGCTTGCTTCCAGAGCACGGCGTCACTCGTTGCGCCGATCAAGCGTGCATGGCACAGCATCGTTGCGTACCGCTGGCTGATGCTGCAACTCTGGACCACCTGGACTACGGTTGCCGGCGCCCTCGAAGTCCGGTCCGCCCCACAGGTGCATCCCGCGTGTTCAGCTTTCGGCCGCTGCTGGGTGGTGCTCGCTGTCCTGGTGACGGTGCCGTCTCGCGGCGAACATGGGCGCACCTCATCCTGTTTCGGCTGCACCGAGATGTAGCCCCGATGAGCGGCATCAACGCCCTGCCGCGGCCTCATCACCATCAGAACAATGCGCAGGCCGGCCTGCCCGATGGTCCCATCACGGCGAAACCCCGCGTCAGAGGTCCGCTGACTGTCGCGGCCGTCAGGCGCTCGGCCAGCGCCACCTGGCAGCGCCGCCAGTTTCCGGCCCGGCCCGCCGGCCGTAGCGTGGAAGCAGTGTCGACGGATAAAGCGCTCATTAGCATCATGAAGGACATCCCGGACTGCGTCGCGACCGGCTGGGTCGACCTGACCACGGGCACGCTGCTCGAGGTCGAGATCGCGGACCAGCCGCCGTCCAGGCGAGACATCATCGCGACCGCGACCACCGAGGTCCTGCAGGGCGCCAACGTCGCCGCGATCGAGCACATGTTCCAGCGCGCGCTCGGCAACGCCGCCGGCGGGCACTACTTCCGCGAGATCCTCGTGATGTCGAAGGACCGCGTCCACATGTTCGCGCGCAGCGCCGGCAACGAGGATCAGGTCCTGGTCGTCATCGCGCCGCTCTCGACCAACCTCGGCAGGCTGATCAACCGGACGCGGGCGGCGGTGTCGACGCGGGCGACGCTGTCCACGCGGGCGCCGGCCTGAGCGATGCCGCTCGTCGACCGCCGGACCAACAGCGTCGTGCTCCGCATCGTGTACGATGGGCCGCCCGACGCGGGCAAGGCGACCAACCTGCGGCAGCTGTGCGATCGCCTGGCACTCCGGCCCCGCGCCGCGGCGGAGCCCGGCCCCGACCGCGCACAGTTCTTCGACTGGCTCGATGTCGCCGGCGGGCCGATCGGCGGCGGCCGCGTGCGCTGCCAGCTCGTCGCCGTGCCCGGACAGCTCCAGCTCGCGCCGCGCCGGCGCCACATCCTCGACAGCGCCGACGCCGTGGTGTTCGTCGCCGACTCGCAGACCACCGCGGAGCCGCAGACCAACGCGGCGCTGCGCGCGCTCACGCACGGCCTGCGCACGCGCGCCGATGTACCGCTGGTGCTCCAGGCCAACAAGCAGGACCTGCCGCGGGCGCAGACGCCCGGCGATCTGCACACCGCGCTCGGGCTCGCCGCGCGCGTTCCGGCGGTCGCGGCGCAGGCCACCGGCGGCGCGGGCGTGGTCGAGACCTTCCTGCTCGCCGTCCGCCTCGCGGTCGATCACGTGCGCGCGCTGCTGGTCGGCGGCGAGCTCGACGACGGCGACCCGGCGACCGCGGCCGGGCTGCTAGCCGCACTCGAGGCGGATGCGCCCGACGTGTTCGTTGCGCTTGCGGCGATCGAGGCCCGGACCGGCGCGGCGGCGAGCGAGATCGCGCCGCCCTGTTCGTGTGGGCGCGGCTCGGGGCGGTTCGAGGCAGCCGGCGGGCCCACCCCGGATCCGGCCCAGCTCGAGATGCCATTCGTCGGCACCGACGCCGACCCGACCTGGGATGCGCCGGCCGTCGAGCCCGGCGCCGCCGTCGCCGCCGACGGCCGCCGCGAAGCCGCCCGCCGCGAAGCCGCGCGCCGCGAAGCCGCGCGCCGCGAAGCCGGCGCCGATGAGGCCGGCCCGGCGCCGCCATCTCCGTCTGCCGACCCGCCCGGGGCCGCAGGTCGATCTGCCCGCCGGGATGGTGTGGCCCGGCGTCAGCGGTCGCGCCGCGCTCGCCGCGCTCGCCGCGCGGGGCACGCCGGTCCGCGTATCGTCGCGCGTCTCGCCGTGGGCCCCGACCTCGGCGCTCGAGCTCACCTGCGGCGACCGCTGGCTGGCGCACACCTCGCCGCACCTGGCGTTCACGGAGCCCGATCCGGGCTGGCCCGCGCTGCTCGAAGCGATCCGCTGGCACGCCAAGCTGAACTATCTCGCCGCCCCGGGTCGGACCTACGCGCTCGCCCCCGAGGGCGGCGGCGTGCGGCTGTGGGTGCTGACGCCGGTCTACCGCACGGTGTGGGTCGCGATCGAGGACGCGTTCGCGCGCGGCGATCGCGCGACCGCCACGCGGCTGACCCGGACCGGCCTCGAGGCCGTCGACGAGCTGCGCGCGCGCGGCCTGCCGATCGTCGATCTCGACCACATCGCGGTCGACGAGCCGCTGCGCTTCCTCGCGACGCCGTGGACGCCGCGCCGCGATCGCCTGACCGCGCAGC
Organism: Deltaproteobacteria bacterium; assembly: GCA_005887925.1. Taxonomy (GTDB): domain Bacteria; phylum Myxococcota_A; class Polyangia; order Haliangiales; family Haliangiaceae; genus JABFXX01. The sequence continues at coordinate 40,063 of VBLP01000045.1, read as the reverse complement.
TCCAGCGCCTGCTGTCCGAGTCCGTGCTGTGATCGCGCGTGTCCGGTGCTCCGGCGCGCGTGAAATGGAGACCGCGTCGCTGGTCGAGCGTCACACGTTGTCGAGATCGAAGCCGATGCGCAGGCGCTCGGCTTGCCACTCGCTGTCCATGACCACGAAGTACTCGTAGAGCCGGTAGCGATACACCGCGGGATCGATGGCCGGGCTCCAGGGCGTGATGACGTCGTTGGCGTAGAACACCTGGCCGAGGTAGAGCCCGCTGGCGATCTGCACGATCTCGTCGATGCAGAGGCAGTCGGGCGGCGGATTGCGGAGCTTCTTCCAGCGATAGTTGAGCTGGAATACCCGCTTGCCGTGGTTGTCGGGAGCGATGCTCGCGGCCGGCTTGCCGATGAAGAAGAAGGTCTTTGCGTCGTAGCCGCACGCGTCGCGCTCCGCCGGCGAGGCATCCTCGATCCACAGGTCCGCCGCCGCCATGAGGGCGCGGGTCATGCGCTCTCGCGGGGTGCGGAACACGACGGTGTTGGCACACAGGAACGTGGGCACGTCGCCGGCCTCGTGGCCGTCGGTCAGCTCGGCGAGGCGGGCCCTGTCGACGGGATCGAAGCGCTTGCCGGTCCAGGGCGAGAACGATCGCGTCGCCCTCCACGCCAGGAGCGTCATGGTCGATCTCCTTTCGGGCGGTCGGGCTGCGCGTCGCGTGGCACGGCGTGCGCCATGAGCTCGGCGAACATGCCGCAGGCCGCGGTGTGTTCTGCGGGCGTCATGAACGAGCCTGGCGCCGCGGGGGTCGGACGTCCGAGCGACGCCGCCATGTGCACCCCGAGCGGGTTGTAGGGCAGCAGGCGCACCGTGCGGATGCCGGCCTCGTGCAGGATGTCGATCAGACCGGCGAAGTTGTCGCGCGTCGCCGTGATGCCGGCGACCAGCGGGATGCTGGCCTCGACCCGGACCCGCGGCTCACGCGCGAGCCGCCGCAGGTTGGCGAGGAAGATCTGGTTGGACGTGCCGGTGACCGCTCGGTGCGCTGCGGGGTCGGCGAGCTTGAGGCTGATATCGACGAGATCGATGTACGGCAGCACCCGGTCGCGAAACGTCTCGTAGTCGTCGAAGTAGCCGCCGGTCTCGAGCGCGACGTGCACCCGCCCGAGAGCGTGATGCCGCCCCCGGAGTGGGCGTAGAAATGGCGATCGCGCAGCAGCACCTCGGCCAGGGCCTCGGGCGTGTACGAGACACCGATGCGGCGCAGCGTCCGGTTGGGGCAGACCTCCGCGCACACGGCGCAGCGGTCGCATCGCGCGCGGTCCACGATGCCGGGCCGCTGAAGATCCACGGCGCCGAGCGGGCAAGCCGCCACGCACAGGCCGCAGCGGAGGCAACGATCGACGGCCACCACGATCTCCGGATAGGGCGCCTGGGTCTCGGGGTTCTGACAGAAGCAGCAGCGCAGCGAGCAGCCCTTGAAGAACACCACGCTGCGGATGCCGGGACCGTCCTCGAGGCTGTGGCGCTTGATGTCCACCACCAGGGGCGCCGGCTCGTGGCCGGTGCTGGCGCGGGAACCCGCTGGCATGGCCCGGCTCCTCCCCGCCTAGGCGGCCATGCCCAGGCGCCGCTCGAGGTCGTTCGCCATGTAGCCGAGCTTGTAGACGTAGTTGACGTTGCCGTCGATCTCGACCTCGTTGTCGAGGACCGAGGTGAGCACGTCCTGCTTCTCGGCGAACAGGAAGCGGCGAAGCGCCGCGGCGTCCTTGAACCGGATCCGCACGGTGAAGTCGTCCTTGGCCTCGTCGGACACCTTCATGTCGCCGTCGGCGAAGTCCGCCGTGGCGCCGACCTTGCCGTCGCGCGTGGCGAACACGTACCGGGCGTGGAACTTGTCGAGGTTGTTCTTGCGATAGGTCCCGCTGAGCGCAAAGGCGATGTCCATGCTGCGCAGCAGGATCTCGAGGAACTCATCGGTGGCCCGGTCGCGGAGTTGATCGACGAAGCGCCTCGACAGCCGCCGGGCCAGGCGCTCGGCCATCCGGTCCGAGAACAGCTTCGAGAGCACGCGCAGGACCTTGCGGCGGAGCGTTTTCAGCATGACGTCCCCCCTTTGCCAGCGGCCGCACTGTCGGCGTCCGGCATGAGGTCGAACAGCTCGGGGTGAGTGGCCTCGCCCGTGCCGAGCAGGTACTCGGTGCGATCGATGATCTCCTTCTGCATCTGCGGGTTCAGGTCCTTGAAGTAGGCCGTGTAGCCCGACACCCGCACGAGCAGGGTCGGATGGTTCTCGGGGTGCCGGACGGCGTCGATGAAGTCGCCGCGCCGCGTGACGTTGAACTGGATCTCCATGCCGCCGGGGATGCGACCCTCGACGTCGCCGGCGCGGCCGAGCCGGCCGTGGAAGAACGCCTCGACCAGGTCGGTGAAGCGCTCCAGCCGCTCCTCGGGCGACGGCGGCGAGTCCGGCGTGAACTTGAGATTGAAGGCCACGCCGTTGGTGAGGTAGCGCGCCGGGATCGACGCCACCGAGTTCAAGGTGGGAGTGAGATGGGGAGTCATGCCGGATACCGGGGTGAACCCGCTGGTGAAGTTCTCGCCCGCCCGGCGTCCGCTCGGCAGCGCCTTCATGAGCCGGCCGAAGCCGGCATGGTTGGTCATGGTCCAGTAGCCGACCTGGTAATGGCCGCCGCGGTAGTTCTCGTGCGGCCGGATCACGGCATCGAGGAGCTGCGCGATCCAGATCGCATTGCCGTCGCCGATGCGATCCTCGTTGCCCCACTTGGGGGTCTTGTCCGGGTTCATGAGTCGCGCCCGCAGGTCCTCGTGGCCCACGAAGTTGTCGACGACCGCCTGCACCATCGCGGGCAGGCTGAGCGCGGATTCCTCGTAGACCACCTTCTGGATCGCCGACAGCGAATCGGCGGTGTCGCCCAGGCCGATGATGGCCACACCCGAGGAGTTGATGACGGCGCCGCCGTCGATGACGTCCTTGCCGGAGGCCATCGGCCCCTCGAACAGCGCGGACAGGATCGGCGTGGGATAGCGGGCCTGGTGCGCGCGGCCGAGCGCGTTGTTGACGGTGATCGCCTCGTTCGCGAGCCAGCGCGCCTGGCGCGCGAAGGCCTTGCGGAAGTCGTCGAACGTCCGGAACGTGGCCGGGTCGCCGGTCTCGATGCTGATGAGCTGATCGAGCCCGGTGTGGCGATGCCGTCCGTTGAACAGCGTCAGCTCGAGCGCCGAGGTCAGGTTGAGCAGCACGGCGCCGCTGTTCCCGTAGTGCCGGCCGCAGCTGCCCGGCTCGACGCAGCCGATCACGCCGTAATCGCGCGCCTGGGCCAGCGTCTGGCCGCAGGCGGTGAGCGCCGCGATGACCGCCTGGTCGTTATGCAGGGCCGGGGTCGCCCCGGTGCGCAGGTTGGCCAGGCACAGCCGCCGCAGGTACGCGCGCGAGCTGGTGCCCGGCATGTACCGCGCGTTGAGGTTGGGATCGCGCAGCTGCATGAGCTCGATGGCGCGCAGCATCACGTACGTGAGATCGTTCACCGCGTCGCGGCCGTCCTGATCGACACCACCGATGGTGATCGCCTGGTTCGAGCCCGCGCCGCCGAACAGCTGCTCTCCGGCCTCGGGCACCGCCGGCACGTGATCGCCGATCTTGAGCCACAGGCAGCACGTGAGCTCGATGGCCTCGCCGACGGTCATCGCGCCGCGGGCGATGTCCTGGCGGTACAGGTCGTGGAGCAGCTGATCGAGCCGGCCCAGGCTCAGACCCACGTTGGGGTTCTCGAGGTGGCATGCGATCCAGCACAGCCACACGGTGGTGATGCCTTCGCGGAAGCTGCGCGCCGGGTACTCGGGCACGTGGCGATGGATCTCGGCCAGGGTCTCGAGCTCGCGGCGCCGCGTGGGATCCGGCTCCTCGGCCGCCATGCTCGCGGCCTTGCGGCCGAGGTTGTGCGAGTACGCGATGATGCCCTCGAGCACCTCGGCGATCGCCCGGTAGAACATCTGCTGCGCATCGGTCGTGGTCCGGGACGCGCGCCGGTCGGCCTCGTCGATCACGCCGCGCAGACCCTCGCGCACCGCGCGGGAGAAATCGGGAATCGTATGGGAGATGCAGTTCGCCTTGCTCGTGATGAAGAACACCAGGGACTGGAACAGCGAGAAGTCGGGTTTGACCTCGGCCGGCCCGCCGCGGTCGGCATCGGCGCGGGCGTACTCGAGGATGCTGCGGTCGAGTCAGACGGGGAACACGTCGCGGTTCAGGACGCCGGCCTCGTGCGGCGTGATCTGGTAGGGATTGGCTGCGCGCCGCGACATGGTGTCGAGCTCGGGCCACAGGGCGAGCGCCAGGAACTCCGGATACAGCAGGACGCCCTTGTACTTGGTCGTCGTCGAGCCGGCGAGCAGCGAGTTGCCGTCGAACGTGAACGGCTGGCCCTGGCGGTCCTTCGCCTCGCGATGCCACACGATCGGCTCGCGCCGCTCGAGCACTCTGCGGTAGACGCGCGCCTTGTCGAGGATGCTGTAGCGGTCCTTGTGGAAGATCGCGAGCTCCTGGTGCAGGCGCGTCACCAGGACAGGCCGCTCGATGCAGACCTCGGGACAGGCCTTGAAATACGCATCGCGCAGCCGCGCGACCCGCGCGCTCTGGTCGTGCTCACTCAGCGACAGGTCCTGGAACGTGACCGCGTCCTGAGCGGGCCGCGCGATCTCGGGGATCGCAGGGCGCAGAACGTGTTCCTTGATCGTATTGTCGCTGGTCGTCTCCAACATGATCGTCACTCCTCGGTTCGCAGCAGACAACGACACGCCCCCGGAACTGCAGCGGTCGTGCCCTCGCCGCGGGAGCGGTGCACGCACGCCACGGTCCCCATCGCGACACTGCACCTGCAGAGCCCACGCCAGCCGTGCATCAACCCCCGCCGCCGGCTGACCCGGGATCGTTCCGGCCGCGGGCGGTTCCTGTCATCGGCTTGTCTGACCCGGCCATTCGACTGGCGCTCGCCGGTGGCGCAGCCCGCGCGGCGCCCGCTCCACGCACGCATGCGTGGCACCGTTGGGCCTGTAATTTTCGTGGTTCCGGCGGAGCTCGCACGCGGTGCGGCGGCACGACGGATGCGCTGCAGACCATTCGTGTTCTGCCGCGGTGCGGGCACGACGCAGGGTTGCGGGAACCCGACCTCGCGTCAGGTTTACGGATCCCCAGGGCAGGTCGACCGCCGGGAAACGCCCCGTGCCGCCGCAGCGATCGCGCGAATGTACGCGATGGCTGCATCGGTCGGCGCGCCGGGGGCCGCGCGGCACTACGCCCTGCTCTACCGCATGCCCATCCGGTCACCCGGTGATGTAGAAGAACTCCTCGCGGACGATCTTGCCGTCCACGACCGTGAACAGCGCCATCTCGTCCATCGTGAACCGCTTGCCGGACGGCTTGTTGGTCACGTCATAGGTGAACCGGGCGATGAAGCGATCGCCCTGCGGCCACGGGCCCTCGGTCGTCGCCGAGTGCACGGTGTGGTTGTCGTACCACCACTTGCCCTTGGCGAACACGGCCTCGCGGCCGCGCGCCTCCGCGCCGAGGCCCGGCATCGCCGCCGCCTCGACGCTGACGATGTCGGGAGCATACAGCGCCTCCATCGCCTCCTGGTTCTTGCCCTGCTTGCACAGCTCGACCAGCTTCTTGCCGACTTCCAACGTGGTCATCACACGCTCCTTGGTGGGTCATCGCAGGTATTCGTCGGCCCACCGCGCGCGTCAACCGGCGATGAGGATCGCCTCATCGCAAAACCTGACGGCGTCGTGTCAGGGTTGGCGGGGCGCGCCCGGGAGCGGATCGTGAGACGCCAGGCACGCCTCGAGCTCCGGTGTCGGCGTCCAGCCGCACGCGCCGTCGGGCTGGCGCTCGCACCTGGCATCCTCGAAGCACGCGTAGGCATCGCGCCAGATGCACGGCGAGAACACCTGGCGCTGGTCCGAGCACACCTCGGCGTTGCACCCGCCGATGAAGCACGAGCCGTCGGTGCGCGCCGGCCGCGAGCCATCGGAGGCGCAGCCCGGCATCGACACGGCGAACGCGCCGGTCAGGGCCGCCGAGATCGCCGAGATCGCCGCGCCCCGCATGCTCACTCCATGCCGCGGCGGCGCAGATCGTCCTCGTCGAGGCCCTCGAGGTGGCCGATCTCGTGCAGCAGCGTGTCGCGGATCTGCTCGGATAGCTCGGTCCGCGACTTGACCGCGCGCGCGAGGTTCTTGCGATACAGCACGATCGACACCGGCTCGTCGCCCGCCGGCGGCGGCAGCTCCACAGCGTGGCCGACTGGCCCGCGGTACAGCCCGAGGATCGTGGGCGGGAACGGCGGCTGGACCGCCGCGAGGTCGCCCGGATCCGGCAGGTCGGCGATCTCGATCTTGATCTCGCGGACCCGCGCCCGGCGCGCCGGAGGCAGGCCGGCGACCACCGCGTCGACCTCCTTCCGGAACTCGGCGACCGGGATCACGACCGGCCGGCTCAGCTCGTTGGGCGCCAGCTCGTGGGCGCGGGCGAACTCGGCCTCGGCCTTGGCATCGCCGAGCTGCTCGAGCGTGAGCCCGAGCATCTGGTGGGTGTAGGCGTCGTCGGGCTGGATCCCGATCGCCTTCTGCAGCACGGCCCGGGCCTCGGTGAACCGCGACAGGTCGAACAGCGCCACGCCCTTCTCGTGCAGCGCGTCGCCGCGGCTGGGCGCGATCCGCAGCGCCGCCGTCACCCGCTGCAGCGCCTCCTCGCTGCGCCCGAGGTCGTTGAGCGCCTGGGCCTCGAGCACCGCGAGGTCGGCGACCAGCGGCGGGTTGCGCCGGCGCCGCGCCTCGGCCCGCCGGCTGCCGCGCTGGGCGAGCTCGAGCCCGAGCCGCAGCGCATCGCGGCCGCGCTCGCCCTTGCCGTTGATGTAGAAGTCGGCGACCGCGCGCAGGGTCTCCGGATCGTCCGGATCGAGCGCGAGCGCCAGCTGGTAGGCGGTCTGCGCCTCCTGATCGCGCCCCAGCGCCGCGAGCGCCGCGCCGCGCAGGTGCTGGGCCTCGACGGAGGTCGGCGCGAGGTCGCCGGCGCGATCGGCGCAGAGCAGCGCCGACACGCGCGCGTCGTCGTCGCCGTTGTCCGGGATCACCGCCGGGCACTCGACCACCGGCTCCTCGTGATGCGGCCGGACCATCGTCGCGCCCTCGACCAGCGAGCCCGCCTTGGACGGCGGGTTGGCGCTCGAGGCCGCCGCGCTCGCGCTCGAGCCCGTCGCGGGCCGCCCCAGCTTCTCCGGCGGGGCCGCGCCTTTGCACGCCGCGATCAGGGCGGCGGTGGCGAGCAGGGCACGCATCGAAGGAAGGATAGCGGACGCCGCGGGTGAACGCGAAACCCGCCGCCACATCTACCGCACGCCGCGCGCGGGGCAAGATCGGTCTGCCGCGGCCACGGAGGACAACGATTGCGGTACGTTGTCGGCATGGTGACCCGCCGACGCTTCGTCCTCGGCGCCCTGTCGACGGGCGCATGGGCCTGCAGCCGGTCTGCGCAGGTGCGCTCCCGGCAGCCGCGGATCACCCACGGTGTGCAGAGCGGCGACGTCCAGACCGGCCGGGCGCTGATCTGGGCGCGCTGTGACGAACCCGCCCGCATGGTCGTCGAGTGGGACACCACCGAGCGGTTCGCCCGGCCGCGGCGCATCGCAGGCCCGGTCGTCGGCCCCGCGAGCGACGGCGCCGCCACCGTCGCGATCGACGGCCTACCCGACGCGCAGACCATCTGCTACCGGGTCCGCTTCGAGCGCGAAGCCGCGCGCGGTGCCAGCGCCTGGGCCGCCGGTCGGTTCGCGACGCCGCGCGCCGATCGCATCCGCTTCGCATGGACCGGCGACACCTGCGGCCAGGGCTTCGGCCGCAACCCCGAGTGGGGCGGCCTGCGCGGCTACCGCGCGATCCGCGACGCCGAGCCGGCGTTCTTCCTGCACTCCGGAGACATGATCTACGCCGATCACCCGATCCTCGCCGCGCAGCCGCTCGACGACGGCCGGATCTGGCGCAACATCAGCAACGAGCGCGTCGCGCGGGTCGCCGAGGCGCTCGGCGACTTCCGCGCGCGCTTCGCGTACAACCTCGAGGACGACCACGTCCAGGCGCTCGCCCGCGACGTCCCGATCATCGCGCAGTGGGACGATCACGAGACCCACAACAACTGGTGGCCCGGCCAGGTCCTCGATGACGATCGCTACCGGACCGAGCGCCGGGCCTCGGTCCTGTCGGCGCGGGCGCGCCAGGCGATGATCGAGTGGACGCCGGTCCCGCCCGGCCCGGTCCACCGCGTCCTGCACTACGGACCGCTGCTCGACGTGATCGTCCTCGACTGCCGGTCGTTCCGCACCGCCAACGACGCCAACCGCGGCGCCACCGGCGCGATGCTCGGCGCGGCGCAGGCCGCGTGGTTCGTCGAGGCCGCCGCCGCGTCGCGGGCGCGCTGGAAGATCATCGCCTGCGATCAGCCGATCGGCCTGGTGATCGGCGACGGCCCCGACAACTCCCGCAACGAGGGCTTCGCCAACGGCGACGGGCCGCCGCTGGGTCGCGAGCGCGAGCTGGCCGGCATCCTCGCGGCGCTGCGCGAGCGCGGCGTCCAGAACCTCGCGTGGCTGACCGCCGACGTCCACTACGCCGCCGCGCACCACTACGATCCCGCGCGCGCCACCGGCGCCGTGTTCGACCCGTTCTGGGAGTTCGTCGCCGGCCCGATCCACGCCGGTACGTTCAGCCCCAACACTCCGGATCCCACCTTCGGGATCGACGTGAAGTTCCAGTGGGCGCCAGCGCCCGGTCACTCCAACCTCGCGCCCTGGGACGGCCTGCAGAGCTTCGGAACGATCGACGTCACCGGCGATGCCCTCACGGTGGCGCTGCGCGGGATCGACGGCCGCGAGCGCTACCGCGTCGAGTTGTCACACATGTGATCCCGGCGCGCGTCGGCCGCCGATTCGCCCGCCGCGGGGTACCCTATCCCATGGTCTCCGACAACGTCTGGCACCAGGTGCACGCGCAGCGCGAGGACGGCGTTGCCGCCATGTTCTTGATCCGCGATGTCGAGCCGCGCGCGGACCAGCCCAAGATCTTCGTCGTCGAGCTGCCCTACCCGGTCACCGATCTCTCGGGCCAGCCCGACGCCGCGGCGTATCGCCGCCTCGGCGCGTTCCAGGAGCAATGGCTCGAGCCGGCGTGCGCGGCGCTCGGCTGGACCTTCGTGGCGTGGAAGTGCGAGGACGGCTCGTTCTTCCTCTACCTCTACGGCGCCGGTGATCCCGAGGCGCTGCTCGAGAAGCTCGCGCCGTTCGACGGCGAGCTCGGCTTCTACAACGACCTCGACGCCGAGTGGTCGGAGTACGCGGCGCTCCGCGAGCTGGTCGAGCAGGCCGAGTCGGCCGCCGAGTACGCCGACTACGACGGCCACATCCACGGCGCCGACCGCGGCCACGCGCACGGCGACAGCGGCATGCACGGCGGCGAGACCGTGCACGGCGGGATCCGCGTG